>JANQHO010000034.1 GCA_028277105.1 Owenweeksia sp. | reverse complement strand
GAGCTGTACAGCCTGCAGGGCCAAAAGGTATGGCAGCAGCCGGTGGAGCTCCCCGTCCGCCTGCGCTTACCGGACTTGCCCGGGGCTACCTACCTGCTCTTGCTCAAAGAAAACGGACGGGTGGTACAGCGGGAGAGGCTTCAGATTTTGCGGTGAACCTATTTTGAGATCGCGGATACATTGAGCTCTTCGCTACACTTCGACAGGCTCAGTGACCGCTCAGGACTGGCTCCAGTCAAAATGGCCGCGATGACAATCGTTTTATCATGCCGCACTTGATGCGGTATCTCTTTTAAGATTTAGTTTCTCCGCTTAGTTTTGCCTTTTCAGTCTGAGTGATGCGAAGCATCGTATCGAAGACTGGCTAAACGCGTACATCCATCCTTTGACCTGTCTGCTCTACCTATCTGTAGACAGGCGACAGGCAGGTACCATTTTGCTCTGCAAAACCACCCAGGATGACTAAACTATACTTTAAGGCAAGTACTATACCTTTTGGTGAGTACTGGTTTTAAACTTCTCATCAATATACCTTTTAGCTTTTACAGCGCAGATGATTTTATGATGTCTTCAGGGTTGAGAATAGTTTTACTGTACCCCTGATGAGCTACATTGATCATCGACTTTCCGATTTGAGTAGTATTGACTACGGAGTTTGGCGCGAGAAATTTGATCAGTTTCACCAGCCACATAAAGTAATCGTACATGAATTGGTAGGCTTTTGTCCTGGACTTAATTCCCCGTAAAGGGATAATGGCTCCCGACCGGTACATATAAGCCTGTTTAAAGCCCAATTTCAGCAGGTCGTTTTCCGTTTTTCCTTTTACTCGGGCCCACATACTTCTTCCCTTTTCAGAAGAATCGGTGCCCTGGCCTGAAACATAGGTACAGGTCATATTGGGATTAAGTTCTTTTAAGGCCCTGGCCAGGGCCAGGGTATAATCATAAGTAATGACCCGGTATTTTTCTTCGTTCATTCCGGCAGAACTTACGCCCATGCACAAAAAACAGGCATCGTAACCCGCAAGCTGATCTTTAATAGTACTGTAATCGGAAAAATCTTTATGGATGACCTGCTTGAGTTTGGGGTGGTTCAGATCCATTTTGGAACGGCTGATGATAAGAACGCTCTCAACTGAAGGATGATCCAGGCATTCTAACAAAACACCTTTACCGATCATGCCTGTAGCCCCTGTGATAATTACTTTCATAGCTCAGTTTAAAAGAGTGGAGCCTCTGGGTGGAACTACCAGAGACACCAGTAGTTATTTATAGTGTACTTAATTGACTTCCTGCATATTTCTAACCATTTTCAACTTACTTTTCTTGGGCATAAACGGAAGGAACTTAAACATGAATTTTTGGGCAGAACCAAGCCCAGAAATTACATCCAGTTTCCCGGCCATCATGGCATTATATCCATCTAAAGCTACTGATCTGGCGCTGGCTGTTTTGTTGAAAAGATCAGTTTTATCCATTCCGGAAGTTTTGGCAAATTCCGTTTCGGTAGCGCCTGGCATTAAAACTGTAACGGTTATATTGGTATCGTACAGTTCTTCGGCCAGGGCATTGCTGAATGAAGTTACATAAGCTTTGGTAGCATAGTATACGGCCTGCAAAGGGCCTGGCAATAAGGCGGCCGTAGAGGATACATTCAGGATCTTACCGCTGTTTCTCTTGACAAAATCCGGAAGAAAAAGCCTTGTTAAAGCCGTAAGGGCTGTTACATTGAGATTGATCATGGCCAGGTCCTGTTCCCAGGCTCTTTCGTGGAATTTTCCCCGGCCGCCAAAACCGGCATTGTTGATGAGGTATTCCACTTCAATCCCTGCCTTGGTTACTTCATTGTAGATTTCTATTGGGGCACTGGGATTGCTTAGGTCTTTGGCAATCACTTTTACCTGAACACCATACTTACTCTCTAATTCGGATTTCAGTTCATTGAGTTTACTTTCATTCCGGGCGATAATAATCAAATCACCTCCTTTTTCGGCATGGATGTGGGCCAGCTCTTTGCCAATACCGCTTGAAGCACCTGTAATTAATGCTACTTTTTTCATGATTTATTTTGTTTTATAGTCATTATTTAATTCTACTCATCACCATTCTGTCCCAGGCTCTGTCTCCTAAAAAGGTACGGATAAATACGGCCGGCTTAGCCATATAACCGCCTCTGTATCGCGTTTTGGGTTTCCGGGAGTGGATAGCCTTAACAATGAAATTAGTGATAACCGAAGGGTCGGAACCTTTTTGATTTTGGTACATGTCGTTTACACTCCTCACGATAGTTTCGGTCATATTAGCGTAAGGTCCTTCACTTGAATGCTTTAACAAGGGTTCCAGCATTACCTCGCCAAATTCTGTATTAATACCTCCCGGCTCTATGATAACCACATCAATATCAAACTGCTTTACTTCCAAACGGAGACAGTCGCTCCAGCCTTCCAGAGCGTGCTTGGTGGCGTGGTACCAGGCTCCCAGCGGGGTGTACATTTTACCACCCATAGAGCTCATGTTGATGATCTTACCGGATCTTTGCTGACGCATGTGCGGCAATACCATTTTGGTCAACTGCGCCAAACCAAAAATGTTGACATCAAACTGCCTGCGGGCATCTTCTATTGAGGTATCTTCTATTGCTCCATAAATAGCGTAACCGGCATTGTTGACCAATACATCTATGTGACCTTGTTCTTTAATAATCTGATCTACCACGGCCCGGCAATCGGTTTCTTTAATAATGTCCAGTTTTAAGGCATGGCCTCCGGCCTCTGTCAGATCTTCCATCTTTTCTACCCTGCGGGCCGCACCGTATACAATATGGCCTTCTTTAATGAGTTTAAGAGCAGCGTGTTTTCCCATTCCTGAGGAAGCACCTGTAATCAGTATTACTTGTTTTGATTTCATGATGATAATAATTAAAATGTGAGTACTTACTTTTTATTGAGTTAAAAAAATTTTACACTTTATACTTTGATCTTAAAAAGGCGGTGACGCCCTGTACATCAAAATTTTTGGATAAATAGTAACGGGTAGCCAGGCCGTCTAACACCAGCAAAAAAAGCCTGGCTTCCATTTCCGGATCTTTGTACCCCAGCTTGGTAAAGGCATTGCTAAGAGCCATTTCCAAGGGTTCCATTTTATGCTCCCCGTACTGTTCGGTTTCCCATTTTATTTTGTATTGCAGCTTCCAAAAGTCAGCTGCTGCTTCATCGCCTATCATAGAGAGGCCCATGTTCAAAGTCTTTTCGATCACCAATTTGGGGTCTGTTTCCAGTACTACATCGGCAAAAAGTATTTTGGCTTTTTCCTCTCCCTCTTTTAAGATAGCATTCAGCAAACCTTCTTTATTATTGAAGTGCCTGAAGATCAAGCCTTCTGATACCCCAGCTTTGCGAGCAACCTTACTGGTAGAAGTGGCCTTAAAACCATCTTTAGCAAAAAGTTCCAAGGCAGCTTCCAGTATTTTTTCTTTTTTATCCGCCATTAATAGTGAGTAATCACTTACAAAAGTATAAAGGATTTTTGAATTGGCAAGTTTTTTTTGAAATCTCTTATCAAAAACCGTAAACACCCGTCAGCTAACTGTTCGGATTTCAAGCTCAATCCCTAACTTTAGCCGAAAATAAACTATGAGCACCGCCTTCCCCTCCTCCTCTATGGCCCTTACCCATATCCTGGTGGTTTCCGACATCGAGAAGTCTAAAAAATTTTATGTGAATGTTCTGGGAGCTGAATTGTACCGCGAATATGGGGGCACTTCCTTAGTGCTAAAATTTTTAAACAACTGGTTGCTGCTCGTTACCGGAGGCGAACCAACAGCAGATAAACCGGATATCACTTTTGCTGCGCCTGACCAACCCAATACCGTTAACCATGCCTTTACGATCCGGGTAGAAGACTGTCAACAATCCTACGAAATACTCAAAGAACGGGGAGCGGACTTCATTACTCCGCCTTACGACTGGGGTTACGAGATCCGCTGTTTTTTCCGCGATCCGGACGGGCATTTATTTGAGATAAGCCAGGTTGGCACTTAAGCTGAAAGACAACCTTATTGCTTTCTTTACCGTCTACCTGAAATATTAAAATATCAAAACATGACCCCCGAAGTTTTTATTTCCTTTCTTTTAGCTTCTACTCTCCTTATCATTATTCCTGGCCCCACCGTTATCACTATCATGTCACACAGCATAGCAGACGGTAACTGCCAAAGCCTGAAAACCATTTTAGGTGCTACCCTGGCCCATTCTATTTACATTGGCATTACTTCTTTTGGTATTAACGAGATCATCATGTTATCCCTTAAATATTTCATCATCATTAAATGGATAGGTGTTACTTACCTGGTTTACTCTGGCCTTAAAAAAATATTGATAGCTAAAAAAAATGCCCTTCTGCCAGCAGAGTCCTCCCTGAAAAAGAAAAAAGGAGGTTCCTATTTCCTGCAAGGTTTTGCAGTAACCATAAGCAATCCTAAAGCTATTGTTTTCTACGGGGTATTTTTTCCTCCTTTCCTTAATCCCACTGCTTCGCTATTGCCGCAATACCTGATATTGGGCATTACCTTCATTACTGTTTTTATAGCCCTATCTGTTCTTTCTGCTTATTTTGCCAGTAAGTTATCCGGCTTTCTGGCCTCTAAAAACAAATGGTTGGTTGACCGGGTAAGTGGCTTAATGATGATCCTGGCTGGTTGTATTCTGGCTACGGTTAAAAGCAGCAAATAAATTTATGGCAACTGTAAATCATCCTAAAATATACCTGTACCGACAAATTGTACAGGCCAAGCTGTTTATAGACAATAGTTATACTGAGCCTATCGATCTCGCCCAAATAGCTGGAAGGGCCTGTTTTTCCAAGTTCCATTTTGCCCGCCTTTTTAAACATATCTACGGACAAACTCCTTTTCAATATCTTACCCGCTTAAGAATAGAGGCCGCCCGGGAATTACTGAGTATGGATAAAACCGTTAACGAAGTTTGTCATAGTGTAGGTTTTGAAAGCCTTAGTACTTTTAGTGGGTTATTTAAACGGGTAACGGGTTTCACACCTTCGGCTTATTGGCGTCAGCAACAAGAATTGAAAATCCAGTTGCAGAAGAAACCACTAGGTTTCATTCCCGGTTGTTTTGCTGAAAAAAAGGGTTGGACCCAAAAGAGCAATATTGAAGAAGTGCTTCTGTAAGCCCCGTCTCACCTTTGTTGCATCATTAAAAACAAATACTATGATCTCTAAAATGTCTCACGTAAGCATTTACGTTCTCGATCAGAACAGTGCTTATGATTTTTACGTCAACAAACTGGGATTTAAAGTACATACCGATGCCCCTATGGGAGAAGGCAAGCGCTGGCTTACGGTATGCCCACCCGAACAGCCCGAACTCGAAATCACCCTGATGCCCATTGAGGCCGGGATGATGTTTACGGAAGAAAGTGCACAACAAATGCGGGAACTGGTAAAGAACGGAACCTTTGGCTTTGGCGTTTTTGAATGTCATGACATTTACGCCACCTACGAAGAGCTCAAGAGCAAAGGGGTGGAATTTTCCAAACCTCCCAAAGAAGAGTTTTACGGCATTGAAGCCCTTTTTAAGGACGATTCCGGCAATTGGTTCTCACTAGGACAAAAAAACAGCAAATAATTACCGGTTGAATTTGATTGCTGCCAGACCATCATAACCATCCGTAGATCACTCCTGCTGCTATAGCTATTCCGAAACTGAGCATGGTACCGATCAATACGTATTCTGTTTTCAGAGAATTATCGTCTTTAAAACGCAGGATGGATTTAGCGGCAATTAAAAATCCCACAGCCTCAAATTGATCGATAATGATGAATGTGAATACTAACCAGCGTTCAATCGTACCGATCAGACGGCCTGCATTGGGCAGGTCGTCATTTTTTTTGTCGAAGTGGACATCTGTTATTCTAAATATTTCCTTGATTAAAATGTTAGCCGGTTTAGAGCAAAATAGGTAAAAGGCTACCAAAGCCAGGTATTTTGTCTTCGTAATTGGAATTACCGTTTCCAGGGAAAAATACTTCTCGTATAAAAGAACCGTCAGTACTATCACACCAAAGTGCAAGCCTTGATCAATAAAAAAGGCATACTTTCCCAGAAATCTGTTCTGATTGAGATATTTTTTAAAACCGTCAATCAACCAATGGGTAAGGGCAATAAATAAAGCACCGGTAAAAAACCACCATTGAAAAGAAAGCAACCAGGAGAGGGCAAACATCATCAAAATATGCCCTTTCAAATACCTGCTTTTAAAGCCCTCTTCATTTTTATTTTTGGCTTTTTTATCCGTTTGAAAGATATAGTCTGTCAATAAATGAGCAATAAACTGCAGGATCAGCAATTGAACAACGTTCATTTCACGGGTTCTTTAACAATTCACTAAAATAAAACACTGCTTTTTCAATGGCGTTCCACCCCACACTGGTAGAGTGTTGGTTAACTACCGGTTGAGATATCTTTAATGCTGCTGCTATTTCTTCTTCATTCAGGCCCATCAGTTTCAAATAAAGCACCTCGCTTTGCCGGGCAGTAGCCTTGCTCATTAAAACATCCAGCAAAGCCAGTAATGGCTCTAGTTGAGCGTTATACCGCTCGTTAGCCGAGGTAAAGAACAAGGTGTTTTTTATGACTACCCGTTTTTTATTGTGGGTTCTCTCTTCGTTTATGGCTCTTCCCGACAGGTATATCGCCTCTCCATCAATTATACCCTTTTCTGTGTCGTAACGGCTTAAGCTGCCATAGCCTATAGCCAGGCGTATTCCATGTATCCTGAAAAATCTGAATCTATTATTATCCGGCTCTTTTACTGAAATGGATTTTACACAACTCTTTATAGCTAAAGCTACTCTAAGGGCATTTTGAGGTTCAGGAACTACGCATTCCAGATAATCACCCTTAATAAGGCGCCCGTATACATCGAAATGGCTTTTTAATTCCTCCAGGAGGTTTTTCAGGGCCTTTTCCAAGGTAGCCTTTCCCGCATTGCTAAGACTGGTATAGGCAATAATGTCTCCGGAGATTACAGCTTTATTCATTTCGCTAGCACAATTTCAGGTAAAAATAGCTTTTTATTGGTTTTTGAACATATAAATATAACTTATAGCATTTAAAGCCTATAAATGAATTTTATTGATTTAAAAGCCTATATTCAGTATTGGATAAGCATAAAAGTCTGCAAAATGACCAAACCTTGGATTGGCAAAGAGTTAGATTTGATGTAACAAATCTTAATCGTTATGTCAAAAACCCAAAACATCATCTCCTGGATCGCCCGCCTGATAGCTGCTGTTATCCTTTTACAAACGCTCTTCTTCAAATTCTCAGCCGCTGAAGAAAGTGTTTACATTTTTACCACGGTAGGTATGGAACCCCACGGCCGTATTGGTTCCGGCATAGTGGAGCTCATTGCTTCCATACTACTGCTACTGCCCCGCTCTGTTTGGCTGGGTGCAGTAATGGCACTGGGAACTATGAGTGGCGCTATCTTCTTTCATCTTACTAAACTGGGTATAGAAGTACAAGGCGATGGGGGTACCCTCTTTGGAATGGCTATCTTAGTAGCTTTGTGTTGCCTCGTAGCCCTTTGGCTGCACCGCAAGAGTATTCCCTTTATCAATAAGTAATGGCTTACGATGAATTTTTAGCTGACCGCATGAGGCGGGTGCTACATGACAAAAAAGTTGTTTTCTCAGAAAAGAAAATGATGGGTGGCCTTACCTTTATGGTGGATGATAAGATGTGTGTAGGCATTGTAAAAAACGAGCTCATGGCCCGCATCAATCCCGACATTTACCAGGAGGCACTTAGCCGTAAAGGCTGTAAAGAAATGAATTTCACCGGCCGCCCTATGAAGGGTTATGTTTTTATAGAAGCTGAAGGCCTGGACACAGATAGGGAGTTGGAGTACTGGATCCAATTGGCGTTAGATTACAATCCTTTAGCCCAGTCCAGTAAAAAGAAAAAGTAATTATCTCCTGATGAGTTTCAGGGTATGAAATTCACCTTTATGGTCAGCCAATACCAGTAGATAGGTCCCGTTTCTTATTGGCAAAGTCAAAAACAAAGACTCCGCTTCCTTATCTATACTTCCTTTGTCCAGCAACTGGCCAGCAAGATTGTATAATTGGTAAGAGCGCTGCCCTACAGGGAATAGCACAACACATTGCCCCCCATAAACAGGGCTCGGAAAAACGGAAAAATCATTGCCCTGTTTTTCCTTAAAATCAATCCTATAGAAAGAAGCCAGCCTTCGAAAGCGGTTGTTGAGTCCCCACAAAATATAAAGAGAACTTTGCGCGGCTATCATACTGGCTCCCCGGGCTTGAGGCAAGCCGATATGGCCAAAATTTATCATTTGTTTTGTAGAAAGATCAAAACAACGAAAAGTAGAGTCCAGATGGTTGGGCAACTCATAATTTCCTTGCAGATAAAGCTGATCACCTAACGATGCTGCACTCATGAAGCTGAGGTCATTTGTATGTTCATATATCATTGTCCACTTTTCTGATAAAGGATTGAAGTGCCATATATCATCCAGCGATCTGAATTGCCCATGATCTGCATGAATACCGAAACCAACCACTCCCCTGCCATTAATACTTTCACCGATACAATTACTTCTTGACACACCCGGAAAATCGGGTAAACGGTTCCATTGTCCGGTATCGGGATTATACCGCCAAAAGTCGCTAAAGGTAACTGTAGTATCCCTGCCTAAACCCACATAACCCATACCTCCCATGCTAAAGGCCGCTGCTCCCCAACGTGCTGCTGCGGGCATGGATGGCATTTGTTTCCAGGTGGAATCCCATGTTGAAAACCGCCATAGTTCATTAAAAAATTGCTGATCACTTTGCCACCCTCCAAAAAAATAAATGTGATTGCCAATCTTAAAAGTCCTGACGTATTGCCGGGCTGAAAAGGGTGCGTTGGGCAACTGTGTCCATTGTTGGGCAGAGATATTAAACACCCACCAATCATTCAACGGAAAAAATCCCGCTGAAAAACCCAAACCGGCATAAATCTTTCCCTTGTGATACACTGCCACGGCATCATCCCTCACCAAACCTGGAAAATCTGGCAAGGCATTAAGACTAAACTGGCCTTTGGTTAAAAAGACAAGCAGAGAAAGCAAAAGGGTAAATACTCTTTTCTTCATGAGAGCTAACCAGTTAGAATTTAAATAGAAACACTTGACAATCAGAATTATTATTCACCGCTGTGATGATTTTCACTCTCCATTCATTTGAGATCGCATATTTCTTCTTTGCTTCAATACAATAGATCTTAAAACTTTAAGTCTCCATCCCCTTGGCCCAAAAACACTTGTTTAGTACCTTCGGATTACTATATGAGTAAAGAAATAGACGTACAGGCCGAGGCAGAGAACAAGGAAATTGTAAACCGCTACAAGGCCTTAATGCGGATTATGCACGATCGTACCGATACGCAAGACCGGAAAATGATCCGCAAAGCATTTAACCTGGCCCGCGATGCCCATGCCGAAGTAAGACGCAAATCCGGTGAACCTTACATATTACACCCTATTGATGTTGCCTCTATTGTAGCTAAAGAAATAGGCTTAGGCCCCGTTTCAGTAGCTGCAGCATTGATGCACGATGTGGTGGAAGACAGCGATTATACCCTGGAAGACATGGAACGCCTCTTTGGCGAAGAGATCGCCCGTATTATTGACGGGCTTACCAAAATTTCCGGGGTTTTTGACCGGGATGTTTCCCTGCAGGCAGAAAATTTCCGCAAAATGCTGCTTACCATATCAGATGATATAAGGGTAATTCTCATTAAGCTAGCCGATCGCCTCCACAACATGCGCACCATGGAAGCCATGCCTGCCCATAAACAGGTTAAAATTGCTTCCGAAACCCTTTACCTCTACGCTCCCCTGGCGCACCGCATTGGTTTGTACAACATTAAAACGGAGCTGGAAGACCTGAGTTTAAAATACACCGAGCCGGAAGTTTACCGCGACATCGCCCTGAAACTGAAGTCCAGCGAAGCTGGAGAGATCCGCTACCTCAAAAACTTCTCTACCAAAATAAGGGAAGCCCTGAAAAAAGAAGGCTTCAAGTTCACTATTAAAGAGCGGATGAAATCTATTTTCAGCATCCGTAAAAAAATGGTGAACCAGGGGATAAGCTTTGATGAGATCTACGACACCTTTGCCATCCGCATTATTGTAGATACCCCTCCCGAAAAGGAAAAAGCCGACTGCTGGCGGGTTTATTCCATTGTAACCGACTTTTACCGTCCGAATACCGAAAGGCTGCGCGACTGGATATCTGCTCCCAAAGCTAATGGTTATGAATCTCTACATACTACAGTTATGGGCCCTGATGGACACTGGGTAGAAGTCCAGATCAGAAGTGCCCGCATGGATGAGAT
>JANQHO010000005.1 GCA_028277105.1 Owenweeksia sp. | reverse complement strand
ATTGATGTGTAGATAAGATTATCAGGATAGAAAAAGGAAACCCTGCTATATAGCAGGGTTTTTTATTTACCGTAGCCAGATATATCACTGATCTGAATCATTGTTTGCAAATATTCAGCTTCAGACTTTTGCTGTAAAAGATCAAATGAAAATAAACCGCTCTATGTTAGTTGTTGCCATTACCCTGGTATTGCTGTTGTCTGTAATTCTATTGTTGCTGCGAAAAGAGAAGATCAACTTTGAAAGCAATGTAGAGGAGTTATTGGCGAGTTCCGGTGCAGTACCCCATCAAATCTTTAGCTACGAACAGTTGGAAGACCTTCCCGAACCGGTACAGCGCTATTTCAGGTATGCCTTAAAAGAAGGACAGCCTTACATCAGCTATGTGCACGTGAAGCACAAAGGGGAATTTAAAACCAAACCGGATGGCAAATGGGTTAATATCAAAGGGGAGCAGCACTTTACCATTGCAAAACCCGGCTTTATCTGGAAAGGACGTACTGCTTTATTTACCGCTTACGACAGCTTTGTAAATGATAAGGGGAGGCTGACGGTTAAATTATTCTCCTTATTTAAACTGTTTGAAGCTCAAGGTCCGGAAGCTGATGAAGCCGAATTACAGCGCTGGTTAAGTGAAAACTTTTGGTTTCCGACTAATCTTCTCCCCAATCAATACCTGCAATGGGAAACGGTAGACCGTTACAGCGCAAAGTTGATCTGCAACTACAAACACCTGTCTTTTTCAGCCTTGGTGAGGTTTAATGCTGAAGGGCAATTTACCAGCATAGAACTGGAACGTTATATGGAGCCCGATCGCCTGGAAAAATGGTTAGGAAAGGCCAGTGACTACCGGGAGTACCACGGGATAATGATACCCACTTCTATAGAAGCTGTCTGGAAATTGGATACCGGGGACTATTCTTATGCCCGTTTTGAACTGACCGACATAGAATACGACTAAATATTTCGTGTCAAACTGGCAGAAAAATGGTATTCTGCAAGATTTTTTTGCAAAGAGCCATAAAATCGAGAATAAAAAATTGCAGAAATCGTAAAAAATCTGCTTAAAAAGTTAAATGGTTGCGAAAATCGTCAATCAACACTCACAGAACTGTCATGATGTCGTGAATTTGCGAATAACGCAAAAAGAGGTGAAGGGGGCTTAGAAAGTAATTTTCTTATTTGAACAACAGGGAATACTTTCACCTCAGGGTTTTAAATTCTCCCAATGATAAAAAAGATCATATTTTTTAAGTTCCTGCTGGTATCAACTATGGCAAGCGCTCAATTTGCAGAAAATCATTTTATCTATATCGACTTAGGAGTGCCTGTAGCAAGTAACTATTCCGGATCAGTTATAGATGCAGACCTGAATTACATCTATAAACAGAAATATACCTTTGAGTTTGGATTTTCTTTTCTGTACCGCGAATCGGAATCGCAACCGGAAGATTACAACTATGACCCCTTTATTGACCTATGGCCAACGGAACAATCCCCCTTCGATCAGATCTACTCTTTCAAACTATTGACAGGCCGCCTGATAAAAACTAAGAGTAAATTGGTCAGGTTTAATCTAAAAGGAGGCTTAAGCTATTCTAGATTTATAAAAGTTACCAGCTGGGAAAAAGTAACACGCTCCGGCTTTTTCGGCTCTTCTTATGAAGATTACGACTATGAACTGGAAAAACTTGAAGGATTTGGCTTGGTCATAGAACCCTCTATAGAATTTCCTCTTACCCGTGTAGTAGGGCTATCCGTTTCTCCATTTGCATACCTGAGTAATCAAGCTTCAGCCTATGGGCTCAATCTAGAAATCATGCTGGGCTATTTGAGAGATAAGAGAAAGCCAAGGAAGCCAATTATTATAATATTATAGGTTTATTTCTTTTAGAAATACGGTTATTTTAGCGGGGTTAATTAAAACCAAAACCTTAAATATGCCGACCAACCTGCCCCCCGAAGTGATGCTTCAGGAAGGCCTGAGCCATCATCAAAGCGGAAACTTTCCCTTAGCTGAACAATCCTATCAACGTATTATCCAACAATATCCGAACTATGCCCAGGCCTATAATTACCTGGGGGTGCTGTATATGGATCACCAGCGAACCGATGAAGCCTTGAGAGTTTTAGAAAATGGGGTAAAAAATATATCTAATGACCCCACCTTGCTCAACACTCTTAGTGCTGTTTTATCCGGCAAAGGGGAGATTGAAAAGGCTCTTTTTTATGCCGGGGAGGTAGTAAAGTTGATGCCCAATAATTTTGAAGCCCATTACAACCTGAGCCAGATGTATAATTCCCTTGGAAGTGTGGAAGAGGCTATTGCTTCCTTGCGGAAAACCTTAAGCCTGAATCCGACTATGGCTGAAGCCCACTATAACCTGGGCGTTTTGCTTTACACCCAAACCAAATTCGCGGAATCTTCAAAGGCTTTTAAAAACGCCCTGCAATATCAACCCGATATGTTGGCCGCCCATATTAACCTGGGCCGGGTATTGGCCGACCTGGAGGAGTACGAACAGGCATTGGTGCACCTGGAAAAAGCGCTGGCTATTGATCCAAATCACAGTAAGACCCAAAGCCTGGCGGGAATGTGCTACCATTTTTTGGGCAAAATGGACAATGCCAAGAAGTATTATCTCAAAGTCCTGGAAAATCACGGTGATGAGGCTGAAATCCACGTTTTACTGGGTAACCTTTACCGCGATCTTACCGAAGATGACAAAGCCGTTAATCATTACAACGAAGCTTTGCGCATAGATCCCGATAATGTGATCGCTAAAGAGAATTTGCAGAAAAAGGCCAGCCGCCAGATATCACAGTGGCATTTTAGTATGTTGGCCGATACCCCTAGAAATGAAGCCTATCACCGGGCTATTCAAAAGGCGGTAAAGTCAGAACATTTGGTTTTAGATATAGGAACGGGTTCAGGTTTATTGGCCATGATGGCCGCCAAAGCGGGAGCCAGGCAGGTAGTAGCTTGTGAGATGCTGGAATCCATGGCAGATACGGCCAGGGAAATTATTGAGCAAAACGGTTTTTCATCTGTAATTGATGTTCACAATAAAAAATCCTCATCTCTTAGAGTAGGAGAGGAGTTACCAGCCAAAGCCGATGTGATCATTTCGGAAATATTAGACGTTGGTTTGGTTGGGGAAGGCGTATTGCCCACCATGCGTCATGCTCTAAAAGAACTGGCTAAACCCGATACCATTTTCATTCCCCAATCAGCTGCTTTAAAAGGGATGCTATTACAATCTGATGGCTATGGTTTGGTGAATCCCGTAAAGGAAATTGAAGGTTTTGATCTTTCCCTCCTGGAAAAATACCGTCCCGGGGATACTTACGGGCAGATCCATCTTAAAACTGTTCCCTATCAAAAGTTAAGTAAGGTTTTTGATATTCATTTCTTCGATTTTACCAAAGCCTATTTTACCACTACTTTGGATAAACCGGAACACTTTCCCTTTGAAGTGGAAATTGAGGAAGATGGTATACTGCACGGCCTGACCTTTTGGTTTGATCTGAACCTGGATGATGAAATTACAGTGTCCAGCGGTCCTGATGGCGAAATGGTGCACTGGGGGCAGGCTTCTTATTTCTTCACTAATGCCAGGGAAGTAAAAAAGGGGGAGAGGGTACAAATAGAAATGCTGCTTTCGGATATGATGATACGGTTTAGGTTGAAGTAGGTATAAGAATCATCGCGGGCAAAGACCCGCGACCTCAACTTCAAGATGCCTGCCTGCCGGTAGACAGGCCGGATCTACGTCTGGCATCACATTAAACCAGTTTCATCCCGAGTGGATCACGCGGCAAGCGTGAAATGTATCGAAGGATGAGTATGGAGTTGTTCATTAATCTTTGCTACAAACCTTCTCGCTTTGTTCTAAAAATCACTTAGATTGACACCTTAAAATGAATAGGTTTCCTCCTAAGTATTGATGGGGTTTTGTAAAGGCAAAAAATTATAAAAATATAATTCAATTTGAGAAAAATAAATCAATTGATCAATGGATTATTGTACGATCGAACGTTTAAACTTTTCTTTGGCTAAAGCATAATTGCGTAGTAAAAAGAGTTCTTGACTTTTACATAACAAATCAAAAATTAGCTGTTATGAAAAAAATGCTACCACTGGCCCTTTTCACTGCCTTTATTGTTTTTTCGTGTAACAAAGAGAGCTCAAAAAATACTAACCAAGAAGATCACCATCTTAAGAAAAGCTCTATTGCTTCTGATCTGGAAAGTCTTGGTCAAGGTCACAATTTCCTATTAGATGTTGTGGCAGATGATCCAAGATTTCCAGATCTGTCATGTGTAGAACTTGCTTCGGTCATTGGTAATGCCGTTTCCCCTGCTGATCCAGATGTGATCCAGGATATGGAATCCAATTGTATGGCATTATCTAATCAGCCCATTAGCCTGTCAGGTATGGCTGAAGACTATTATAACCAAGCCATTATTAGTGTAGAAGCCAGGAATATGATGTTTGATCTGGAAAACCTTATCAATAATAATTTTCCATCTGTTGCCTCAATCCATATGGCTTTGCAAGGGTTTGAAGCAAACGTAGAGATGAGTAATAACCTCAGCAGTTTTGAGAAGTATCTGCTGATTGGTTCCTCCGTTATTGGAAGATACAGTTCAGAGTATTGGATTAATGCCATGGCAGACTCGATGCATAAATGGCATGATGTAGTAAATCATAACAATATACCAGCAAGTGGAACCTTTATTGTTAATAGAGATATCGCTGGTTATTTTTGGTATTTCCATTCCCGCATACATTGTCGCTTATTAAATCCAACTAATACCTGTCTCTATAACGCGAAACTGACAGCAGCGCTGTGGTCAGCATTTACGGGCAATGGAGAAGGAATTTCTACAAATGATGATGACGATGCTAACCCATCAAATAAATAAATTACTTCATACATATTATATCATTGCCATACTTTAAAAAAAAGCTAAAAGCTGCCTTAATAAAAGGCAGCTTTTATTTA
>JANQHO010000001.1 GCA_028277105.1 Owenweeksia sp. | reverse complement strand
AAGTCAAAAAGGTGAACTTCTATAGTTCTGAAACGTCCGCCAAAGGTGGGACGTATACCTATATTACACATACCGTAGTGCTGTTTTTCCGGGCTGGCCGGAAAACGCACTTCCACTGCGTAAACCCCGTGGGCGGGAATTATCTTGTCGTTGTCCTCCATAACAATATTTGCCGTGGGGAACCCCAGTTTAGAGCCCAGTTTTTCGCCACTTACTACCTTACCACTCAGGGGAAAACTGTAGTTCAGATAATCATTGGCAGTTTTAATATCCCCCTCCTCCAGGGCTTTGCGGATCTTAGTGCTGCTTACAGTGATATCGTCTACATCCTGGGCAGGGATCTCTTCCACCTCAAAACCGTAAACCGGCCCGTATTCCTTAAGGTGTTCAAAGCTGCCTTCGCGGTTGCGGCCAAAATGATGATCGTAACCGATCACCAGTTTTTTGGCCCCTAAGCTGTTTACCAAAATATTGCGGACAAAATCCAGCGAGGTGGTGCGGCTGAACTCCTTTGTAAAAGGATGAACAACGAGGTGATCAATTCCGGTTTCCTTCAACAGCTCGATCTTTTCCTGTTGGGAGTTGATCATTTTAAGATCAATATCAGGCTGTAATACGGTACGTGGATGGGGGTTAAAAGTCAATAAAACCGATTGGCCATTATTTTCCCGCGCTACGGTATTCAGTTGCGACAATATTTTTTTGTGGCCCAGGTGAACTCCGTCAAAAGTGCCGGTGGTTACTACGGCATAATCGAGTTTGTCAAAGTCGTCAAGCGAAAAATAAACCTTCAAAGAGTTGAAGTTTAAGAAATTATAAATCAGTAGTATACAGCTAGCCTGAACTTGTTAATACTGTGTTCAAAAGTAGAAAAATTAAAATTCTCCGAGCCAACTATTACTTTAGATAAAAACATCTATTTTTGCAGCCGAATTTTAGATAGCTATTCTGCTAATTTTAAAAAATAACACATGTCTCAAGTAGGTAAAGTTGCCCAGGTTATCGGTCCTGTGGTAGATGTGTATTTCGATACTACCCAAAACGATCTTCCTAAAATTTATGATTCTCTTGAAGTAAGCAGACCAGATGGAACCATTGTGGTACTGGAAACCCAACAGCACATCGGTGAAGACACCGTTAGGTCCATTGCCATGGATTCTACCGATGGTCTTACCCGTGGGCAGG
This sequence comes from Owenweeksia sp., assembly GCA_028277105.1. GTDB lineage: Bacteria > Bacteroidota > Bacteroidia > Flavobacteriales > Schleiferiaceae > JANQHO01. Next base: position 4,932 of record JANQHO010000001.1, on the reverse strand, counting down.
AAGTAAAAGCAACGGGCAGTCCTATTAAAATGCCGACCGGAGAAGCTATTCGTGGCCGTCTTTTCAATGTGATAGGGGATGCCATTGACGGCATTGGCCCTGTACCTAAAGAAGATGGTTTACCCATTCACCGCGAAGCTCCAAAATTTGAGAACTTATCAACTTCAACCGAAGTACTTTATACAGGTATTAAAGTGATCGACCTTATTGAGCCTTATTCCAAAGGAGGTAAGATCGGTTTGTTTGGTGGTGCCGGTGTAGGTAAGACCGTATTGATCCAGGAACTGATCAACAATATTGCTAAAGGCCACGGTGGTCTTTCCGTATTTGCCGGAGTAGGGGAGCGTACCCGTGAAGGTAACGACCTTATGCGTGAGATGCTGGAATCAGGCATTATCAAATACGGTGACGAATTCTTAAAATCCATGGAAGAGGGAGGCTGGGACCTTTCTAAAGTTGACCGGGAAGAAATGAAGGATTCCAAGGCATCTTTCGTTTTCGGTCAAATGAACGAACCTCCCGGTGCCCGTGCCCGGGTTGCTCTGTCCGGATTGACCCTGGCAGAATATTACCGCGATGGCGAAGGAGGCGATGGTGGCGGACGTGATATTCTTTTCTTTATCGATAATATATTCCGTTTTACCCAGGCTGGTTCAGAGGTGTCTGCTCTTCTCGGTCGTATGCCTTCAGCGGTAGGTTATCAACCAACGCTGGCTACTGAGATGGGTGCCATGCAGGAACGTATCACTTCTACCAAGAGTGGTTCCATCACCTCTGTACAGGCGGTTTATGTACCAGCAGACGACCTTACTGACCCTGCTCCTGCTACTACCTTTGCCCACCTGGATGCTACTACTGTACTAAATCGTAAGATTGCCGAGCTCGGTATCTATCCGGCAGTTGATCCTCTGGATTCAACCTCCCGTATTCTCGCTCCTGAAATTGTTGGTGACGAGCATTACGGTTGTGCACAACGCGTGAAAGAAATACTACAGCGCTACAAAGAACTTCAGGATATTATTGCTATCCTCGGTATGGATGAACTTTCAGAGGACGATAAACTGGTAGTTCACCGTGCCCGCAGGGTTCAGCGTTTCCTTTCACAACCCTTCCACGTGGCCGAGCAGTTTACCGGTCTTCCCGGAGTATTCGTGAGTATTGAAGATACTATTAAAGGCTTTAATATGATAATGGATGGTGAAATGGATAAGTATCCGGAATCAGCCTTTAACCTGAAAGGTGGAATTGAAGATGTTATTGAGGCCGGAGAAAAAATGCTGGCAGAAGCTGAAGCCTAAGCAGTTGTAAAGTTTTAAGGTTTAATGTTCTAAGTAGCAACTAACTTTAAACCTTATACTTTAAACTTTTAACCAGACAATAGATGTACTTAGAAATAATAACTCCGGAGCATAAAATTTTTGAAAACGAAGCTGATGCTGTTCAGCTTCCGGGTAAAGATGGTTTGTTTCAGGTGTTGGACAATCACGCTCCTATGATCAGTACTTTAAAAAAAGGTACGGTTAAGATCGATATACCGGATTCTTATAAGAAGTATAACAATTTGAGTAGTAAAATAGAGCCCGATAAGAGCAACGACAGGGTTCTTCGCCTGGAGATCGATGGAGGAGTGGTTGAAGTCCAGAATAATAAAGTAATTGTTTTAGCAGACTAAATCTTTTTTCTGCGATATTTTCTACTTTCAAGCCTGTAAACTCTACAGGCTTGAAGCTTTTATTTACCTTTCTTTTATTATGTTTATCAGCTCTACAGCTGCCTTATTTCCAGAAAGTTGAGGAGCCTTCTGCTTTGGTCGGTAAAGCGGAGTTGTGGCACGCAAAATACCTCCGCGATGTCCAGAGAGCCCGTGAACTGGGGATACCATTATATAAAAGATCGGAAGGAGTAACCTATGCTTTTGCCGGCTTTGCCGGAGATGACAGACCGTTATACATAGTTACTACAGCAGTAGAGCACGCCCGTACAATTTCCGCTACCCGGGTTTGGCCTGGCTATGATTTGGGCTTGAGCCTCTCCGGCAGTGGTATCACTGTAGGTCAGTGGGAAGCCCCTTCCGGTAATAGTGCTCATCCCGATACTTCAGACCTGGCAATCAGTGGTAGGATCACCGTTAAAGACACTCCTTACGCTGTTTCCGCTCACGCCACCAGCGTAACCCATATTTTAGCGGGTAGTGGAAGCGATTCATCTAAAGTAGGCATAGCTCACGGGGCTGAGGTGGATGCTTATGATTTTAACAATGTTCTGTTAGAACTGGCTAAGGCGGCTCTGGCGGGTTTATTGGTTTCCAATCATTCCTATGCTTACAATGTAGGTTGGTCAGGCAGTTTCTGGAATGGCCTGGAAGAAATAGACTCTACCGAAGATTATAATTTTGGCTTATACAACACTGTTCCGGCCCGGATGGACAGCATAGCATACCTGGCGCCTTATCATTTACCGGTTATCTCAGCCGGTAATGATCGCGGACAAACATTCAATGGCAATCACTCTCTTTTCCAATCTGTAAATGGCTCCACTACCCAGTTTAATACCATTAACAGCAATATTAGTCGTGAGGTGGACGGTGGTTTGGACGGTTATGATTGTCTTAATCCCCTGGGCACTGCCAAGAATGCCTTGGTAATAGGCTCTGTAAATTTTATCAGCAACGGTTGGCAGGATACTTCAGACGTGGTTCTTCATGCCAGTTCTTCACGGGGCCCTACGGATGACGGTAGAATTAAACCCGATCTGGTAGCAGGGGGAAGCCCTACTTCTTTTGCTGCTCCTGCAATAGCCGGAGGCATAGCTCTACTTCAGGAGCATTACTACAATCTTTTTGGCCGTTATATGCTGGCCTCTACTGCCAGGGCTTTATTGATTCATACCGCTGATGAATCCGGCCTAAATCCAGGGCCTGATTATGACTTTGGCTGGGGATTGCCCAACATTGGCCAAGCAGCTGTAAGCCTGAGTTCAGTGTCTGATGGTTTTCTCATTTTTGAAGATACACTGTCCAATTCCAGCACACAGCTATACCATATATATATAGATTCATCTGAAATCAAATTGACTTTGGCCTGGACCGATCCGGCTGGTAACCCGGTGACTTTTACCCTGGATTCTACCATGCTCAATAACCGGACTTCTATGTTGGTAAATGATCTCGATATCAGATTGGAACGCAGGGAAGACAACAACATATATTTTCCGTGGAGGTTAAATGTTGATCAACCCTTTGCAGCTGCCAGCCGGGGAGATAATATCACAGACAATATTGAACAGATCGTTGTGAATGAAGCTGTCAATGGTTGGTATATAGTCACGGTAAGCCATAAAGGTAACCTGATGAACAGCAAACAGGTTTATTCCCTTCTGATATCCGGAGGCCATCAAGGTTTAATATGGGAGGGTACTCAGTGGAATCCTTCAGCTCCTGATGCTACTACCAGCGAAAAAGATGTACTTATTTTAGAGAACACCCGGGTAACCCTTCCCGCTAATTTCAAAGCTAACCGGCTTCGTATTGAGAACGGGGCCAAGCTTGAGGTTCAGTAACTCTGCCCTTCCCGGTAATGACAGTGATCCGGAGGCTTCGTATTATTATTGTGTTAACGCAACTTGCTGGAAATTAATACTATGATAATGTAATTCTAACATGCTCACGACCTCATAAGGATATTTTTATCATCCAAACTAAAAAAAATACTTATGAGAATTAGTGGATTACTAACAACATCTATCGTAGCAATATTCCTTTGCTACAATACACTGGAAGCACAGTTAAGTGTGACCTCTGTGAGCACAAATTTTACTATTGATTTTGAATCTACTCTCAGTGGGATAGGGAATGGGGAATTTAATGGATCAGGGTTCACCCCAACACCATCGTCCGGTCAATTAGATTCTGATGGCTGGCGAACAACAGGTTTTGGCAATAATGTTGCTTTTGGAAGCACAGCTACCTCAGGTGATGCAGCGAGGGGAACAGATCCTGACGGGGTTTCTTCAGGGGGTGTATATGCTTTTGAGCATTCTACCGGAAATGTTGCTCTGGGAGTACAACCCGCAGGTTCAGATTTTACACCAGGGACTATTACTCTTTTGGTAACTAATAATACAGGTGCTACAGTTACCTCTGTTACAGTTAGCTATAACATTTTAACCTATAATGATCAGGGCAGGGCAAATAGTTTGAACTTTTCTTATAGTACTGACGATAATAGCTATACAAATGTTAGTGCCTTAGATTATACCACTACTGAAACTGCTGATGTTTCACCCTCATGGACAACAACAGCCAGAAATACTACTATAACGGGTTTAAGCCTTGCCAATGGTTCCTCTATTTATCTGCAATGGACAGGTGATGATGTATCAGGTAGCGGTTCCAGAGATCAATACGCTATCGATGATATTGTTATTAATATGGCAGCTGCTTCGAGCGTCACGACTTACAGTTGGGGTGGTTCCTGGAGTCCATCAGATCCGAGTGGCACCTCGACCTCATCAGACAGTATAGTGGTATCTGCTACGGGAGCATCTCTATCCTCGGCCACCAGTTGTAAAGCTTTAGTGGTAGAGCCTGGAGCGAGTTTGGACTTAGGGGCGAATGTATTAACGGTAGCCGATACGGCCTTTATCCAGGCCGGTTCGGGTGGCTATGGTCAGGTAATAGGTAACATCAGCGGTACCAGCCAGGTACAGAGCTACCGCACGGGTAGTAGTGCAGCGTGGTTAAATGTGGCATTTTCGGTTGATGCGACATTGGCCGATGTAAGCGGAGTGACGGTGAATGCGACCGGCAATGCATCTACGTGTAATATTTACCGTTTTGATGCGACCACCGATGGTGATGCGAATGATGAAGGGGACTGGGTAGCGATCAGCAGCCCAGGCGCCCAGACGGAAAATATCGGCTACCAGTTGTAT
>JANQHO010000172.1 GCA_028277105.1 Owenweeksia sp. | reverse complement strand
AAATCCAGTACTTTCTTAAAGTGTTCTACCAGAAAGTCGTTTACTACAATACCTATATCAGTTGGTATGAGTTTGTTCTTGTCAGCCCCGGTTATTTCACTTAATTCTACCTTTTTCAGTTCATTGTCAATTAGGGTAAATTGTGCATAATTCCTTTTTTGACCTTCCAACTCAGATTTTTCTATGTAATTTCTCTTTTGAATAGTACTGATGGTAGGCGCATAAGTGGAGGGGCGGCCTATCCCTAACTCTTCCAGCTTTTTCACCAGGCTTGCCTCTGTAAAGCGAGGTGGATGTTTAGTGAAGCGTTGGGTAGCTGTAACAGCCCTGGGATCTACTTTCTCCCCTTTTTCAGTAGGCGGTAACATGCCCGCCTGTTCTTCGGTATCTTCATCATCTGTTCCTTCGAGGTAAACCTTCAGGAAACCTTCGAACTTAATCACCTCTCCTTTAGCTATGAAGTTGGTTTTACTTTCGGGGGTGGATATTTTGAGGGTAGTGCGTTCCAGTTCCGCTTCACTCATTTGCGAAGCTATAGTTCTTTTCCAGATTAACTCGTAGAGTTTTTTCTGCTGGGCATCGGCTCCGGCAGTATGGCGGTCCATGTAAGTAGGACGGATGGCTTCGTGAGCCTCCTGAGCCGATTTATTTTTAGTTGTATACGAACGGGGCTTGCTAAACTTCTCTCCGTAGCTATTAATGATCTCATTTTTAGAATTGTTAATGGCTTCCTGCGAAAGATTAACGGAATCTGTTCTCATATAGGTAATTAAACCGGCCTCATAAAGCTTTTGGGCTACCGACATGGTTTGAGCTACCGAAAAATATAGTTTTCGGGCAGCCTCCTGCTGCAAAGTTGAGGTGGTAAAAGGCGCGGCAGGAGATTTTTTAGCAGGCTTGGTCTCCTTATCAACTATGCTGAATTGGTGGCTTTTACATTTTTCCAGAAATTCAACCGCCTGGGCCTTATCGTTAAACCTTTCACTTAGTTCGGCATTGAAAGTCTTACCTCCGGCAGTGCGGAATTCGGCCACAACCCTGAAGTATTCTTTGGGTACAAAGGCCCTGATATCTTTCTCTCTTTCTACGATGAGGCGCACGGCTACGGATTGAACTCTTCCGGCAGAAAGGCCGCGCTGTACTTTTTTCCAAAGCACGGGAGACAATTCATAACCCACAAGACGATCCAATACCCTTCTCGCCTGTTGAGCATTTACCAGGTTGACGTCAATTTTTCTGGGATTTTGAATAGCCCTTTCAATGGCACTTTTGGTAATCTCGTGAAACACTATCCTATTGGTAGTAGCCGGGTCTAATTCCAGGGCTTCCGCCAAATGCCAGGCAATGGCTTCCCCTTCCCGGTCTTCATCCGATGCCAGCCAAACTGTTTCAGCATCTTTGGTGAGTTTCTTTAACTTTTTTACTATTTCCTTTTTGTCCTTCGGGATGACGTATTTGGGGGCGTACCCGTCTTCAACGTCAACGCCAATATCCTTTTCAACCAGATCTCTGATATGGCCGTAGCTCGATTCAACCTGGTAATCTTTTCCTAAAAACTTTTCTATGGTTCTGGCTTTGGCAGGAGACTCTACTATAACTAAATTCTTGGGCATATGTTGTTAGCTGTTAGGTCAATTTTTAACCGCCAAATTAAATGATTTGTTTGCTTAGTTCGTATTAATTTGATTTTAAGTAATTTATAATTAAACTGTCAAACTGGCATAAGCTATTAGCTATTCGTACATTTGCCAACTTAATTTATTTACATGCAAGAGGTAGAAGCTAAGGGAGTAAAAGTTATAGATGAACAAAGGCAGGGCGAGGCTTTAAAAGAAAGTAAAATTGAAGGGAGAAAGAAACTTTACATCGAAAGTTACGGCTGTCAGATGAATTTTTCGGATAGTGAGATCGTAGCTTCAATTTTAGGTGAAGCAGGCTACGGCACTACCCGCAATCTGGAGGAGGCTGACCTGGTTTTGCTCAATACCTGTTCTATTCGCGATAAAGCAGAACAGACCGTAAGAAAGAGGCTTACGAGTTTTAACAAAATAAAGGACGATAGACCAGAACTGAAGATCGGGGTTTTGGGTTGTATGGCCGAAAGGCTTAAAAGCAAGTTGCTGGATGAGGAAAAACTAGTGGATCTTGTCGTAGGGCCAGATGCTTATCGCGACCTGCCTAATCTGGTTCAGGAAGTAGATGAGGGGCGCAAAGCTGTGAATGTAATCCTCAGTAAGGAGGAGACTTATGCTGATGTAAACCCTGTTCGGCTGGGAACTAACGGTGTTACCGCCTTCATCTCCATAACCCGAGGGTGTGATAATATGTGTACTTTTTGTGTAGTGCCTTTTACCCGCGGGAGGGAACGCAGCCGAAATCCCCAGACTATAGTAGAGGAAGCAATCGGTCTTTGGGAAAAAGGTTATAAAGAGATCACTCTGCTGGGGCAGAACGTAGATTCATATTTATGGTATGGAGGAGGGCTGAAAAAAGACTTTGACAAAGCCAGTGAAGCAGCCCGCGCCAGTGCGGTACGTTTTGCCGATCTCCTGGAAATGGTAGCGCAAGCCGTACCCGGAATGCGGATCCGCTTTAGTACATCCAATCCCCAGGATATGGTAGATGAGGTATTGCACGTAATTGCCCGCTACAATAATATCTGCAATTACATCCATTTGCCCGTTCAATCCGGCAGTAGCAGGATACTGGAATTAATGAACCGGGGACACAACCGGGAAGAGTATATGGATTTGATCGACAGGATCAGAAAGATCATCCCAGGCTGCGGTATTTCGCATGACATGATAGCAGGTTTTCCTACTGAAACCGAAGAAGATCACCTTGAAACTCTTAGCCTGATGGAATATGTAAAGTATGATTTTGGCTACATGTTCTACTATTCCGAGCGTCCTAACACTTTTGCAGCTCGCAAAATGGAAGATGATATCCCCCTGGAAGTCAAAAAAAGAAGACTTGGCCAGATCATTGATCTACAACAAAAACACTCCCTGGAGAGAAACCGACAGCATGTAGACCGGGTAGAAGAGGTTTTAATTGAAGGAACTAGTAGAAAATCTGATGCCGACTGGTACGGCAGGAACACTCAAAATACTGTGGTGGTGTTCCCCAGAGGAAATGAAAAGCCAGGTGATTTTGTGAAAGTTAAAATTACTGATTGTACAGCAGCCACCCTTCTGGGTGAGCGTGTAAATGAATAACAATGTTGAGACTTCTCATACTGGTTTTTACCGGAATATTTTTTCAGATTTCATTAAATGCCCAACAAAAAGTAGGGGATCGATGGGTTGACAACAACCTCGTTTTTGATGTTATTGACGATAGAATTAAATCGGAAGGGATTTTTGAGATATGTATAAGGGATACGGTCACCGACTTTTGTGTGGAAAACCTTTCTACCGGAGTAGAGATTTTGGTGTGGGACGCTAATAATAACGAACTGTGGAAAGGTATAGGCAGTGGAAGGAGTAAAATATTACAATTAAAAGAGGCGATGCCTCAGGCGGCCTACCTCGTAATAAAGGCCTTTAAGCCGTGGGTGACCAACAGGCTTACCGGCAATCGTATTTATCAGGATAAGCCTCTGGAACTAAAATACAAAGTAAAGTGAGTTCATTACAGGATATCAAACAGCGTTTTGGCATAATAGGTACCTCACCTTTATTAGACAGGGCTTTAAACAAGGCCATTCAGGTCGCCTCCACCGATATATCGGTATTGATAACGGGGGAAAGTGGGGTGGGAAAGGAAGCTATCCCGAGGATAATACACAGCCAGTCGCACCGCAAGCACAATGCTTACATAGCTGTAAACTGTGGGGCTATCCCGGAAGGTACTATTGACAGCGAGCTTTTCGGGCATGAAAAAGGGGCTTTTACCGGGGCCACCGGAACCCGTAAAGGGTATTTTGAAGAAGCTGATGGCGGTACCATTTTTCTCGATGAGGTAGGAGAGCTGCCTCTGGCAACCCAGGTAAGATTACTCCGGGTTTTGGAAACCGGGGAATTTATCAAAGTGGGCTCGTCAAAGATCCAAAAGACAGATGTGCGTATAACAGCGGCTACCAATGTAGATCTGGTAGAAGCCATCAGAAAGGGAAAGTTTCGCGAAGATCTCTACTACCGTCTTAATACGGTGGAAATAAGGATACCTCCTTTGCGCGAAAGAAAGGAGGATATTCATTTGATCTTCCGCAAGTTTGTAGCTGATTTTTCCGATAAATACCACTTGCCTCCGATAAGACTGGGCAATGATGCGATCGAACTGCTGAGAAACCACCGCTGGCCGGGAAATATCCGTCAGTTGAGAAACCTTGCTGAACAGCTTTCCGTTGTAGAAAAAAACCGTGAAATAGACAGGGAAACTTTATTATCCTATCTACCTGATCTGGGTAAAAGTGAACTGCCGGCTGTCTATAATGGGGACTCTCCTAAAAGCGATTTCAGCAACGAAAGGGAAATTTTGTACAAAGTACTCTTTGACATGAAGAATGACCTCAGTGATTTGAAAAAATTAACATTGGAGTTAATGAAAAGCGGGGCTACTTCTGATTTTCAGAGAGATAACAGTCAGTTGATTCACAAGATTTACGGTGAAGAAGCAGAAGAAGAGCCAGAAGCTCCTCAATATTTGCCTTTGTACAAAGAGGGTGACACAGAAGTACATCCGGAGACCTATGAAACGGAACACGAAACAGTGGAGGAAGAAAATCTTTCTCTTACCGACAAAGAGTTGGAGTTGATCCGTAAGGCCCTGGAGAGGAATGACGGCAAGCGCAAGGATGCCGCCAGGGAGTTAGGTATATCAGAGAGAACCCTTTACAGGAAGATCAAACAATTTAATTTATAATGAAATCCTGGTTTGTATATATAGGATTTGTTGTGGGATTGATATTGAATAGTTGTTCAGGGGGTTATTCTTTTACCGGAGGTGATGTTGGTGACGCTAAGACAGTTTCTGTTCAATTGTTTGACTATCAGGCAGATCTGGTGCAGCCTCAATTAAGCCAGATATTGACCGATGCAATGCGGGATATTTTTGTACAACAAACACCTCTCGGCTTGGTAGATGAAATAGGCGACCTTGCTTTTGAAGGAGCTATTACTGACTATCAGATCCAACCTTTAAACGCCCAGGCCTCTGATCTTGGAGCGGTTGCTCAAAACCGCCTTACTGTTGAGGTAAATGTTATCTTTACCAATAAGCTCGAACCTAAAAAAAGTTTTGAAAAGCGTTTTTCACGTTATGTTGACTTTCCAGCAGAAGCTGATTTCAACAGCCAAGAGGAAGAACTGCTGGATCAGGTTACTACTGAACTATCAGAAAATATTTTAAACGAAGCAATCGGAGACTGGTAAAGTGAATGCTACAGAATTTACAGAACTACTGGAAAATACCAATAAGGTAGCTGAAAAAAACCTTGACGACCTGAAAAAACTGGCGTGGGATTACCCTTACAGCCAACCGGTGCAGCTTTTATACGCTTTGCGTTTACGCCAGTCCAGTGAGCATCTCTTCAACCAGCAACTGGGTAGAACTTCCATTTTGAGCAACGACCGATCGGTGCTTTTTGACCTGTTTGAAATGGGAGAGAATATTATCAGGGCTGGAAGCTCTAAAAAACAAAGGGAACATTCGTCTGGAGATGATATAGTGGTGGCAGAAGAAGAAAGTATTGAGGAAGTTCAGTCAACAGAAGAGCAGCAGGCCGAACCCTTAAAGGAAATAAAAAATGAAGGGGAAAACCAGCAAGAGAAAAAAGCTGTAAAGGAAGAAGAAAGTACCAGTAAACCCACCAAGGCAAAAGAAGAAGATAAACAAGCGGAGCCCGATCTGAGTAACTTGCCAGTAAATGAAAGGGTAAAGGCTATTCTGGAAAAAAACCGCAGGCTGCGAAAAGATTTTGAGAATAAAAATCCTTCTCCTAACAGTGAGGTCAATGAGCGGATAAGAGCCATTAAAGAAAAGCTGGATACGTTAAGTAATACAGCAGAAGCTGCGGGGAAAGAAAAAGAGGTGACCGAGAACGAGCGGGAATTACCGGGGAAAAAACAAACAGAGAAACCTCTTTTTTCAGAAGATACCGATGAAAATAGCTTATGGGCAGAAGAAGGAACAGGGACTGCAATCGGGGAAGAACTTACAGAAGAAATTTCTTTTGAACCGGTTACAGATGTATCTACAGAAGAGGCTAAAGAGGAAGGGAGTGAAGAAGATAAAGCACCCGCTTTTGTTTTCTCGATAGAAGAAGAACAAGAGAGCAAGCCCTTGGAAACCGTTGAGGTAGAAACAAAGAGAATTTCAGAGTCAGAGCTTCAAGCAGAAGAGATAGAAGCAAGAAAAGAAAAGGCTGCAACAGATTTATCATCAGGAGATGAAATTGTAAAAGAGGAGGAAGCAGAATTTGATAGTAAGGCTAATCATTCGTTTAACGAGTGGCTTAAACATTTGAAAAGCGCAGATGATAAAACTGATATGGCCTCTGGTGGTGAAGCTGAAAAAGGCGTTGAAAGTAAGATAGAGCTGATCGATGCTTTTGTGGAAAAATTACCAGAGTTAAAAAAGAAAACTTCTAACGAGTCAGGGGCCGTGTCACGTATAGATCTGGGTAAACTGGAAGAGAACAGAGGTTCGCTGGTTACTGAAACCCTGGCCAGGGTTTACCTGGAACAAAAACACTACAGTAAGGCGATCAAAGCATATGAGATTTTGAAGTTGAAATATCCCGAAAAAAGTAGTTTCTTTGCCAGCCAAATTTCAGAGATTAAAAAACTGAATAACAGTAACTAGAAGGAACCATGACGTTATTACTTTCCGTACTTATTATCATTACCTGTGTATTGCTGATCATTATAGTGTTGATCCAAAATCCTAAAGGAGGAGGTTTGAGTTCCACCCTTGGCGGTGGCGGTAACCAGTTTTTTGGGGGAGTTAAAAAAACTACAGATTTTCTCGATAAAGGAACCTGGACTCTAGCCATTGTATTAGTGGTGTTGGTTTTGTCTGCCAATGTTATCCTTTCACCTCAGGATAATACTGTTGAAGAAGTCCCTGAATCTGAGATCAGGGATGAAATAGGTACTGGTACACCGATAGTTCCACAGGTGCCTGACTTCCCTCAGCAAGATGCAGCAGGAAGCAACGATCTTTCTCAGGATAACGAAGACGATAACCCATAAAGCAGTAAACCTGTCACTTCTCTTTTGGTTGTGACAGTTTAGAATTATTAAGATGCCAGTTTAATTATGACAAGCTGGCATTTTTTAATTGTACAAAAACTGCCAGTACCACTTGGCATACTTTCTGTCCCATGGCAGCCAGTATTATCAAAAAAAGGTTTAACTAAAAATCAATAACAGAATGGCGGAATTAAATATTCAACCATTAGCAGACAGAGTTCTCGTAGAGCCCTCTGCTGCTGAAACAAAAACTGCTTCCGGTATCATCATCCCCGATACCGCCCAGGAAAAGCCACAACAAGGTACTATAGTAGCAGTTGGCGGTGGGAAAAAAGATGAGCCCATGACAGTAAAAACTGGTGACAAAGTTCTGTATGGCAAATACAGCGGAACAGAGATCAGGTTTGAAGGCAAGGATTATCTCATCATGAAAGAGTCAGACATCTTTGCTATCATAGGATAAGCCAACTAATTTTTAAACCACAAAATCAAAAAACTTAAAAAACCATTAACATGGCTAAAGAAATAAAATTTAACCTCGAGGCCAGGGACGCTCTTAAAAAAGGAGTTGACATACTGGCCAATGCAGTAAAAGTTACCTTAGGCCCTAAAGGTCGCAATGTAGTCATAGAAAAATCATTTGGATCACCTGCTGTAACCAAAGACGGGGTTACAGTGGCCAAGGAAATTGAACTGGAAGACAAAATAGAGAACCTCGGTGCGCAAATGGTAAAAGAGGTTGCTTCTAAAACCGCTGATGTAGCTGGTGACGGTACAACAACCGCCACAGTATTGGCCCAGGCCATCTACAACCAGGGTATGAAAAACGTTGCTGCCGGTGCTTCTCCCATGGATTTAAAAAGAGGTATTGACAAAGCAGTAAATAAGGTTGTAGAAGATCTTCGCAGCCAGTCAAAAGAAGTAGGCGACAGCTACGATAAAATAGAACAGGTAGCCTCAATTTCTGCTAATAACGACAATGCTATCGGTAAACTAATTGCCGAAGCCATGGGTAAAGTGAAAAAAGAAGGAGTAATTACTGTAGAGGAAGCTAAAGGAACCGATACTTATGTAGAAGTAGTGGAGGGTATGCAGTTCGATCGCGGTTATCTTTCTCCTTATTTTGTTACAGATACCGATAAAATGATCACGGAAATGGACAGCCCTCATATTTTGATCTACGATAAAAAGATCAGCAATATGAAAGAGCTTCTTCCAGTTCTGGAGCCTGTTGCTCAAAGCGGTAAGCCCCTTCTTATCATTTCTGAAGACCTTGACGGTGAGGCACTTGCTACCCTCGTTGTAAACAAGATCCGTGGAAGCCTTAAAGTAGCAGCTGTTAAAGCACCTGGTTTTGGCGATCGCAGAAAAGCTATGTTGGAAGATATCGCTATCCTAACCGGAGGTACGGTAATTTCAGAAGAAAGAGGTTTCAAACTTGAGAATGCCACCGTGGATATGCTCGGTACAGCCGAAAAAGTTACTATTGATAAAGATAATACTACTATTGTAAATGGGGCCGGAGCCGCTGATGACATTAAAGCCCGGGTAAATCAGATCAAATCTCAAATAGAAACAACCACTTCCGATTACGATAAAGAAAAGTTACAGGAGCGTCTGGCTAAACTAGCCGGTGGTGTGGCGGTATTATATGTAGGTGCCGCCTCCGAAGTGGAAATGAAAGAGAAAAAAGACCGGGTAGATGATGCCCTGGCTGCTACCCGAGCTGCCATCGAAGAAGGTATTGTAGCCGGTGGCGGTGTGGCCTTAGTACGCGCTGCTTCTGTTTTGGCTGGTGGCAAAGGTGACAATGACGATGAAACTACCGGTATGGCCATTGTTTCCCGTGCCATCGAAGAACCCTTGCGCCAGATTGTAATCAACGCTGGCCTGGAAGGCTCGGTAGTTGTCAATAAAGTGAAGGAAGGTAAGGATGATTTCGGTTTTAATGCGAAAAATGAAACCTATGAAAATATGTTTGATGCCGGTATCATTGATCCTACCAAAGTAACACGAGTAGCCCTGGAAAATGCTGCTTCAGTTGCAGGAATGTTGCTTACTACTGAAACCACCATTACCGAAATACCCAAAGAGGAGCCCGCAGCTGCTGCGCCTCCAATGGGAGGAGGTATGCCTGGAATGATGTAATAACTGAGTAATACCTAATTGTAAAGCCCTCCGTTAACGGGGGGCTTTTTATTTTGATATGATCGCTACTCGATTATCTTTGTGTGTCAACTCAAAAGCATTCTTCATGATCCGTTTATTGGCCTGTCTTATCCTGGTAACTACTACTTTAAGTTCCAACGCCCAACGTTACAGAAATCCCAAATCCTATATCAGGCAATTTGAAAACCAAAAGCGTAAGATCAGCATAAAGAACATGCGCTATTTAAAGTCGAGCCTGAAAAATGAGGATGTGCGCAAGGTCAATAAAATGAGGGAAATGGTAATTACCCAGCTTCGTGATTCCAAGAAAGAGATCCAAAAGGTAGGGCCTTATAAAGATTATGATATACTGCAGCGGGAATTTATCAAGAGTATGGATATATACCTCGAAAGCTTTGACGGTAAATTTGCGATTTCCGATTCCTTGCGGGAAAATATGTTCCGTTCTTATGCCAATCTGAAAAAATATTATGAAGCAGTAGAAGAGGCAGAAAACGTTATGCTGGATGCAGCTGATCGCGTTGATGCCGCTATAGATCACTTTGCGCGTACTTATTATGTTACCCTTATTCCCGATGAAGAACTGGAAGAACAGAACCGGATGCTTGATGAGGTTACACTTTATGCCAGGGATATGACCCTTTCATTTTTTCGTGTACAGGCCGAGGCAAAAGCCTTTGTAGCTGATATAGTTGAAGGGAATAACGATAGTCTGCGCTACAGGTTGGTAGAAATGAAAAAGGCGATCAAAACATCGACCGAAGAGGTGCAGGAATATGCAGACTTTGACGGGGAAAGCGGTCTGTACGATGAGTTAGCTTACTATTTGGAAGAAATGGAAAATGAGATCAATGAGAATTTAAAACCCCTAGCTCAGAAGCTGGAAATGTCCTACCTGGACGAAGATGAGGCCAAAGATGTAAACAAGGAATACGACAGGTTCCTGAGGCGAAATGAAAAATACGCTGAAGATTTTTTTGATGTCCGCAATGCCGTAATTCTCGAATATCTCCCAGACGCTTAATTTTTCGATTTAAGCAACCTCTTCATGGAGTTGAGCATCTTTCTGTAAAACCTCAATTCATTATGAAGACCAAAATAATTCTTTTTTCAGCTATACTTCTGGCCTCTGTAGCGTGTAGCAAGGATGACGACCCCGGTTGCATAGACAGCTCTAAAATTGACCCGCTAGCATTCTGCACAGGGGAATATAATCCTGTTTGCGGTTGTGATGGTAAAACCTACAGTAACGAGTGTGTAGCCAGATCCAACGGTGTTACCAGTATAACACCCGGTGCCTGTAATTGTACTTACACTTATGAAGGAACAGTAAGAGATTACACCGGGCATTTAGACGGCTGCAGATTTGTAATTGAATTACCCGATCAATCACTCTTTGAAATTGTAAAATACCCTTCTAACTTTCAGTTAGTAAATGGAATGAGGGTAGAGTTTGACTACATCGAGTTAACAGATGCAGGCAGTTTTTGTATGGCGGGTAAAATGGCTGAGATCACTTGTATTAAATCTAAAGGTTGCCTGCCCATTTTGCATCGGGATATTACCTCAAGTAAAATATCAGATCCTATAACCATCGTTAAAGCAGAAGTTGTAGGGGATTGCATCGAAATAGAATATGAATACGGAGGTGGTTGTGCTCAACATGAAGTTACACTGGAAAAACACCCTCTGTTTTGCGGTACTCCGCCAATACCACCTGCCATGCTGGAACTAACTCACGAAGCTAACGATGATGCCTGCCAGGCCTTAGTAAGAGAAAAAAAGTCCTTTGATCTGACCAACTTAAGGGAACCCGGTGTTAATTCAGTCGACTTCTACCTCAGAGAGATCAGTAATGATTACAGTAAAAAATTTACTTATGCCTACTGATTTGTTTATATCAGTTAACGTTATAAATAAGCAAGCCCTCTAAAGAGGGCTTGCTTATTTTATTAGTAAAATGAAATTGGTATCTACTTCAATAAATCCTTTACTACATTAGAAATGGTTTTGCCATCGGCTTTACCAGCCAGTTCTTTAGAGGCTGTCCCCATTACCTTGCCCATATCCCTAGGGCTTTCCACTCCTAATCTGGTGATGAGTTCCTGCAAATAATCCCGTAACTCATTTTCATCCATTTGTTTGGGTAAAAAGCTTTCAATTACCTCCAGTTGGGCCTTTTCTTCACCAGCAAGATCATCACGGCCTTGTTCCACATAGATCTCTAAAGAGTCTTTACGTTGCTTTTGAAGCTTCTGCAAAAGTTTAAGCTCATCGGCTTCACTCAGTTCCCCTCCAGCTCCTTTTTCGGTATTAGCCAGTAAAATAGCGGATTTAATACTGCGCAAAGCTTCCAGTTTTACTTTGTCTTTGGCGCGCATAGCGGCTTTCATTTCTTCGGCAATTTGTGTGGATAGACTCATGGATATTTCTCTTAATAAGGCTTCAAAATTAATAAAAGAACCCCGTTATGTAACGGGGTTCATCAGTTAGGATATAAAAGGTTTCTATCAGTCTACGTTATCGTGTAAAAAGCTATTATCGGTTTTAATGTTATTGCCATTCTCATCATTGTCTATACTAAAACGGCTCACCTTGCTTTCAGCACTATAACGCTCTTCGTCAATTTTGAGTCCCTGGCGTTTATAAGCTGGTTCACTTTCCACTTCATTAACCGAGAAAGGATGGGTTTTAAACCGATGGTTAAAGGCTTTTAACTGGGCTCTTCTTTCTTCCGCTTTCAGCCTCATGCTCTCTTCAATTGGGCTGTCAATCGGTGAAATAGACCTGGGCTCTTCCGGATCATTGTTATCATCTTTTTGGTTTTCCGGAATGCGTTTCACCTCAAATTGCAGCGCCTCGTCATCTATTGCTTCATTTTGATTTTTTTCGGGCTCCTCCTTTATATTTTCCGGCTGAGCCTTATTTAACTGTTCTTCCAGTTTTTTGTAATCTTCCAGGGTATAAACCGTTTTTTCAGCTGGGGTTTGTTTTCTTTTTTCCTCCGTTTGGGACTGCACAGACTCGGAAGCTTTTTCCTTTTCTGATGTTACTTCCCACTCGGTCTCTTCCTGGGGTTCTTCAGCAGATATTTCAAATAAGGGCTCGTCTTCCGTTTCTTCGGCAAGAGAGTCCTCTATTTCTTTAGTTTCTGAGTTTGTAACAGTATTGTCATCAACA
Organism: Owenweeksia sp.; assembly: GCA_028277105.1. GTDB lineage: Bacteria > Bacteroidota > Bacteroidia > Flavobacteriales > Schleiferiaceae > JANQHO01. Next base: position 39,221 of record JANQHO010000172.1, on the reverse strand, counting down.
TCTTCCTCCAGATTGAATTTTTTTATTTCTTCTGCATGCACTTCTGCGGCCGGTTCTTCCTTTTGCAAAGGAATATTATCGTTATTGGATTCTTCAAAATAAAACAGTTCAGGCTGAGGCTGGGCATCGTCTTTTTCCTCTTCCTCCTTTTTGGCCCTGTCCAGTTCCCTGTAAATGATGTTGTCCTCCTCTTCTTCTTCCTGCTGTACAGGTTTATCGTATACTGAAGTACTTACAGCTTGCTCGTCCTCCAGGGTGTGAATTACTTTTTGAGGCTCGCGTCCTATAACCTGTACTTGTTGATCAGCAGTAAAACCGGTGGCCACAATTGTAATGGCAATATCATCCTGTAAGCCGGTATCTTCACCAATACCCATGATGATATTAGCATCACCACCTGCTTCAGCCTGGATATGATCGTTGATCTCACCAATCTCATCGATAGTGATTTCTTCTTTGCCAGATACGATCAATAAAAGAACATTTTTTGCTCCCCGGATGTGATTGTCATTCAATAAGGGTGAATCGAGCGCCTTGGTAATGGCTTCTGAAGCCCTGTTTTCCCCTGAAGCCGTAGACGAACCCATAATAGCAGTACCACTATTGGCCAAAACAGTTTTGGCGTCCCGCAAATCAATATTGGTAGTATAGTGGTGGGTGATTACCTCGGCTATTCCCCTTGCTGCAGTAGCCAATACCTCGTCAGCTTTGGCAAAACCGGCTTTAAAACCGAGGTTGCCGTATACTTCTCTCAACTTATTATTATTGATCACTATGAGGGAATCCACATTCTGGCGCAGAGCTTCAATACCTTTTTCAGCCTGGGTCCTTCGATTATTACCTTCAAATACAAAAGGCATGGTAACAATCCCTACAGTAAGAATACCCAAGTCCCTGGCAGCCCTGGCAATAACGGGGGCAGCACCGGTTCCTGTTCCACCTCCCATGCCGGCAGTTATAAAAACCATTTTGGTACTGCTTTGCAAAATGGATTTTATCTCTTCAATATTTTCTAAAGCAGCCTGCTGGCCGATTTCAGGATTGGCCCCTGCTCCTAAACCTTCAGTAAGGGTAACACCCAACTGTATTTTATTGGGTATAGAACTGTTGTTGAGTGCTTGTGCATCGGTGTTGCAGATCACAAAATCCACTCCTTTGATCCCCATACCAAACATATGGTTAACTGCATTACTGCCGCCTCCGCCTACCCCAAAAACTTTGATCACTGAAGATTGGTTTTTGGGTAGATCAAAGGAAATAGCATCGTTTGAATTCTGATCAGTCATATAGTTTTATTTAAAGGTCTTCGTTTAAAAATTTGCGAAACTTATCGGCCCAGTTATCTAAAAATCCTTTGCGGGCTTTAGGTGTCGGATTTTCTTCCGGGCTTGTAGTATCGTCCTCCTGGTCTTTTTCCTTTTGCTTATAGGTTTGTACTTCATCATCATTGGGATCGATCACGGCTATTTCCTCAGAACGATCTTCCGTTAATCCCTTTAATACTAAACCCACAGCCGTAGCGTAAGCAGGTGAACTGAATTCATCATCCGATTCACTGGCCAGGTGTTCATTGGGATAACCAATACGGGTATCCATTCCCGTAACAAATTCTACTAATTGTTTGATATGCTTCAACTGACTGCCACCCCCGGTGAGTACGATCCCTGCAATCAGTTTTTTCTTGTTTTCATCGTAGCCGTAGTTTTTGATCTCGAGATATACCTGTTCAATGATCTCTACAACCCTGGCGTGGATGATCTTGGAAAGATTTTTCAAAGATATTTCTTTGGGGTCGCGACCGCGAAGACCGGGGATACTCACAATTTCATTTTCTTTATTTTCTCCGGGCCAGGCTGAGCCAAATTTTATCTTAAGCAGTTCCGCTTGTTTTTCTATAATAGAGCAGCCTTCCTTGATGTCTTCAGTAATGACATTGCCACCGAAGGGAATAACAGCTGTATGACGGATGATACCGTCTTTGAAAATGGCAACATCAGTGGTTCCACCACCAATATCTACCAATACAACCCCTGCTTCTTTTTCTTCGCGAGATAGTACAGCTTCGGCTGATGCAAGGGGTTCGAGAGTGATATCGGCTACATTGAGGTCGCTACTCTTTACGCAACGCCCGATATTTTTTATGGAACTGATCTGACCAACTACAATGTGGAAATTGGCTTCTAACCGGCTGCCGTACATTCCGCGGGGCTCTCGTATTTCGGCCTGGCCGTCAACTTTAAACTCCTGAGGTAAAACATGAATGATCTCCTCCCCGGGCAACATCACCAGATTGTGTACATTCTGGATCAGGTTGTCGATGTCTGCATTTTCTATCACATCATCCGAATTCTGACGGATGATGTAATCACTGTGCTGAAGACTGCGGATATGCTGTCCGGCAATACCAACCACTACACTTTTTATAGCTAGGCCTGAGTTGGTGGCAGCTTCTTCTATCGCCTGTTTGATAGATTCGATTGTTTGAGTAATATTAGTAACCACACCCCGGTGTACACCCAGTGATTTGGCTTTACCCATTCCTAATATTTCGAGCTTGCCGTATTCATTTTTGCGACCTATCATAGCCACAATCTTGGTAGTTCCTATGTCTAGCCCTACGGCTATTTTTTCAGGATTCATCATTTATATTTTCTACAAATTACCTGCCCTTTGTATTTAAGGTTTATTGTTTTCAGGCTGTCAATATTTTTTTTGGTAACAGCACTTTGGTAAAATATTTTCAACTTTTTAAGCTTTACTTCCGCGTTTTCCGGTTTACCCAACAACACTTTATGATGACCGGGTTTAGGGAATAAGAGCCATTCACCATTAGCACTTATTTCAATTCCTGCAAAAAAGTTGCGGAAGAATTCATCTTTAGAGAGGGTATTGACAAACTGAAAAACTTCAGCTCTATTAGAGGTAGAAATAGAGCCGGTTACCAGGGGAACACGGGCTGAAAAATTAGGTGACAGCGGCATACTGTCTCCTTTTGCATCTAAATAATAACTTGCGCCTGTATGCATAAACCGTGCTACCGGCATTTTTTGGGTTACTTCTATCCTTAAAATACCATCTAAAGTCGAAAATACTTCTGCTTTGCTTATAGATGGGTGATTATCAAGCTTTTCTTCTAACAGTTTGATGTTAATTTCTCGCAAGTATAAACTGTCCAGATAAGGATACTCTATTTGAACTAATTTTTTGATTTCAGTCTCCTTAACAAAATATTGTTTTTTTGAGTAATCAATATCGATCTCAAGACTCTTTATTTTTGCCTGATCATGTTTATTTCGGGCAAAAGAATAGATCAGGATTAAAGAGGCAATGCCGAATAACCAAAGCGCTATGTTTTTCCATCTAGCCATTGAGCAGTGCCATTTTTAATGGGTTTACCAAATGATCAATATCACCCGCCCCGATAGTTACTATTACTTCTATAGCCGCTTTTTTGACATGAGCCAGTATTTCCTGTCGTGCCATTATACTCTTTTGTTCAAGTGATATTTTTTCCAGCAACATCGCTGAATTAACTCCCGGTATAGGTTTTTCCCGGGCGGGATAGATATCCATAAGGATCAACTCGTTAAGCAAAGAAAGGCTATAGGCAAACCCATCAGCAAAATCCCTGGTACGGCTGTAGAGATGGGGTTGAAAGATACCGGTGATCTTTTTTCCGGGATAGAGCTCTTTCAAAGAGCCGATGAGGGCTGTGATTTCAGAGGGATGATGAGCATAATCGTCAATGAATATCAGTTTTTCGGTTTTGATGTGATATTCAAATCTGCGTTTAACCCCTTTAAAACTTTCGATACCAGATTTAGCAGCTTCCGGCTCCAGGCCAAATTCAATAGCTAACGCAGCTGAAGCTACGGCATTCTCCACATTATGCCGGCCAGGAAGGCCGGTTTTGATATTTTCAATGATCAGGGAAGGCGTTTTAAGATCAAAGTGATAAGCCCCTTCTTTGATGGTTACATTCCGGGCTGTATAATGAGCTTCAGTTTCTACACCATAAGTAATGCCTTCAACGGGTAATCCCTTTTTTATCAGCAATTTGTTTTTTACACTTTGGGCAAACTGTTTAAAGGTATCTTCTAAAGTATCAACGTCCTGGTAGATATCAAGGTGATCGGGATCCATAGAGGTCAAAATGGCTCCCTGTGGTTTCAATTGCAAAAAGCTGCGGTCAAATTCATCAGCTTCTGCTATTAGTAAACCGTTTTCTTCTCCGGCTAAAAAATTAGTTTGGTAGTTGGTGGCAATACCTCCTAAAAAAGCAGTGACTTTAGGTTCGTGTTGATTAAAAAGGTGAGCCAACAGAGCTGAGGTAGTGGTTTTGCCATGGGTTCCAGCTACGGCCAGGCAAATATGTTTTTGAGCGATTATCCCCAGTACTTCTGCTCTTTTATAAATATCAAAGCCTCTTTTTGTGAAGAAGGCTAATTCTTTGTTGTTCAGGGAGATGGCCGGGGTGTAAATTGCGGCAGTATTGTTCTTGTAGCGGAAGTTTTTGGGGATAAGATCAACATCTTCTTCATAATGGATGAGCATACCTTCACTCTCGAGGGCTTCACAGAGAGGGCTGTGTATACGGTCGTAACCGGCAACTTCACAGCCGTTGGCCAGAAAATAGCGGGCCAGTGCACTCATGCCTATACCGCCTATTCCAATGAAGTATATGTTCTTTTTTTCATTCATTTTTCTTTCACCAGCTTTAATACTTCATCAGCGATATGTTCAGCTGCATTGGGCAAGGCCAGTTTTTTGATCCCGATTTCCAATTCATTTTTTTGATCTATCAGTTTTTTAACCTGGGCCAAAAATTCTTGATTACTGCCCGACTCTCTGAAAAGTAAAGCCGCCTTTTTATCGGTAAGGGCCAGTGCATTTTTAGTTTGGTGATCTTCTGCTACATTAGGCGAAGGGATAAGCAAGGAAGCTTTTCCAATAGCAGCCAGTTCCGAAAGAGTTCCAGCCCCGGCCCGGCTAATAACAAAGTCGGTAGCAGCATAGGCCTGGTTCATATCTTTGATAAAAGCCATGATCTTGAGCCTTGCTCCGGTTCTGTCATTCCACTTCTCAATAATACTGTTATAGTACAATTTACCTGTTTGCCAAATGATATTAATGCCCTCCTCTAAAAGTTGGTTGAGGTTTTCATCGATCAACTGGTTAATCCTGCGGGCGCCTAAACTGCCTCCCAATACCAAAAGAGTAGGGGAATTACTCAAACCCAGGCTTGCTTTGGCCTGTTTGGGGCTCACAATATTTTGCCTAATGGTATCGCGGATAGGATTTCCGGTTAGAACGATCTTTTCCCGGGGGAAGAAACGCTCCATTTTTTCATAAGCCACACAAATGGTATTTACCCTGGATCCGAGTAATTTATTAGTGATACCGGCATAGGAATTTTGTTCCTGGATGAGGGTGGGAATTTTTTTAGAGGCGGCAACATATAAAAGGGGGCCGCTGGCAAACCCTCCGGTTCCGATAACTACATCGGGCTTAAACCTGCGGATAAGCCTGCTGCATTTTAACAGGCTTGACATAATCTTAAAAGAGAAGGTGAGATTGGAAAGGCTAAGCCTTCTCTGAATCCCACTGATCCAGATCCCTTCAATCTCATAGCCCGCCTGGGGTACGCGTTCCATTTCCATACGGTCTTTGGCACCTACAAAGAGAAATTGTGCTTGAGGGTGCCTGGCCTTAAGCGCATCAGCTATAGCAATAGCCGGGAAAATATGTCCTCCCGTACCACCCCCGCTTATCATAAATCGCAATTCAGGCATAAGAAATGTCTTCAGTTTGTTGTTCTGCAATATTTTCTTCTTCTCCGGCCTTGCCCCGGCTAACACTTATTATAATACCAATGGCAATACAGGTCATCCATATACTGGAACCTCCTGCGCTGATAAGAGGCAAGGTTTGCCCGGTAACCGGTAGCAGGTTAACGGCAACTCCCAGGTTGACAAAGGCCTGTATCATAATCCCGGTACCCAAACCTACTACTGTAAGGGTGCCAAAGCGGGTAGGGGCTTTGGTAGCGATGATCAATATTCTGATAAGCAGCATCACGTAAAAGAGAATAACCATTATACCCCCGATCAGGCCAAACTCCTCTACGATTACAGCATAGATAAAGTCGGAGTTAGATTGAGGTAAAAAGTTTTTCTGAACACTTTTACCGGGCCCTTTGCCTATTAGCCCTCCCTGGGCAATGGCCATTTTGGCTTTCTGTACCTGGTAGTTTTCTTCTTTACCACCTTCGCTGAAATTTTCTATCCTGTTCTTCCAGGTTTCTATCCTATTGCTGATATTGGGGAATGCGATGACTAAAAGAATAAATAGGCCCAGGGCTGTTATTCCTATTCCAGCTATATAGAACAGGTTTTTAAGGGGATAACCTCCGATAAAAAGAAGTAACATGCTTACCGTAAATATGAGGGCTGCAGTGCTGAAGTTGGCGGGCAATACAAATCCGCAAACCAGAAAAACCGGAAGCAGGAGCGGAACAAATGAATGTCGGAAGCTTTTTAATTTTTCGGGATCTGTTTTAGCGAGATAGCGAGAGAGGTATATCATCAGCACTACATTGGCGAATGCAGAAGTTTGGAAGGTCCATCCTAAAAAAGGAATGCGTATCCAGCGGGAAGCATTGGCTACAGAGTGCCCCTGGGTTAGGGTATAGATCAAGAGAATTACGGCTATGGGCATCAAAATAATGGAAATAGCCCCGAGATGGCGGTAATTCATACTGTGTACAGCATACATCAGGATAAGCCCCAGGGTAAGATGAATAGCGTGTTTAGCCAACATACTGAAGGTATTGCCGCTGCCATATAAAAAAGCGATGTTGCTACTGGCACTGTATACTGGCATCATAGAAAACAGGGCCAGCAATACGGCAATAACCCACAGGGTACGGTCTCCTTTTATGTTGGCTAAAATGTTACCCACTACAGTTTTCTTACGGCATCTTTAAACTGGCGTCCCCGGTCTTCATAACTTTCAAAAAGATCAAAGCTGGCACAGGCCGGGCTCAATAAAACACTGTCTCCTTTCTGACCTAGTTTGTAAGAAATACGCACGGCTTCACCCATTGAAGCAGCGTCTATCATAAAGTCAACTTTATCTTCAAATTCGCGGTGCAGCTTGGTGTTATCTGTTCCCAGGCAAACAATGGCCTTAACCTTCTCCTCAACGAGGCTAAACAATTGACTGTAGTCGTTGCCTTTATCCACCCCCCCAGCGATCCAGATCACAGGTTTTTGCATACTTTCCAAAGCATACCAGGTAGAGTTTACATTAGTGGCCTTGCTGTCGTTAATGAATTCGATTCCGTAAATCTGTAAAACAGGTTCCAATCGGTGCTCAATACTGTCAAAGCCAGCTAGGCTTTCCCGAATTACCTCTTTACGGATACTCAGTAATTTTCCAGCCAAACCAGCGGCCATGCTGTTGGCAGCATTATGCTTGCCTTGTAATGATAGTTCTCTGATAGTCATTGCTTCCTCATTTTTAATATTGATATGTATATTCTGATCGGAATCCTTCCAGGCTCCGGCAGATAGCTCTTTTTCAAGGCTAAAGGGGATTAGTTGAGCCTGAATACCATTTTGATCTAATAAGTATTGGGAACTCTCTTTGTCATCTGCATTGTAGATGAGGTAGTCATCTTGATCCTGGTAACGGGTTATGGAAAATTTGCTTTTGACGTAATTTTCCATTTTGTAATCGTAGCGATCCAGGTGATCGGGAGTAATATTGGTAATAACAGCAATATGCGGTTTAAAGCTGTTAATACCGTCCAGTTGAAAACTACTCACCTCCAACACATAATAGGCAGCATGCTCACCTTCAGCCAGTAAACCGGCAAAGCTGTTGCCGATATTTCCACCCATAGCCACATCAAACCCCGCATTTTTTAAAAGATGGTATGTTAGCATAGTGGTAGTGGTTTTGCCATTGGTACCCGTAATGGCAATGATCTTTCCCCGGCAAAAACGATAAGCCCATTCTACCTCTGAAATGATTTTTTTACCCTCATTTTTTAACCTTACCACTAACTCAGCCTTATCGGGAATGCCAGGGCTTTTTACGATGAGATCGGCTGATGCTATTTTGCTATAAGAATGCTGACCCTGTTCAAAATCAACCCCTTTTTCTTCAAGGATTTTGCGGTAACGATCTTTAAGCTTGCCGGCATCAGAAAGGAAAGCATCAATTCCCTTTACTTTTGCCAAAAGAGCGGCACCGGTGCCACTTTCCCCACCACCTAAAACTGCTATGGAATTTATCTCATCCATCACCGTAGTTTGAGGGTTACGAAGGTTAATACGGCTAAAAAGATCCCGATGATCCAGAAACGGGTTACAATCTTGCTTTCATTGTAACCTAGCTTTTGATAGTGATGGTGGAGGGGCGACATTTTGAATATCCTGCGACCTTCTCCAAATTTTTTTCTGGTATACTTGAAGTAGCTTACCTGCAGGATTACCGAAAGGTTTTCTACCAGGAAAATCCCGCATACGATGGGAATGAGCAATTCCTTGCGAATGGCTATGGCAAAAACAGCAATAATACCACCCAGGCTAAGACTGCCCGTGTCGCCCATAAAGATTTGGGCCGGGTAAGCGTTGTACCATAAAAAACCGATACAAGCCCCCACAAAAGCGGCAATGAATACTACCAATTCTCCCGTATTGGGGATATACATAATATTCAGGTAGTCGGCAAAAATGATACTGCCCGATACATAAGCAAATACACCCAGGGTGATACCAATAATAGCTGAGGTGCCAGTTGCCAGCCCGTCAATCCCATCAGTGAGGTTGGCACCATTGGAAACTGCGGTGATAATGAAAATCACAATAGGGATAAATATCAACCACGACCATTTGCGGTAATCAGGACCGATCCATTTCAGAATACGGGAATAATCCAGTTCATTGTTCTTAAAGAAAGGGATGGTAGTTTTGGTAGACTTTTCGGCCTGACCGTAAACCGGCAAACTGCTATTGCTGGCAGCCTGTGCTTCTTGGACAACCAGAGGGTCTTTGATTTTTTCTTTAATTGTGACCTGAGGATTGAAATAGAGTATGGTTCCTACGATAAGCCCCAGGCCAATTTGCCCGGCTACTTTAAATTGCCCGCGTAAACCGGCCTTGTTTTTTTTGAAGACTTTGATGTAGTCGTCTACAAAACCAATCACGCCCATCCATACTGTAGTGATGAGAAGCAAGATGATGTAGATATTTTCCAGTTTCGCAAATAACAGTACAGGTAAGAGTATGCCGGCCAGTATCATCAATCCCCCCATGGTTGGAGTGCCGGCTTTTTGGGCCTGTCCTTCCAGGCCAAGATCGCGAATGGTTTCTCCTACCTGTTTGCGGTGCAAAAGATTTATGATGCTCTTACCAAAGAGAAGACAGATAATCAAGGAAAAGATTATAGCCATAGCCGCCCTGAAAGTGATGAACTGAAACACTCCTGCTCCGGGTAGGTCGTATTCCTGATCGAGATAAGTAAAGAGGTAGTAAAGCATCAGCTAACAGTTTGATTTAAGAATTGACTGGCTATGGCAAAATCATCAAAGGGTAATTTTTCACCCTTTATCTCCTGGTATTTTTCGTGTCCTTTCCCTGCTATGAGAATGATGTCATCTTTCTGAGCTAACCTTATAGCGGCTTTAATGGCTTCTTTGCGGTTGGTTATACTCAGGAATTTGTGAGAAAGGTGCATTTCTACCCCCATTTCCATATCCTTGATGATGGCTTCAGGATCTTCATTGCGGGGATTGTCGCTGGTAAATATGGCCTGATCGCTCATCTGGGTAGCAATACGGGCCATCTCAGGTCTTTTGGCAGTATCGCGATTACCACCGCAACCCACTACGGTTATTACCTTTTCATTACCACTGCGCAACTGCCGTATGGTTTGCAGGACATTTTTAAGGGCGTCCGGAGTATGAGCATAGTCGATAATGGCAGTTATATCATCTGATGACTGGATGTACTGAAAACGCCCTTCTACGGCCGGTAGGTTGCTCAGAGCTGTAACAATTTGTAATTCATCCTGCTCTAGGAGGCAGGCAACACCATATATGGCCGCGATGTTATAGGCGTTGAAATGGCCGATGAGCTTGGTCCAAACCTCCTGGTTACCCAGGCGTAATAGCATCCCGTTAAGGCGGTGTTCCAGGATCTTTGCTTTGTAATCACTGTCGCTTTTAAGGCTGAAAGTATATTGTTGCGCTTTAGTATGGTGAAGCATGGTCCTGCCGTGGCGGTCATCCACATTAACCAGGGCAAAGGCAGTCTTGGGAAGCTCGTCAAACAGTTTCTTCTTAGCGAGAATGTAATCGTCAAAAGTTTTGTGATAGTCCAGATGGTCGTGAGAGATATTGGTAAATACCGCCCCTCTTACCTTTAATCCCGCAATGCGTTTCTGGTGAATGCCGTGGCTGCTGGCTTCCATGAAACAATATTTACAGCCCCTATCCACCATTTTTTTTAAATAATCGTTGATAGCTACAGGGTCGGGAGTAGTATGGGTAGCGGGAAAGCTCTCTTTTCCAATATAAACGGCAACAGTAGAGAGCAGCCCGGCTTCATGGCCCAGCGACTGAAATAAGCGGTAAAGCAGAGTAGTTACCGTAGTCTTGCCATTAGTGCCTGTTACGGCTATCAGGTCTAATTTTTCCGAAGGATCATCGTAAAAATGGGAAGCCACAATACCCAGGGCAGCTTTGGAATCTTTAACCTGGATATAAGTGATATCTTGTTTGATATCTTCAGGGAGTTTTTCACAGATAATAGAACGCGCCCCTTTTTCAATGGCCGTTTCTATAAATTCATGGCCGTCAACCTGAGTACCGGAAAGAGCTACAAAGAGACATTCTTTCACAACCTTCCGGGAGTCAAAAACCACTTTTGACACGGCCATATTGGTATTACCTACTGAGTCAATGATGGGGGTTCCGTATAATATGTCACGTAAAAGCTTCATCCTAGTTTTAGTTCAATCAAGGTTGCAGTATTAATGACTGAGCCTGCTGCAGGGTACTGCCAGAGTACCTTACCATTGCCCTTTACTTTTATTTTATAGCCTTGATTCTCAAGAAGACTAATCACTTCCGAACCATTCATACCTTTCAGATTAGGTAGTTTTTTATCTAAGCGAACGGGTTCAGTATTAGGTTGATCAGTGGTTAAATCTGACAGGGCAAGATTTTCTGGGGGCACTTCAAGCTCAGCCGGTGTGTCCAGATAAATATTTTGGGCAATAGCTTTGAATACCGGGGCAGCAACGGTACTGCCGTAATATCCGCGGGTATAGTTGGGTTTATTGATCACCACAATGCAGGAATACTTTGGGTTATCTGCGGGGAAGTAACCGGCAAAAGAAGCCTGGTAGTCTCGCGATGCCTCCTTCCAGTAGTTTTGCTGGCAGGTCCCGGTCTTTCCGGCAAGCTCCAATAGAGGTGTCCGAATGTTTTGAGCCGTTCCGTTTTCTACCACTCCTTTCAACATATCCTGAACTTTAATGAGGGTTTGACGGGAGCAAATGGAGGGATTAACGATCTCGGTTTCGTGTCTTTTAATAGTACGCCCGTGCTGTTTTATTTCTTCTATAAATCGAGGTTTCACCATTCGGCCGTCATTAGCTACGGCATTGTAAAGAGCAAGTACCTGCAAGGGAGTAAAGCTTACCTGGTAGCCAAAGGCCATCCACGGCAGGGTAATACCACTCCAGTTGCGGTCACTAGGCTGTGGTATTTTAGGCAAGCCTTCGCCTTTAATGGGTAACCCCAGAGGTTTGTGAATGCCCAGAGTGTAAAGACGGTCTACAAACTTATCAGGTTGTTGGCGGTATCGGTCGTATATCAGCTTTACTATACCGACATTAGAAGATACCTCAAAGGCCCGTTTAAGGCTTACCTCCCCATAGCCTCCTTCACCGTTTTTATAGTTGCTGTCTTTAACCTTCTTGTTATAAATGGTAAAAAGGCCTTTTTCGGTATCTACCCTGGTATTAGTATCAACCATTCCGTCTTCAAGGGCTACAATTACAGAGGCCAACTTGAAGGTAGAACCAGGTTCAGTACTTTCCCAAACGGCATAATTGCGCTTTTCAAAATAGGTGCCTTGCCCGGTACGGCCCAGGTTAGCAATACCTCTTATAGCACCTGTTTTTACCTCCATTACCACAGCACAACCGTGATCTGCTTCAAAACGCTCCAGGGCACGAAGGAGCTCATGATGGACTACGTCCTGTATTTTAGTATCAATTGTAGTGACTACATCTAAGCCATTTTCAGGTTCTATTTCGTAGTGGTCTGTAACAGGTTTCCAGTTGTTGTTACTTACTTTTTGCTTAAGGCGTAAACCGTCTTTGCCGGTAAGGTAGTTGCTGAAGGCTCCCTCTATGCCGGTTCGCCCCTTTAACTGGTCATAGCCAATAGTCCTTTCAGCTATCTTTCCCAGCGGCATTTTGCGGTAATTCTTCTGTTCAAAGATGAGCCCTCCTTTGAAGCGGCCTAAATTGAAAATGGGAAAACCTTTTATTAGCTGGAGCTGATTATAAGAAATATCTTCTGCCAGAGGCACATACCTGCTGCCCTTGTCGCGTTTTATACGAAGGTAATTTTCCCACTGCCGCGCATTCTTTGCATTAAATTGTTCAGCAAGTTTTTGAGCCAGTTGAGGCAGAAGTTCATTAAAGGCATTTGGATCAACGGTAACAGGGTCCATGTAAATATCATAAACTGGCATGGTAGTAGCCATCAGTTTACCGTCATAACTGTAAATATTACCTCTCTCGGCTTTGATATTTACTTCTTTAATCACTTCCCGCTGGGCCTGTGCCCGAAGAGAGGGACCTTCCTGATATTGAATGAAGAAGAGTTTGCCTAACACCAGCAGTGCAACCACAAAAAAGGGGGTAGCTGCCAGGTAAGCGCGATTCAATATGTTCTTCTTATCCTTCAAATCAATTATCAGCTTTAATAATTACAGGTGGTTTAGCGGGTTTTACCAACCCTATCTCGCTGGCTTTTTCCACTACTTTAGATTCCATGCTCTCGACCATAAGCCTTGAGCGGGTGTCGATATATTCTGAACTCAACTCTTTCATCTGGCTGCGCAGGTCAGCTATGTGATGTACCTTTCTATCAGCACTGTGGCTGCTGCTGATCATAACCAGGGCCAATAAGCTGAGGTAGATAATAAAAGGCCAATTCCTGACCCACTGCCTGCTTACCAGAAAGCTCCCGGTGATCAAACTTCCCAGGGTATTATTTCTCTTGTTGGCCGGTTTGTCTTCCATCTTCTATTTTTTCTGCTGCACGAAGCTTGGCACTACGTGCTCTTGGATTTTCCGCTATTTCTTTTTCGTCTGGTACTATTGGTTTTCGCGTAATAGGGATTAAAGGGCGGATGAGATTACCGTAAAAATCCTTTTCGGGCTCACCGCTAAAGTTTCCGGTTTTAAAAAAATTCTTTACCAACCGGTCTTCCAGGGAATGGTAGGAAATGATGACCAACTTTCCTCCCGGAGAGAGTATTTCCGTGGCTTGCTGCAACATTTCTGTAAGGGCATCTAATTCCTGGTTTACCTCTATCCTGATCGCCTGGAAGATGCGTGCCCAAAATCGGGCTGGCTTGTGGCGCGGTTCAAAGTCTTCCAGAGCTTGTTTTAACTGGGCAGTGGTTTCAATAGCCTGGTTGTCCCTAATGTTAATAATCCTGTTGGCCATAGCCCAGGCATTAACTATTTCACCATATTCTTTAAAAAGTCGGCTTAACTCATCGGCTGAATACCGGTTTACCACTTCTTTGGCACTCACTTCAAGGGAAGGGTTCATTCGCATATCGAGAGGCCCTTCGTAGCGGATGCTAAAGCCCCGGCTGCCTTCGTCTACCTGATGAGATGAAATACCCAGATCGGCCAGTAAGCCATCTATTTGCTGCACACCGTGCATTCTGAGGCTGTTTTTAAGATAGCGGAAGTTGGATTTTATGAGGGTGAAATTTTTATGGGCCAGGGTATTCAAATGAGCGTCAGGATCCTGGTCAAAACCGAATAACCTTCCTTTATCTAACCGATTTACAATCTCCCTGCTGTGTCCTCCTCCTCCAAAAGTTACATCTACATACATGCCTTTGGGCCTTATCTGCAGCAACTCCACACATTGATGTAAAAGAACGGGTTTATGATAGGTCATGATCAGGCTCATTGAGACTTCCCATGACATCTTCTGCTAAAGCACCAAAATCCACTGAAGGATCATTGATGGTCTCTTCGTACTTCGCCTTATCCCATACTTCTATGGAGCCCACGTTTGACGAGAGCACCAGTTCGGATTGTAAACCCGCAAAGGACATCAGGTCTTTTGGGATATTGAGCCGGCCGTTGGCATCCATTTCCAGGAGCTTAACCCCTGCTGTGTACATCCTTATAAAATCGTTGTTCTTTTTTACAAAGCGATTTAGCTTATTCACCTTGTTCATCACTTTTTCCCATTCTTCCATAGGATAGAGTTCGAGACATTGCTGGAATACACTGCGCTTGATGACAAAGCCTTTTTCGAGTACTGGTAGCAATTGTTTTTTAAGGGCTGAGGGGATCATCACCCGGCCCTTATTATCCATTTTGCATTCATGTACTCCGATCAGATTCAGCATTTTGCGCATCTAAAGCTTTGTGGTTCAAAAATATAATAATTGTCCCACAAAATCCCACTAAACTCCACTTTGTTGATAAGTTTTACCACTTTGAAAACAGGTAATTGAAGAAGTTTATTGTATATATTCAGATATGTGTTTGGAAAAGAGGGGTTTAAAGAAATGATGCAGAGGTGGGATTTTGTGGGGCAATCAACTCTACAGTTTAATGGGTATATGGAATTCTGTGATAAACCTAGAATTGCCTTTGGTTGAGATAACCTTCCAATCTTTACGTAGAGATATCAGATCTGTTCTGAAGTTGTTGTTTCTAATGTGATAATACTTATTGGCGGCATGATGGAAATATTTTGTCAAGCTCTAACTTTGCTGAGATGGAGGTTAAAAAAGCAGAATTCATTGGCAGTAGTGCCAAGCTGAGCCAATGCCCTGAGGGTAAAGTGCCGGAATACGCGTTTATCGGGCGCAGTAACGTAGGGAAGAGCAGTCTGATCAATATGTTGACCAATCATAAAGGATTGGCCAAAACTTCGTCTAAACCCGGTAAGACAAGGCTGATCAATCATTTTAAAATAAACGGGGAGTGGTTTCTGGTGGATTTACCGGGATATGGTTATGCCAAGGCGAGTAAAACTGAAAAGAGAGGCTTTCAAAAGATCATTGTAGATTACATCGAGAAGCGAGAGAGTCTGGCTAATCTTTTTGTTTTGCTGGACAGCAGACTGGAACCTCAAAAGATTGACCTGGAATTTATGGAATGGCTGGGGGTAAATGGTATACCGTTCAGTATGATTTTTACCAAGATAGACAAACTTTCGGGCAATAAGCTCAACGAAAATTTGAAGAGGTATCAGAAAAAGATGCTGGAGAAATGGGAGGAATTGCCGGTTTATTTTGCTTCTTCATCTATTAATGGTACCGGGCGGCAGGAAATACTGGGTTACATCAATCAAATAAACCAACAGTTGGATATCATCCGAGCTTAGTTTTTATAGTAAACTTAAAATCAGAACCGCGGCCGGGAAAAAATTTACTGGGGCTGGATGCAGATATTTTACCTCCCATTATTTCTGCAATTTCACGGCTAATACTTAATCCGAGACCAGAGCCACCGTATTTCTCGGCTATTGTATTGTCTTCCTGGTTGTGCGAAATGAAAATAGCATTGATCTTTTCCTCTGAGATTCCTTTACCACTGTCTGAAACTATAAAGGATAAGGTAAGGTTGCCTAAATCATCGAGATCGTAGTTTAGGCTTAGACTTATGCCGCCTGTTTCGGTAAATTTAAGGGCGTTGCTGACCAGGTTGGTAAGTACCTGCCCCAACCGGAAATAATCTAGGCTCAAATCCATAGGGAGGGCATCTTCAATAATTAGCTTAAACTCCAGGCCTTTTTGCCGGATAAGAAAAATGTAAGGGGAGATGATCTTTTCAATTTCTTTTTTGAGATTGCCCAGCCTTGGGCTGATGGTAAGTCTACCTTTATTGAGTTTGTCAAGATTTATCAGATCGTTAATGAGTTCCAGGAGCGTAAGGCTAGAGCTTTTGATGAAAAGGAGGTATTCCTGCTGAATGTCATCCAGTCTCGTATCGTCCAGCAAGTCAGAAAAACCCAATATAGCATTAACCGGAGTTCTGATCTCATGGCTGATGGTAGTCAGAAATTTGCTCTTGGCTTCACTTTTCCCCTGGGCTTTGTCACGGGCTTTTATAAGTTGGGCTTCATATTCCTTTTGTTGGCTTATATCGCGGATGAAACTTATAAAATACTGGTTTCCTTTTTCGGAATATTCTGTTAACCTCAATTCCAGGGGTATCAGATTCCCGTTTTTATGAAGACCTTCCATTTCCAACTTGCGGTGGAGCTTGGTTTGTTGAGTAAGAGCTAAATAAAGACTCATACCTTTATTGTGATTGTTGTGCAATTTTTGTGGAATAATAAGCTCAGAAAGTGATTTGTTCAGGGCTTCCTTTCGGTTATAGCCAAAAATTTCTACAGCTTGGTCATTCCAGTAAGTTACTTTGTTGTCCGTATCAACAACAATAACTGCATCCAGATTACCATTGAAGATCTTTTGGAGGTTGGACGAACGTTCTTTTAATATTTCATTGAGAAGTCTGTTTTCTTCCGCTTCTTTTTTCAATTGAAGGTTCAGCTTCTCCAATTCTTCGATTTGGCTGCTGAGCATTTCCTGGATTTGATTTACGCCCAGGATCCTGAGGTGTTCATGCCTGATAAGCTGGGGAGGGATGAGCTCAATTACTTGTGGGAAAAGATCAAAATCCAGATAAATGCTTCTGATTTTCTCAAAGGCTTTGTTATAGAGATTTTCGATATTGGAGGTGCCGAAAAGTTTACTGAGATCGCTAAAAAGATGCAGACTGAAATCTTTAAGTTGCTGAAAAGTAACCTCACTACTTTTGATCTTTAAACCCTTTTCCTGATAGGTGGAAGTAGTATTATCATTGACAATATCGCTTAGTAAAGATATCTGATCTGTTAACCTGTTACCTTCTCTGGTGCCCGCTAAATCTATAACAGGGCCAAGCATTACTTTAAGGAAGGTGGCACAAAGCATTGAAGAGGCCTTTTTCTGATCTTTTTTGAAGATGATGTTTAAATGAGAATGGGTTTTAACCCAAGGGTATCTGGTACTGACCTTTTTCCTGAAATCCTCTCGCTTCAATGGGTTCTGATCAACTTCACAACAGTATTTTTCAAAAAGCAAGTAAACTGCAGCTATTTCATTTTTTTGGTAATCAATGGGCTGGGATATAAAATTTCGGCCTTCAATAATGATTGAAGTAGCTTTTGCCGGGGCAGATATTAATAAAATAAGGTATTTAACCAGTTCGGTATAAGTGCTTTCACCAGTTTTACCGGAATTTGGTTTTTTATTTGAAAAAAGGCGAAAGAACATAAGTTGCGTTACATACGACTAGCCGTGTAAATCCTGTAAAAGCCCAATGCAGACAACATCCAGGTGATGAGTAATGCCAAAAACCAGGCAAAGGTCCCTCCACTTTCGCCAAACAAATATTTAAAAAGATTAAAGCCTGTAATGTGTTCCAATTGCATGTGAATATGCCCAACGGCCATTACCAGAAATCCCCAGGCTAAAAGTTGCATACCCGAGCCGAATTTTCCTCCTTTAAGGGAAGCTGCCACCATAAAAGAAAGAACAATAACAAAGATAAGGAAGGGGATCTCGAGTAAACTGAACCAGAAGTTGAAATCAATGTCGTTGTGATTACTGTGCCCCTGAGCTAAAGCCCCAAAAGGAATAGCCAGAAAAAGAAGAGTTGAAGCAGATGTCTTCATCGATGCTGAGCTTAGGTTTCCCTATCAATATTATCAAAATAATTCTAATTTTTTGCCCAAAACACTTGCAAATTCACGTATGTCGGCCGCAGCAGAATTTTCACCGGTAGCTTTGTCCATGGTATCGGCTAAAGCCAACAGGTTCTGATGCAGGAACTTTTTCATTTCATCAACCGGCATGTCTTTAGTCCAGAGATCAATCTTAAGTGTCTCCTGATCTTTAGAATCCCAAACCGATAACAGAGCGGCTTTAGTGGGAGCATGGTTTATACCACCGTCCTCTGCTGTCCAGTCCATGCTTTCGGGTATGTGCTCGTTATCCAGTTGAACATTGATTTTTATTTCTGATGATTTGTAAGTCATAATTGATAGTATTTACTGGTTTAAGGCCTGTAACCCGAGAGTTTCAAAATTTTGCGGGCATCCTGTTCTTGTAATAGTTGTTCAAGGCTTATGGGTTTATTTTTTTCCATATAGGCTTTTACTATTTGCCAACCCACCCAACGGCCTATCATACCGGGGGTTTCATTGTCGAACTTCATCCTGAATTTGGAAAAAGGGGCCAGCTCGATAAATCTGCGTTTCAGCTCCTGGCTGGTGTCAAAAAGCATTTGATTTTCTATGAAGTAGGCCCAGACAGAACGTTCATTTTGACGACAAAATTCTAATTTGGCTTCAGGATATTTGATTATACTACTTTCTTTTTCCTCAGGCATAAGACTGTAAAGAGCATAGAGTATTTTTCCGTGATAGATCATATCGTCCAATAAGCTGCCTGGTGTTTTAGGAGGAGAAATCCGGTTTTTTATTAATTCTTCTATACAATCGCGTACCAGAAAGCGGGGTTGTCGGTAAAAAATCAGGTATTGTGGCAGGTGAGCGTAATATTTCTGGTTACGGCCTAGATAGAGGTCGAGTGCTGCAAAGCACAGGGAGTCAGCCAGCAATACAGGGTAATTAAAATCCAGGTTGGAAATATAGCTGTAAAAATGGAAGTGTTTATCCTCACCAAAATAATAGTAGAAATGCTTTACTGCCAGATTGAGCTGTTCATTTTGTCTTTGCAATCCGTTAAATACCTCTTGGGATTTTTGATAGAGTTCTATTTGTCCGGGGTCGGTACGCTGTTGCTTCCAGAAATTATCAAGAGCGTTCTGCATAAAAAAAACGGGATATTTTTCTTTTAGCGAATTCAACTCCTGGCTAAAGTTATTGGTGTCGGTTTCAAAAAAGTCCTTTTCAAATTGATTAAAGCGGGTTTCCTGCTTTATGGAGCTGAGATTAACTCCAGAGTGTTCGTTCTGGCAGCCGTAAAATGATACTAAAACAAGGCTGATAAAAATGTTAGCTTTAATTTTTAGACCCATAGAAATAATAGTCAAATGAAAATTACTTTTACCTGGAAATTAAAAAAACTACTACTGTGATCTCCAAAGCTGCAAAAGTCATTATTTTATCTGTATTATCCAGTGTTGCTGCCTGGGCTCAAAATTACCATCTAGGTGTAAATCTATCACCTACTTTAAACTGGATCAGTACCACCCAGCCTTCGTCTGATTCTGAACTTAATGTTAAATTCTCCGGAGGGCTAATAGCGGAATTTGACCTGACAGACCGCTATAGTGTTGCCTCAGGTATTGATATAGTTAACCGGGGCGGCAGAATAAACATTCAGGATACTTTAGGGGATTATACCAGTGGTTTTATTCAAATACCCATTGCTTTAAAAATGAGAACCCGGGAGTTTGGCTATATGACCTATTTCGCCAAGTTTGGTGGAGCTATTGGGTTTGAATACAGTGAAAGAACTACTATAGATCCTGATCTGGCAGTTGACCAAAGGCAAGATTCTTATGTAAACTTCTTTAGCGCTTTGTTTGTTGCCGGTGTAGGGTTTGAATACAGTCTTGGCGGCAGCGACAGAATAGTAGTGGGAGTAGATTACAACAGGTCGCTGTTGGATAATCTTGTAGATGATGATCCAAGGCTGGACAATAGCTATTATTACCGTTTTGATTATGTGACGCTTTTTTTGGGTTACATTTTTTAATAATACCGATGGATACAAAACAGGTTGCGAATTATATTGTGAACTGGCTGAGGGATTACCTGGTAGACTCGAGAATGAAAGGCTTTGTGATTGGCGTTTCAGGGGGGATCGATTCAGCTGTTACTTCTGCCTTAGCTGCCCGAACAGCTTACCCCTTGTTGTGTGTTGAGATGCCCATTTACCAGAACGAAGATCAGGTGAGCCGGGCTTTAAAGCATATTCATCAGCTTCAGGATGAATACACCAACGTTTCGTATGTGTCTGTAGATCTAACCGGAGTTTTCGACCGCTTAATTGATGCCCTGCCAGATGTACCTCAAACTGATGAAAGGGAAATGTCGTTGGTAAATACCAGGGCCCGTTTGCGCATGAGCACACTTTATTATTTTGCTGCCTTAAAGCGTTACCTGGTGGTAGGAACAGGTAATAAAGTAGAGGATTTTGGCGTGGGGTTTTTTACCAAATACGGGGATGGCGGAGTAGATCTTAGCCCTATAGCTGATCTGCTCAAAACAGAAGTTTACGAACTCGGGGAAGAACTGGAAATAATAGATGAGATCATGCAGGCACCACCCACTGACGGGCTTTGGGGAGATGACCGAACGGATGAAGACCAGATTGGAGCTACCTACAACGAACTGGAATGGGCCATGGCTGAATACAGGGCAGGTAAAAAGCCGGAAGATTTTAAAGATAGAGAGAAAGAGGTGATGAGTATTTTTCTGCGTTATCACCATGCCAACAAACACAAAATGAGACCTATCCCAGTTTGTGAAATCCCTGATAATCTAAAGTCTTGATTAGTAGAAGATAATTTTTTTTCAGACAGACATTTGCTAGGGATGCCTTATATTTGAAAACGTACAGCTTAGGAGGGAACTGTATATCTTAGTAAGACCATGATAAGAATAATTCTTGCAGACGACCATACTGTAGTCCGTAAAGGACTCGAACTATTTATAGGCTACGAAGATAATATGCGGGTTTTGGCTGAGGCAACCAACGGAGAAGAGTTGCTGGAGGTTATTAAGGAGTATAAAGCGGATGTTTTATTACTGGACATTGACATGCCAAAAACCAATGGCATAACTTCCATCCGTAAGGTCAGGGAAATAGCGCCTGAACTTAAAATCATAATACTTTCCATGCATCCGGAAAGTATATACGGCAAAACCGCTATGCAAATGGGGGCAAACGGATATGTAACTAAAACCGGGGAACCCAAAAAACTCATAAAAGCCATTAACGATGTTTATGAGGGTAGGAGTATTTTTAGCGAAGAAGTTATAGAAGATACGCATAAAGATAAGCCTATTAAGTTTAGCAAGAGAGAGATAGAAGTTTTAAAATTGCTCTCCAGCGGTAAATCAAACAAAGAAGTTTCTGAAGAACTGGGTATCAGTGACAAAACAGTGAGCACTTACAAATTGCGGCTACTCAACAAAATAGGAGGTAAAACAGTGGTGGATCTGTTGAATTTTGCCAGTAATTATCCCGAAATTACAGGGAACGCTTAATATTATCCTATTAAGCAGGAACAAATATCATTTCTCCTGTTTCATTAATTACTTTTGCGGGCTAAACTTAAAGTATTGTCTGGGATAGTCGCTATAGTTGGTCGTCCTAATGTAGGAAAGTCTACCTTGTTCAATCGTTTAACTGAAAAAAGGGAGGCCATTGTTGATTCTGTAGCCGGAGTTACCCGCGACAGGATTTACGGAAAGTCTGAATGGACCGGTAAGGAGTTTTCAGTAATTGATACCGGAGGGTATATAAAAGGTTCTGATGATGTCTTTGAAGGGGAGATCAGGAAACAAGTAGAAATAGCCATAGAGGAAGCTCATGTTATACTGTTTGTGGTAGATGCTGAAACCGGCATTACCGATATGGATAAACAGGTAGCAGATTTGCTTAGGAAATCCAATAAGGAAGTACTATTGGTGGCCAACAAGGTAGATAATGCGATGCGTCAAACCATGAGTGCTGAATTCTACAGCCTTGGTTTGGGAGATATCTACAATATATCAGCTATTAATGGTTCAGGAACCGGGGAATTACTGGATGATTTGGTAGAGATACTTCCGGCTGATAATAAGGAAGAAGCGGATGAACAATTGCCCCGCATAGCAGTAATAGGCAGGCCTAATGTAGGAAAATCGTCTTTTATCAATGCCCTTACAGGAAAAGAAAGAAATATCGTAACCGATGTAGCCGGTACAACCCGTGATGCTATAAATACCAGGTATAAACTTTTTGGGAAAGACTTTTTACTGGTGGATACGGCAGGCTTGCGCAAAAAATCAAAGGTGCACGAGAATCTGGAATTTTATTCCGTAATGCGGTCGGTAAGAGCAATAGAGAACTCAGATGTATGCGTTCTTTTGATTGATGCCGAAAGGGGTATGGAATCCCAGGATCAGGCCATTTTTCACCTGGCTGAAAAAAATCGCAAAGGAGTGGTGATACTAGTCAACAAATGGGACCTCATTGAAAAAGATACCCATACAGCAGACAAATACCGCAAACAGATCTTACAGAAACTGGCGCCTTTTACAGATGTGCCAGTGATTTTTATATCGGCACTTAACAAGCAGAGAATTTTTCAGGCCATGGAAGAGGCTATGAAAGTTTACGAGAGGCGCAAGAGCCGCATTCCAACCAGTAAACTCAATGATGTTATGCTGCCTATTATTGAAGGGAATCCTCCTCCATCCAACAAGGGAAAATATATCAAGATTAAGTTTTGCACCCAATTGCCATCCCGTGCTCCGGCTTTTGCCTTTTTTGCCAATTTACCCCAGTATGTCAAAGACCCTTACAAGAGATTTATTGAGAACAAGCTCAGGGAAAATTTTGATTTGAAGGGTGTACCGATACAGATCTACCTAAGGAAAAAATAATAAGGGTTACAGAAACCCGGGAGTTTGATCAGGCCTCACTTGTTAGTTGCTGAAAAACTTCTTCCAGCTTATGTTCTTTGCGTTTCATTTCCAGCACTGCTGCTCCCGAAGCTACTGCAAATTGAAAAACTTCTCCCCTGAGGTCTTTTCCGGGAGTACCTTCTAATAGCCAACGAGTATCACTCAGAGCTTTAGTGTCTTGTACACCTTTAATTTTCTGCATAGCATTTTTACTGATGGCTCTGTCAAACTCAACCTCATACATAGGTTTTTGATTGATGGATTTCAGATTTTGTGTAGAAAGATCAGCTGCGATAGAACCTTTATTGATGATAATGACCCTATTACACAAAACTTCTACCTCCTGCATAATATGAGTTGATAGCATTACTGTTTTTTCTTTTCCCAACTCCTTTATCAGATTCCGTATTTCTACCAATTGGTTAGGGTCCAGGCCTGTGGTAGGTTCGTCTAGTATCAAAACTTCAGGATCGTGTAGCAATGCTGCTGCCAGGCCTGCCCTTTGGCGATAGCCTTTGGAGAGTTGTCCCAGTTTTTTATGGCTTTCGGGTGTGAGCCCGGTTTTACTGATCATTTCATCAATACGGCTTTTGGGAGCTTGATGTACACCTGCTATAAAGGACAGATATTCCTTTACATACATATCCAGGTAAAGTGGGTTGTGCTCGGGTAAATAACCTACCTTTTTGCGTATCTCTATGCTGTTTTCTTCTACATTAAGTCCACAAACCATAGCATTGCCCGAGCTTTGAGGGATATAGCAGGTCAATATTTTCATCATGGTAGATTTACCTGCTCCATTAGGTCCAAGAAACCCGACAATTTCTCCTTTTTGCAGGGAAAAGCTCACTTCATTGAGCGCCTTCTGCCTGCCGTACAACTTGCTTATATTCTGAACTTCTATCGACATAATTAGCTAACTGCCTGCGAATGTAAATATTTTAGTTTGTCATCAGTGAAGCGTAAGGCTTTTTGAGTTGACCAAAGCAAACGGGAAGGTTTTAAAAGAATATTCACAAGCTGTGCTGGAGCTTCAGATATTTGAAATGGGCTAACTAATTTTGCTGTCGATAGAATATGTTTTTTATGCAAAAAAAAGTATAAAAAAATTAATAGTATTTTACATCAAATAAATCATTTATTTGATTAAATAATTTTTATATTTTAAATTGATCAATAAAAAATTAATTCAACTAACTTATTAAATATACAATATGTAAGAATGATAATAATTGCTCTAAAGGTATAATTGCTTGTTAATGAATGAGTATTACTAAATATGATTTGTTAATCAAGGAAGTATTCTTTTTCTGTTTATGTAAATATTTGTTTTCAGATAACTGAAGATCAGTTATTTAAATGTTTTTTGCATTAATCCTATTTAGAGATAGATTGTAAGTTGAGTGAGATTTTAATTTGTCAAAATATTATAGATCAAGGTTTTACACCTTGCTGAGGGGTTGTTCAAATTGGTTAGCTTTGACCTTGAATATACTAATATGTTAGAAGGCACCGTCATAAAGTCAACTGGTAGTTGGTATGAAATTAAGACAAAAGAAGAGATAGTATACCGGTGCAGGATACCTGGAAGATTGCGTTTGAAAGACATTAAAACAACTAATCCGGTAGCAGTGGGAGATGAAGTGTTGTTTGAGCTTGAGAAAGGAAGTGGGGAGGGAATTATCAGGACAATAAAGGACAGGCGAAATTATATTATACGCAAGTCGGTAAACCTTTCCCGCCAGGCACAAATTATAGCGGCAAATATTGACCAGGCCATCCTCATAGCAACCATTGAATACCCCAAGACCTTTCCTGAGTTTATCGATCGTTTTCTGGTAACTGCTGAGGCTTACGATATACCTGCAGCAGTTGTCTTTAACAAAACAGATCTATATGATACTACTATGCGGGAAGAATTGGAATTCCTTACCTATGTATATAAGGATGCCGGTTATCATTTGCTGCATACCTCTGTTGCTAAAAAGCAGGGTTTAGATGATTTCAAAAATTTGCTGCGGAATAAAATAAGCCTTTTAAGCGGGCATTCAGGGGTTGGTAAATCCTCTTTGATCAATGCCGTTGAACCAGCGTTGGATCTCAAGACAACCGCTATATCAGATACACATAGACAAGGCCAGCATACCACTACTTTTGCCGAAATGTTTGAGTTGGGGTTTGGCGGAAAGATCATAGACACTCCCGGAATAAAAGGCTTTGGGTTGGTAGATATGGAAAAAGAGGAGATCGGGGATTACTTTCCGGAAATATTCCGGTTAAAGAAAAAATGCCGGTTTAATAATTGCCTTCACCTCGAGGAACCTGACTGTGCTGTTAAAGAAGCAATTGACCAGGGCCGTTTAGCCCCATCGCGATATCAAACCTATATAAACCTCGTTTTGGGCCAGGGGGATGACGATACTTACCGCAAAGATATTTATGCTACATGAGAGCGCTTTTACAAAGAGTTACCAAGGCTGGAGTAAGTATAAATGGTAAAATATATGCCGAAATCAAGGGCGGTTTTTTGGTATTATTGGGTATTGAAAATTCTGATAATCAAGAAGATATTGATTGGCTTGCCAACAAAATACTGAACATAAGGTTGTTTAACGATAGTGAAGGTAAAATGAACTTATCGTTGAGGGATATTGACTCTGAAATATTGATTATCAGTCAATTTACCTTACACGCTTCCACGAAAAAGGGAAATAGACCAAGTTTTCAGAGAGCAGCGCCTCCAAATCAGGCATTGGAGCTCTATAAGGCCTTTGTAATAGCATTGAGCTTACATATGCCCGGAAGAATTAAGACCGGTAAATTTGCAGCAAATATGCAGGTTTCACTGGTTAATGACGGTCCTGTAACTATTCTTCTCGATTCCCGATCAAGGGATTTATAATTTCCGTAATTATTTGGCTATTAGAATTGTAAACTTTCTGTTCAGAATTTTATTCAATCTTACATTTACTAATTAATATACTAAAAAAATCTGGTTATTTCCAAAGTTTAAAACAGGATTAATGTAAAGATAAAATAGATAACATTCCGGTACGGAATAGTTAATTTATAAGTGACAGGAAGTTTATAAAAGTGGTTGATTTAATGGTGATATTCGTGACCGTAATCGATTACACCATTTTAATCACTTTTAATCTTTAAAATCAAATCATGAAACGTTTGAAAATTTCAACTACTCTTTTTGCTATAGCTTTTACAGCTATATCAGGTAGCCTTTTGGCTCAATGCCCCGGAGTTCTCGTTGTAAATGAGATCTCCAATGGTCCCTCGGGAACAAAAGAATTTGTAGAGCTTCTTGCTGTTTCTACCGATGAGGCATCTTGCGGTGCTGATTTTGACACGGTAGACGTAAGAGACTGGATCATAGATGACAACAACGGCCTTTTCTCTGGCGGTGCAGCTTTTTCTGGTCTTGGTATTTCTCAAGGTCACTACAGATTAGCTGACGATCCTATCTGGCAAAACTTCCCCAATGGAAAATTGATCGTTTTGTTCAACTTCTCTGATTTTGACTCTACCGTTGCTCCTTTCCTTACTGCTGCCGGTAATATTTTGTCTGGTGGTTTCCTTAACACAGACTCTGCTATTTACGTAGCTGTGGGTGTTTCTACTTTGATCAACAAATTTACTGCTACTCCTGTTGCCAGCGGTTTAGGCGGTGATCCTAATTACTGCACCAGCAACAACAGCCAGATCCCTGCTTCTAACTACGATGGTATGTCTTTGAGAAATTCTTGTGGTGGTGACGGTATCCAAACCAGATGCCCCGGCTGCTCTCCCGAGCAAGGTTTAGGTGAGCCTGCCTGGTTCCACGGGTTCTCTTACGGTTTTGACAACGATAGCAGAGTAAATCCTAACGTTGACTTCATCGATGCTGCCCACCTTGGATTTGATACGGCTATGGGTAACGATACCCTTTGTGGTGCCCTGCGTACTTTTGCTTTTGTTAAAGGTACTGATGATGCTGATGCTCCTGGTAGAGACACCAACTGGGCATTCTCACTTTATGCTACTGGTGCCACTCCTGGTGCTCCCAACTCAACTGATAATGCTACTTTCATTCAAAATGTAAAGGATGAGCTCGTACAATACAGCGCTTGCCCTCAGCCTGTTGATAACACCGTAGGTAAAGGTGTATTGGTAGTAACTGAAGTTTCCAATGGTTTTGGCGGAAACTGTGAGTACGTTGAATTGGTTGTTAGCGCCTGTGACGAAAATGACGCTGCTCAATACGTTGATATCCGCGGATGGATCCTGGATGATAACAATGGTGACTTTAGCGTACCAAGGGGTGCTGGTTCAGGTAAAGGTATTACTACCGGTCACTTGAGATTAGCTTTTAACGATACCTGGGATAGTGTTCAGGTAGGAAGTATCATTGTAGTTTTCAACAATGCCAGCGGACAAAACTGCTATAACTTCCCTACTGATAAGTTTACCATTCCTGATACTACTACTATCGGTACAGCTCAGGTTCCAGTTTACTGGGAGCCTGTGGGAGGTAGTGTAGTTAACAATAACATCGAAAGCCGTGGTACCAGACCTAGCTCATCTACTGATGAATATTGTGCCGGTGCTTATACTGCTCCTGCTTCTTCCTGGAGCGGAAGAGTAGGTCTGAGAAACTCTACTGGTGACGCTTTCCAGGTTCGTTGCCCTGGTTGTAATGATGTGAATACCGGTGAGCCTCAGTTCTACCACGGTTTTGGTTACGGAAGAGCCACTAACTTCTTCACTATCTCCAGAATTTTAGGTCAGGATTTAGGTGGTCCCGTATTTAACACTAACTCCAGCAGCACCCGAATTAAGTACGTATACGATGGTAGCACTGGTGCTTTTGACATCAGCGACCCTGCTAACTGGGATCGTTTAGTAGCTGACTCTATCGGTGTGATTACCACTGCCGGTACTTTGCCTACTGCTTTCTACAACAACGTATCTGATGGTACTTTTGCTTTGGATTGGCCATGCTGCCCTGATCAAACGGCTCAGACCCGCATAGCTAATACCAATAATCAGCCTTCTTCAACCAGTGAACTATTGGGTAGTGACGTAGTGATCAGTGTGTATCCTAACCCTGCTAACGATGTATTGAATATGGATCTTAACATTGAAGGTGAGGGTCAGTTGAGAATTCTCGATATCAATGGTAAAGTAGTTAATGCTCTTACTCTTACTGAAGAGGATACTAAAGTATCTGTTGATGTTAGTACTCTTCCTGCCGGTGTTTACCTGTACCAGGTAAATGCTGCTAACGGAAGTACTTCCGGTAAAGTAATGATCAAGTAATCACAGTCTCTTATATTTTTTAAGCCGGTGCCTTAGGGCACTGGCTTTTTTCATTCAATAAAAAAAGAAACACTATGCATTTGAAAAAAAAATTACCTCAGTTATCCCTCAGCTTCCTTTTTTTATGGGTTGTATCATTAAACGCCCAGGATGATACCCTGCGCATTATGCAATACAACGTTCTCCAATTATCCAGCAGCAGTAGCTCTTTGGCCCGAATTGATGATCGCCTCAAGCATATTATAAAATTTACCCAACCGGACATTTTGCTGCTTAACGAGGTGACCAATTCCACTGCCGCAAACTACATTTTGAGCAATGCCTTAAATGTTGATGGGGTAAATTATTATGACAAAGGGAATTTTAACAATGCCTCCAGTCTTAATAATGCCATGTATTACAATACCAATAAGCTAACTTTTGTGAGCCAGACAGGTATTCCTACTGCACCAAGACCGACAGACGGTTATCGATTCTATTACAATGACCCAAATCTGTCTTATCACGGGGATACCGTTTTTCTCGATGCTTACGTAGTTCATTTAAAGGCGGGCTCTTCATCCAGCGATGCCAGTCAGAGAAATACTGCGGCTATAGCTATCCGTAATAACCTCGATGCTAAATCGGATACCAGAAATCACATTTTAGTGGGCGACTTCAACGTATACAACAGTACCGAAAATGCTTATCAGGAGTTATTGAGTACCGGTAACTGCCAGTTTTACGATCCTATTAATACCCCTGGAGACTGGCATGCTACTTCGGCCTATGCTCCAATTCATACCCAATCTACCAACACTCCCGTTAGCGGTGGAGCCAGCGGTGGTATGGATGATCGCTTTGACTTCATTATAACTACCGGGGATTTACTCAACGGAAGCAATAATATTGAGTATGTACCCGGATCTTACAAGGCAGTGGGTAATGATGGTTTCCGCTTTAATAAGTCGTTGCAATCTGCCCCTCCCAATACACAATACCCTGATAGTATAGTGGGTCATTTGTACAACATGTCTGATCACGTGCCTGTAATGGCCGACTTTGCACTTGATTTACCCAATGGCCCTGCAATTGGCCCCGGCCCTTGTGCTGATCTGTTCTTTTCTGAGTATGTAGAAGGATCTTCTTTTAACCGGGCTTTGGAACTCTATAACCCTACCTCAGGGGCCTTGCAGTTGAGCGATTACGAATTGCGTTTTTACCCTGATGGAACTACGGCATTACCACCCTACCGCAGGGTAACTTTATCCGGTACTATTCCTGCGGAAGGTACTTTTGTATTAACAGCAAGTGGAGCAGGCACTGCTATTTCCAATAAGTCTGATCTGGTTGTATCCCAGCTAGATAGCTTAGTAACCGGTAATGATGCCATAATACTGTTTAATACCAATACGGGTGATACCCTGGACATTTTCGGTAATGTGGGGCAGAACCCAGGAGGTGGTAGCTGGGCGGTAGGAACCGGTTCCACTCAAAATCATACTCTGGTGCGAAAAGATTATATGAACCAAGGTGAGATCATCTGGTCTCAATCGGTAAAACAGTGGGAAGTATACAGCCAGGATTTTACGGATTCACTGGGTACCCATACCATCTATCCCTGCGCACCGGCCAATCAGTGCCCTAACTTATTCATATCAGAATACATAGAAGGTAGCAATAGAAACCAGGCCCTGGAGATTTACAATCCTTCACCTTATCCTGTAGTACTGAATGGGGAATATACCGTTAAGGTTTATTCTAATACTTTAATATATGAAACAGTGCTTGATGGGGTGATTTATCCCAATGATGTATTTGTTTTTTCCACCGGTAGGGAAGACCTGACTGGGATAATCAATAATTCAGACCAACAGGATGTATCCGGTAACTTTACTATACTTCGTGCTAATGGTGATGACGGCATTGGTCTTTTCAGAGGAACTGATACTCTGGATGTGATTGGTGTATTGGGCGTAGATCCGGGAACATCGTGGACGGTTAATGGTACAAACGGAGTAAACGGTTCTACCCTGAATCATACTCTTGTGAGGGATTCATCGGTGCAGAGCGGTGAGACCAACTGGACAATTGGTGCTACCCAGTGGCAGCTGTATACCCAGGATGACGATTCTTACATAGGTAGCCATTACATGACAGCTTGTGCCCCAGCCTCTGCTAAACGCAATACAGTTAGTACAGTGGAGGAGGTAACTCCAAAAGATGGTTTAAAAGTATACCCTAATCCTGCGTCAGATATACTTAATGTTGAGTTGATAACCAGTGAAAAAGGAGAGGTAATCCTCAGTCTGTTGGATTTGTCGGGTAAGCTTATTTATCACTCTGTTAACAATTACAGTGCCTCCGAAGTGTTTACTCAAACTGTAGATGTAAATGATTTTGTTCCCGGTGTTTACTTTCTAGTAGTTAATTCCGGTAAAGAGCAAATGACAACTAAAGTAATAGTACAGCACTGATTCTTGGAGTTTTAAAGTAAGCCCCCTTGACATTAAGACATTAAGGGGGTTTTTCTTATAAAAAAAGATAGTGAAATTTATAGTTATAATAATATGTTGCAAATCATTTATTTGAGAATTATATGGATTTAAAAAGCAATCTTACATTAATGAAAAATATACTTTCCAATTTTTTAAACCTGAATTTTTTTGTTGTCTTTATGTGATTACAAATATTTGATTATTAGGTATTTGATTTTATAATAATAATTTTTAGTAGTCTTTTCTTCAAAAGTAGTAATGCGTTACATATTACATTATCTAAATGCTAAGTATTTATTAAATAAGAACCTGTATAAAAGTTAAGGTATAGGCAAGGCGTATTTTTGAAACAAATAATTCTTTTGCATGGATTACTTGTTTATAGCCCTACAAAACCTTACTGCCAAAGAGAATTATCTTTTACGCAACAAGATCCGCAATCAGGGAAAAAAGAAAAAGCTTCTTCAGGCCATACAAGAAAGTGAAAATATCACCAATAAAGAGTTGAGCAGAGTAATATCCTATGGGGATAAAATGACTAACCTTTACGCTCTTAAAAACAGGTTGCTCAACGATCTCATATCAGTAAAACTCGAGCTAAACCGGAATGAGATTATAGAAACCAAGGAAATGGTGCAGAATATCCGGGCTTTTGTCTACTCCAAAGACAAAAGCATCCTGATACGCCAATTGAGAATGCTTCAAAAAAAATGTATAGCGCTGGAACTTTATGCTGAGTTGCGCGAAGTATACTTCTGTTATAAACTGATCAATAGGCACGATAGTAAGAAAACTGCTAGGTATGAAGCCCTAATAGCTGCTGCCAGTGAGAAACAGCAAATGGTTAATAAAATGGAGGAGGTATTCTATTTCCGTCTCTTAAACACCCAGGATCTGTTTTATTATCCCCATCAGCAAGCTTTTGCCGATGCAGAGAATGCCTACAAAGAGATAGAGAGAATTCATAAAAAACTCAATAATAAAAGCTCGGTTTTCCTGGCTTTGAGTAGTGAGCTTACGCTTAAGCTCAACCATTATTTTAAGCCACAAGATGCCCTTGTATTTCACGAAAAGCTCATACTGCTCTCTAAAACTTACCAGAATTCTTTTGTGGAGGATAAGTATCCCAATTGTAAGGTAGCAATAGAATGCCTTCACAGCAGGTACTACTTGTTAATGGCACAGGAAGCGGAATTTATGAAGGTGCAAAATAGCATCAGGGAACAGGTAAAATCAATCCAGGGGTACCAGATGTTTGATTCCAGCTTTTTGTATTACGCTTATGCCGGGGTATTGCACCTGGTCGGGAAGAAAAACAGCAGCAACATAGTTTCATTCATAGAAGAAACATTACCCGATGATATAGAACCTTCGGACCTGACAACCCAAAATGCTTTTCAGTATCTGATTGCCTTAAAAGAATTTTATAAAGGCAATTATCCGAAAAGCTCATCCATCCTTCTGAAGTCGAGGATATACTTTTCTTACCTCGATGAGCTTTCCAGCTGGTCGGCAGTGGAGAACATATTGCTCAACATAGTCAATTGCGTACTTACCCAGGATACAGTGACCATTGATGCTGAGATCAGTATGCTAAAAAGGATCATTAAAAAATACCGCTATGGGAAAAGTGTATTACCCAGGCTGAGGTCATTTTTTAAGGTAGCCAAATCGGTAAAAGATGTAAACAGTGATGAAAAGCTAATTGTGTTCCAGGAAGCTATAGAAAGTGTAAAGAAAGAGTTACATCTCTTCAATCTGATAGTGCTAACGATTTGATGCTGTTGTATATCCGGTAACATAAATATCTAGAAGGTATTTGCTGGTAACATTTTCTGAGTAAACGATGTCAGCAATGCTTTTTAACAACGATATGAAGAGACTACTGTACATCCTGTTCCTGTTTTTCTGCTGTTTAGCTGCCAGTGCTCAAACGGACGATCTTATGATCCTCGAGTACCTGGATAGTTATTCTGGTAATGGAGGAGCCATTAAGATATACAACCCGACATTAGACACTATTGATTTATCAGACTACGATATAAGAGCAAATAATAACGGAGGAGGGTGTGTAAGAACGACTCCCTTAAGTGGTAGCTTGCCCCCGGGTGAAGCATTAATAGGATATTTTGGTTCTTATATAACAAGTAATAACTGCCCGCCAGGTGATTTCAATATCAGTACCTGTGGCTGGAACGGGGATGATCATATTGGCATCAGGAAAAACGGGGCTTATGTGGATATGATCAATAATCCCACTGTTGCCAATGGCCCTAATGTCAACGGTACTTTTAACGGTTTATTGAAGACCCATATCATCAGACAAAATTCTAATTGTATCCGCTATACCTCTACCAATGCTTCTGATCCGAATTCCTGGCCTGCAGACCCTTTTTCAGTAGTATCCGGCTGGGATGTTTTTTCGGCACAAGGCAGTTGTATAGATTCCATTACGAATTTTAATCCTACCAGTGATACCACTTATGTTACCGATACCATTTGTTCTGGTGATAGCCTTCTTATAGCAGGAGTTTACCGTGATACGGTCGGAGTGTATTACGATAAATTTCCCGGGGTAAATGTGTGCGACAGTGTTGTAGAACTAACATTAACAGTTTTGCCTGCTGTTGATACCACTATAGCTACTACTATTTGCTCAGGTGATAGTATTCAGATAAATGGGCGATACTATAATACTGCAGGAACTTATAGCGATACCCTCAGTTCGCAGTTAAGCGGTTGTGACAGTATCCTCAACATCAATATAACACTACTACCTGTAGTATCAACCAATGATACTGTTTTTAAATGCCCGGGTGATAGTATTAATATTTCCGGTAACTGGATTACAGCCCCTGGGGAATACCGGGATACATTAGCTACTTCAGCTAACTGCGACAGTGTCATCATCACACAAGTATATAATTATCCCACCCGCGATACTGTATTAAGCCAGTCTATTTGTCAGGGAGATACTGTGGTGATCGGAGGAAGTCCGGCATTTGCCAGTGGCACTTATTACGATACCATTCCCAATAGTAACGGCTGCGACAGTGTGGTAACGGTAAACCTTAATGTATTGTCCCAGTTCCAAACCAATGACACTTTATATACCTGCCCTTCTATACCGGTTTTGGTTCATGGTAGTTTAACCAGTACCCCCGGGGAATACCGGGACACACTCACCACTGCAAATGGCTGCGATAGCATATTGGTCACCCAATTGTACAACTATTCCGTCCAGGACAGTACCATTGATACTACCCTTTGTTATGGCGATACCATCTTTGTCGGTGGCCTTCCGGTTTTTGCTTCGGGCACTTATTCCGATACTGTTCAAAGCTCAAGTGGTTGTGACAGTATTCTAACAGTTAACCTAACGGTTTTAGGCCAGAACCTCAGCCGTGATACTATCTATACCTGCCCGGGTGAAAGCATTATTATAAACGGCAATCCTGTAAGTACTCCCGGGGAGTATCGGGAAACCTATACTGGCTTTAATGGTTGCGATAGCTTACACATCATTCAGTTATATAATTATGTGGTTCGCGATTCCATAATCAATATATCAAGCTGTTTAGGTGATACTATACTGGTGGGAGGCCAACCTGTTTATACTTCCGGCACTTACTATGATACCGTTCAAACTGCCCAGGGCTGTGACAGCCTTCTTATTACCAATGTAACCTTTACTCCCGCTGATTTCAGGCAAATAAACCGGCAGATTTGTGAAGGAGGTAGTACTGTAGTAAACGGAATAACTTTTACCAGCGATACGGTTTTCAGTTATCGCAAACCTGGTGTGCCCGGCATTGATTGTGATTCTATCATCAACGTAAGTATACAGACCATAGAAGTTTTAGCTGATTTTGACTGGAGTAATTCACTTGCTGATTCATCGGTGGTGTTCTTCCAGAACTGGTCACAAAATGCAGACAGTTATGAGTGGTTTTTTGGAGATGGTGATAAAAGCCGTTCTACCTCGCCAAGTCATAGATACACCAAAGGCGGAGTTTACCAGGTCACCCTGATCTCCAGCAATAATTTAGGTTGTTCCGATATCAAGGTATTAACAGTAACCATCCCCGAAGAAGAAGTCATCAAATTATTCATACCAAACAGTTTTACTCCTAATGGGGATGGTCTTAACGAAGAATTTCTGATAGGCTATACCGTTTCTGGCATCCCTTTCAGAATTGAGATTTTTAGCAGATGGGGGGAACAGGTTTTTTCATCTAATCGAATGGATTTCAGATGGGATGGGACATTTAAAGGAGAACCATGCATGGAAGGGGTATACACCTTTCGCATCACCGGTTTTTTCGACAAAAAAGGATTTATTCATTTAATAAGGTAGAAAGGTGGACTTGGTGAAAAAAGCGGGTTTTGTTTTTTTCTTTTTGCTATTGCTGGTAAATAGTATTAATGCACAACTCAACGATCTGATGATAGTGGAATATCTGGATAGCCATTCCGGTAATGGGGGAGCCATAAAGATATATAATCCAACATCAGATACTGTAGATTTATCCAGCTATGAAGTCATAGCTAATAATAATGGAGGTTCATGTGTCAGAGTTACCAGTCTTAGCGGTAACTTACCTCCGGGTGAGGCATTAATAGGATATTATGGTTCTTATACAACAAGCAACAACTGCCTGGCCGGTGATTTTACCTTTAGTTCTTGTGGTTGGAATGGGGATGATCATGTGGGCATCAGAAAAAATGGAGTTTATGTGGATATGATCAATAATCCTACTGTTGCCAATGGCCCTAATGTCAACGGCACTCCTAATGGATTATTAAAAACCCATATCATACGTCAAAGTAGTGATAGCACTACTGGGCGAGCGGGAAATTGTATAAGGTATACCTCTACCAGTGGTGGTGGGGCAGGCTCAAATTCTTGGCCTACTGATCCCTTTACTGTGGTTTCCGGCTGGGATGTTTTTCCGGCTCTGGGCCGTTGTATAGACACCGCAGGCACGTTTAATTTTCAGGGTTTTTTATCTCAAGATACTATAAGTATTTGTCAGGGCGACAGCGCTTTGATCGGAGGAGTTTACCGTTCAGTTCCCGGGATTTATACCGATACCCTTTCCGCTTCCCTTTCGTGTGATAGTATTGTGGAGGTTACCTTGCTGGTTTCACAGTACTTCACCAGGCAGACTAATACTTCAATATGCCAGGGCGACAGTGTTTTTCTGGAGAATGCCTGGCAAAAAACAGCCGGTGTTTATTTTGATACCACTGCGTATCCGGGAACTTGTGACACCATATTAGCAACAGATTTAATGCTGATAGAGCCGGATACTACTACCATAACCCCGGTTATCTGCAAAGACAGTATTTTCTCATTTCACGGGCAGCAATTAACCACTGACGGTACCTATTACGCGGTTCTGCAAAACGTTCTGGGCTGCGACAGTATAATTGAAGCGATATTAACTACGGTGCCGGGGGGCGATACAACTACCATTAATCCTGTTATTTGCAGTGATAGTGTATTTTCTTTCCACGGTCAGTCACTCAATATGCCTGGAACTTACTATGCCGTTCTGCAAAATTCCTTTGGTTGTGATAGTGTAATTGAGGCAGTCCTTACGGTCAACCCCAGAGGCGATACCACTACTATTAACCCTGTAATATGTAGTGATAGCAGCTATTCTTTTCACGGTCAGCAATTAACGGTTTCAGGAACTTACTACACCACTTTACAAAACGTTTTTGGCTGCGATAGTGTAATTGAGGCAGTCCTTACGGTCAATCCCGGAGGCGATACCACTACTATTAATCCAGCTATATGTAGTGATAGCACTTATTTGTTCTTTGGTCAATCCCTCACGGCTCCGGGAACTTATTACGAAACTCTGCAAAATTCCTTTGGTTGCGACAGTGTAATTGAAGCTGTATTAACAGTTTATCCCGATGGCGATACCACTACCATTAACCCAGTCATTTGTAGCGATAGTACCTATTTATTCTTTGGTCAAACGCTAACTGCTCCCGGTACCTATTATACCACTTTACAAACAGCAAACGGCTGCGACAGCGTAATTGAGGCGGTATTAACGGTGAACAGGAGCGGAGACACCACTACTATCAATCCCTCTATATGTAACGGAGATACCTATACGTTTTTTAACCAGCAATTAACAGTTGCCGGGACGTATTACGCTACTATACAGAATACTTTTGGCTGTGATAGTGTTATAGAAGCTGTACTTACCGTTAACCCAGGTGGCGATACCACTACTATTAATCCCACAATTTGCAGTGGGGAGAGTTTTTCTTTCAATAACCAGCAACTTACCATTCCGGGAACGTATTACGATACACTGCAGAATAGCTTTGGTTGCGATAGCCTAATAGAAGCTGTTTTAACGGTGTTGCCACCGGATACAGTAACGATCAATCCCGTGATATGTGCAGGTGATACTTTTAATTTCGGATTACAGCAATTAACCAATGCCGGCACTTATTACCGGTTAAAGCAAACACCAGGTGTTTGTGATACTGTTATTGAAGCGATATTATCGGTTGTTCAACCACCATCCAATAATTATAATTTAACAGCCTGTGCAGGAGATGCTTTTGTGTTAAATGGAATAAATATTTTTTCTGACACAACTGTTGTTATAAATACATTTAATCCTGCATCTATATGTGATTCTTTGATTACGTATACAATTTCCTTTATTTCTATTGATGCAGATTTCTATACAGATCAGGCTTTAAATGATTCAAGTCTGGTAAATTTCTTCAATACCTCTTCTGACTATAACAGACAGAACTGGGATTTTGGCGATGGATCAACCAGCACTGATACTTCTCCCGCTTATCAATATCAATTGCCAGGAGTCTATCAGGTTACACTAGTAGTATTTAACGATTTTGATTGCTCTGACACTATCGTGAAAGAAG
The DNA here is from genome assembly GCA_028277105.1 of Owenweeksia sp. Taxonomy (GTDB): domain Bacteria; phylum Bacteroidota; class Bacteroidia; order Flavobacteriales; family Schleiferiaceae; genus JANQHO01. The sequence continues at coordinate 1,529 of JANQHO010000172.1, read as the reverse complement.
TTTATATTCCTCAACCTAAGGATATAGTGGTGCCCAACGTTTTCAGCCCTAATGGTGACGGTACAAATGATATTTTTAAGTTAACTGGTACCTCAGGCATTGAAAGATTTAAGATAAGCATTTTCAATCGCTGGGGAATATTGGTATTTGAATCTGAAGATAGCAGTTTTGAATGGGACGGTAACCACCAGAATTCAATTTGTGCAGCAGGGGTTTATTACTGGATAATAGTAACCCAAAAAGAAACTATCAAAGGTTTTTTGACCCTGACCAGATAGTCTGATCTTACATTAAATCATTTAAATTAATCTTAAAGCTTATTAGAGGTTTTTAATAATATAATAATGCCTATTACTGATTGATAGAAATACGAGATAATAGCTTTGTGGCAAACAGCATTTTTAAACTAAAAAACACTTATGAAAGCGAAAAGATTACTCAGTTGTTTGATCACCTTTATGGCGATTATGCAGCTAGGCTACGGCCAAACCCGCATTGCCTTTTTCGACAAAAACGGAACTAATAATCCTACCAATACATCAGTAGTGGCTAATATTTCTGCTGTAGGAACTTCTAATGGGCCAGGTTTAGGAGTTAGTGCCAGTGTAAATGAATTCAGGGTAAATGGCTTTGATCCTGCTAATACCAGCTTAGCAGATGCCCAGGCAGATAATGAATATGTGGATTGGAGCATTACTGCAGATGCTGGATATGAGATCGAAGTTACCCAAGTCCAGATGTTCATAGACCTAACTTCACAAGGCCCGGAGAATATTGTACTGCAATACAGCACAGATGGATTTGCTACAGCTGGGAACACAATTGGCAGCTCAACCCTTACTCGCGGAGCTACAGGGGAGGAAGTTGATTTTAACTCGTTATCCATCAATTCAGGTGTAGCTGGTACTATAACTTTTAGACTATATGCCTGGGGGGCTGGATCGGCATCTCATAGATTACAATTTGAGCCTAATACAAACTGGGCTGGCCTTATATCAGATCCGACCATGAGAATAACGGGTAATGTTACTTCTGCTTCGAGCGTCACGACTTATAGTTGGGGTGGTTCCTGGAGTCCATCGAATCCGAGTGGTACATCGACTTCATCAGACAGTATAGTGGTATCTGCTACGGGAGCATCTCTATCATCAGCTACCAGTTGTAAAGCTTTAGTGGTAGAGCCTGGAGCGAGTTTGGATCTAGGGGCGAATGTATTAACGGTAGCTGATACGGCCTTTATCCAGGCCGGTTCGGGTGGCTATGGTCAGGTAATAGGTAACATCAGTGGTACCAGCCAGGTGCAGAGCTACCGCACGGGTAGTAGTGCCGCGTGGTTAAATGTGGCGTTTTCGGTTGATGCGACATTGGCTGATGTAAGCGGAGTGACGGTCAATGCCACGGGTAACGCTTCTACCTGTAATATCTACCGATTTGATGCGACCACCGATGGTGATGCGAATGATGAAGGGGACTGGGTAGCGATCAGCAGCCCAGGCGCCCAGACGGAAAATATCGGCTACCAGTTGTAT
>JANQHO010000007.1 GCA_028277105.1 Owenweeksia sp. | reverse complement strand
GCTGGATCTGGCAGGCTGCCCTTCCGGTACCTATTTATTGCGCTTAAAAAGCGGGGGAGAAGTCCTGTACCGCCAAAAATTAGCTATTTTGCAGTGATGGACGCTTATAAGTATATACTTACAGTCTTCACCAGCCTCCTGGTTATAGGTCTATCCGGCCAGGAGCGCTTTAACAGGATATATAGCTATGGTGATTACAGTCCCGAATTAATAGTTCTTGATTCGGGATATGCTACTTTACATCAACAATATTTAGATTGGAATCGGTTAATAATACGCGAGTATGATTTAAGCGGAGATGTCATTGATTCAACTAATTATTTATTTGATGAGTTCGTGCAAAACAATGGAGGATGTTCTTATCAGACTCCGGATAAGCAAAACTTCATTTTTGCAATGTCCAGTTCTAGCTATGCCAGGCTTATTAAATTTGACCGTAATTGGGATACCGTAAAAACCAGGAAGTACTTATTTACCAATAGCCACCAGGTAAGCATCTTTGACCTATTGCCCGAAGGAGATAGTAGTTTTGTCTTAACAGGGTATGACTACGATACAGTAACAACTAAGACCAGCTTATTAATTGCTCGCTTTGATACAGCCTTGAATTTATTGTGGGAAAACCATTATGAAGATACTAGGTCAGTAGCTGGCGGATTTTGGGGCTTTAATATTATCGAAATTAATGAAGGTTATTTGTTAGGAGGAAGGTCATTTTATCCAGGAGGGCAATATCCAAATAATGGTATTATAGCTAAAGCTGATAGAAATGGAGATTTTGACTGGTTTAAACAAATAGCTTCAAATGAAAATTCTGGAGCATTAAAAATAGCTGAGCGGTCAGATAGCTTATTTATATATGCTGGGGCACAAGAAATTGATACTTCGTTAATAGGCTTCGTAGACCCGTCACGTTTGCGTTTTGGTATTTTTAATGAAAAAGGTACAATTATACTAGATACTCTTATAGGGCCTATAATGGATGAATTCGGTACAGGAGCCTTTTTCTCAGACGATGGTAGCTTTATCATCGGTGGGCCGACAATTACCAGTTTAGGGATCAATTCACATTTATTTAAATTCAGTGAAAACGGGGATAGCATATGGCAGCGATTTTACTATTATGGTTATCCAGAGGCAGAATCCTGGTTCAATTTTATGCAGTCAACCCCAGATTCCGGTTTTGTAATGGCGGGCATTTTTTTTGATGTTCAGAATAGGTATAATAATAATCCATTGATTTCAAACTGGTTGCTCAAGGTAGATCAATACGGCTGTGTAGCGGCCGGCTGTGAGCAGATCGGCCTGGTGGAAGGGAGAACAGCGGGCAAAGCCTTTCAGTTGTATCCCAAGCCCGCCCGGGGCGTGTTGTCCATCAGCGGAAGTCCGGAGTCCCATACGACCTTACAAGTGGAGCTGTACAGCCTGCAAGGCCAAAAGTTATGGCAGCAGCCGGTGGAGCTTCCCGTCCGCCTGCGCTTACCGGACTTGCCCGGGGCTACTTACCTGCTCCTGCTCAAAGCAGAAGGACAGGTGGTACAGCGGGAGAGGCTTCAGATTTTGCGGTGATATTTCAGGAGCTTCACGAAACGTTCATGCCGGGCTTACCTGCGGCAAGCAGGCTCGACCCGGCATCTCTTTCTTTGAGATCGCGGGTACATTGAGCCCTTCGCTACACTTCGACAAGGTTTATCCTGAGTTCAACCGAAGGGTTCAGTGGTCGCTCAGGACAGGCTCTAGTCGAAATGCCCGCGATGAACTTACTTTCAGAGTTCATACCGGGCTTACCTACGACAAGCAGGCTCGATCCGGCATCTCATTGCAGAACTTATTAGCTCACCATTATCCCGTAATCGTAGTATTTGGATTGCCTGTCGGAAATATACAGCTCGATAAAAAAGTCGGGGGACTCGTCTTTTATCTTGGCTTTAAACCAGTGCCCGTAACTGATGAGGTCGTAGAGGTCCATTTTTATTTTTGCCTCCTGCTGGTCGGTAACGATCTCATCTACTACTTCATCTATTCTATGGGAAAAATGATAAAAGTTATAAGATTCCAGCCGGAGCTCCTTCATGTAGTTTATAAACTTGCCGATCCCCAGTTCTTTAACCATCTTGTCGAGCTGGTTCCTGCGGACGTATTTATCCATCAGGTGAAGTTCCCGGTCACAATCATCCCACCTTTCGGCCTCCACAAAGTTGATAAAGCGGAGTAGCCTGATCAAAAGATTGTATTCTATGCGGCTTTTCTCCATTTTTTGAGTTTGGAGCAACATTCTGATACTCCGCTTGAAATTCCCCTGAAGAAAACTGAGTACCGCTGAAAGGTAATACCATTTAGACTGCAATACTCCATTGGCCTTATGACCCAGGTATTCACTGTTGAGAGCCCTTTTGGCAATTCTGCCCGCCTGGCTGTAGGATTTTACCATACAAAGAGCTGAAAATTCCTGTACCATGGCCTTTTGGTAGATCTCATTTTCAGGAGAGAGCCTCTTCTGGCACATGGCCGAGAACATCGCACTATCGCGATAGAGCTGTAAGCGGTAACTCAACCGGGCCTGCTCATAGGTAAGTTCCCAGGGATCTATCAAGGGAGTGCGCCTGTACATGTCAAGTCCGATATTCCACAGTTGCTCTATATAGCGGAATGCTTCGTGCAGTTCGCCCTGTTCTTCCAGTATTTCTTTAACAAAAAAGTGCTTTATGTAATCTATTATCCTGGAACCGGTTCTTTCGGCCAGTTTACTCAGTTCCTTTTCAGAAGAAATGAGAAACATGTCAAAGTTCTCTTTGACGTGATAAAACTTTTTGAGCTTTAGTTCATAAAAGAAATATACGGCTTTGCGCTTGCCCAAACGGCAAAATTCGAGGTGTTGTAATTTCGACAATTTCTCTTGAAAATCACCGATATCATCAAGCATACTGATCATAGACAATTGCAGGTTAATAGCCTCAATGGAATGGTCGTATGATTCGCATTTGTCTGCGTGGCTTATTACCTGGTCTGCCAGTTGGTAGGCTCTCTGGTAATTACCTCTCTGTTTCAATACCTGGGCCTTTAGTAATTCTTTGCTCAGGGTGAGCATTTGATGTTCGGCACTATCGTATTTACCGTTTCTGTATAAATTGATATCCAACAGTAGGGAATCTACAATCCTGTTTTCAAGGGTTTCATAGGTTTTGCGTTCTGCCGCTTCATTTTTAAAGGAAAGACAGGGTGGTTTCTTCCGGTTTTCCGCAGTTTTTTTGCCGTTGAGCTGATCCAGCAATAATTCGAGTTTTGTGGTTTTTCGACTTAAGTTTTTAGGCTTGAAAAATTTGAGATAATTGTAAATACTGGTGATTTCTGAAGAAGACAGCGAGTCCACTATGGCTTGGCTTCTCTCGTAAATAGGGTTAGTCATCGAAAGGTTATTAAGGGTTACAGGTCATTTAAGAACTCCAAATTAGTGGATTTTGTCCAATTGTCAAACCAAGAAGAATAATAACATTTGTTTAAAAATAAAAACCATGCTAAAAAAAAGGTTACTACCCGCTTATACCTTAAATGAATTATTAATTGTTCTGGTTATTATAGGCATATTAATTCTTTTAGCCCTTCCCAATCTCATGCCCTTGATCTCCAAAACAAAGAGTACAGAAGCTCAATTACAATTAAATCATTTGTACTCATTGGAAAGGAGTCATTTTATGCTTAAGTCAAAATACAGCACAGACTTTAATGAAATAGGCTTTGAGCATGAAAAGACCATTGAAGAAGGAGGTAATGCCAATTACCGCATAGAAATCATAGAAGCCGGCCCTAACACTTTTAAAGCCAGAGCTACTGCATTAGCCGACTTTGACGGAGACGGGGTTATCAATGTGTGGGAAATAGATCAGGACAAAAACCTGAGGGAAATAACCAAAGACTGATGCTGATCCTCATCAAATCCTGTATCTGCCTTGTGCTGGGCTTCATTGCCTGGCAGGATTTCAAATACAGGGGGGTAAGCTGGTACCTGTTTGTGATCGCTCTTATTCTGCTGATGGGCCAATTCTTTTTAAGTACCGGTGAAATATTTGATTACCGGTACTTTATTACGGGCAGATTACTGAACCTCTTTTTTATTGTTTTTAATGTATTGATAGTGAGTCTTGTGCTTATACCCAAAAACCTGAGTTTTAAGCGCCTTTTAAACGATTATTTAGGCATGGGAGATATCCTTTTTTTTGTGTTTTTGGCCCTGGCTTTGCCCTTTCCCCTTTTTATACTCTTTTTTTTATTGAGTACCCTCATTTCCCTTCTGATGGGAATATCGGTTTTCAAGAGATCCACCATACCCCTGGCGGGTTTGCAAGCACTGCTCTTAATAATCATCTGGTGGTTTGATGTAGAGGCTCTCAATCAGGTAATTATCGATAACATTTTAGTTTATGGCTGAAACTGCTGAAAAAGACTTTTTTGAAATAAGCACCGGAGAGCAACAATTCCTCACCCCGGAGCAAGCTTTCTATTACCAGATAATACCGGATTATATAGCAAAAGACCGGCTATCGTTCTACATTGATGAGCTTCACTACCGGGAAGATATGGCTATGGAACTGGAGTTGGTTTTCGGCCTGCCGGTAAATCTCATAAAAACCGACTCGGCCAAAATACAGCGCACCCTTACTCGCTACTACAGGCGGAAAAAGCACCAGCCCACCCAGCAGATCCGCTTTCGTTACAACGAAGAAACAGACTTCCTGAAAAAGCTTATACGCGAGGCGCACGAACTGGGTTCCAGTGATATTCACCTCGAACCCTATGAAGATAAATGCCGGGTAAGAATACGCATAGACGGAAAGCTGGTAGAACGCTATGAGATCCCCATGATCGATTACCCACCCATCATCAATAAGATAAAGATCCAGAGTCACCTGGATATAGCCGAAAAGAGACTGCCCCAGGACGGGCGGATCGAGTTCAGGGACGACCAGGCCAAGTTTGACATAAGGGTTTCGGTACTACCCACTTTATACGGAGAAAAGATCGTAATGAGGTTGCTCAGCAAAGATGCCATGTCCATCGATCTGGAAAAACTGGGTTTTGATCCCGGGGATCTGGAAATCTACCAACAGTCCATCAGAAAGCCTCATGGCATTGTGCTGATAAGCGGGCCTACCGGCTCGGGGAAAACCACCACTTTATATGCCACTCTGAAGTTGCTGAATGAGGAAACGCGCAACATCATCACCATAGAAGATCCGATTGAATACACTTTGGAAGGCATCAATCAGGTACAGTTAAAAGAAAGTATAGGGCTCGATTTTGCCACTGCCATGCGCACCTTTTTGAGGCAGGATCCCGATGTTATCATGCTGGGGGAGATCAGGGATAAGGATACGGCACAGATGGCGATAAGAGCCGCTCTTACCGGACACCTGGTGTTTTCTACCATCCATACCAATTCGGCCTGGGGTACCATTACCCGCTTGTCGGATATGGGAGTGCCCTCTTTTCTCATTGCCAATACCATAAACCTCAGTGTGGCCCAGCGGCTGGTACGCACCCTATGCCCTGAGTGCAAGCAAAAGGAAGAAATGGAGCCAGGTGCCCTCCCGGCTAATTTCAGAAGTAAAAACCAACTGAAAGAACACTATGTACCGATAGGTTGTGAGCACTGCTTTTACACAGGCTATACCGGAAGGAAAGCGATTTACGAACTGATCCCTATTGATGACGAACTGGCCGATTGTATTAAAGAAGGAATAAGCTTTATTGACGATAAATTGCAGGGTCGCAATATTAAAAAATTGTCACAGAGAGCCTATGAATTGCTGGAGTCGGGAGAAACTTCGCTGGAAGAAGTGTATTCACTTTTAATGGAAGGAGGACGATGAAGTTGAAATACCTCATAGCGATACTCTGTTTTAACCTCAGTTTCTTTCTGCAGGCCCAGCAAGACCGTTTTGCAGAGTTAAAGCAACAATTGGATCTGATCACCAGCGAATCGCCCGGTTTGGAAGAACCGGTAGACCTGTCTGTATCGGGAATAAGTGTTACAGAATTCCTGCGGGCCCTGGGCCGGAACAACCAGGTCAATATCAGCGTAGCTCCTGATGTAAGCGGACAAGTGGTCAATAACTTCAGCAATGTAACGGTAGCGGAGGTACTGATCTTTATGGCCAAGCAGTATCAACTTGATTTTGACATTACAGGTAACATTATTCACATCAGGTCTTTTCAGGAGCCCGTTCCTCCTCCTGAGATCGTTATACCCCGCCAGGTGCTGGTTACCTATGATACTGCTACACAGAGAGTGAGTATGGAACTCAAGAACGATAGCCTTGTCAAAGTCGCTAAAGCACTTACCCGGCAAACAGGTAAGAATATCGTTTACGAACCGGGCCTTGAGAGCAAGAAAGTAAGCCTGTACCTGGAAGATGTTTCATTTGACCAGGCCATGGATAAGCTGGCCTTTGCCAATAACCTGACGGTCAGTAAAACCGAGGACAACTTTTATCTCATAGAGGCGATCCAAAAGGCGGCAAAAGGGGAGGAAGGCAGTCAGCGTTTCCGCGACCTTAATCAAACGGAAGAAAAGGCCCTTTTTTACATCGATTCCAATCTGATAAGCCTGGAAGTAGATAACCAGCCCCTGGATGAGGTTATACGCAACCTGTACCAGAACCTGGGGATTGACTATTTCCTGTACTCTCAACTCAACGGTAATATAACCCTTAAGGTAATAGGGGTGAGGCTCAATGAGCTTCTCAATAAGATATTTTACGGTACCAGTTACACCTACCGTTACCGTGACGGGGTATACATCATCGGTGAAAGGAAACTGGAAGGCCTGAGGGAGACCAAACGCATATACCTGCAACACCGCTCCGTGGAAAAGATCAGTGAATTCATCCCGGGAGATCTGAAAGAGGGGGTGGAGTTAAAGGAGTTTAACGAACTGAATAGTTTGCTGGTAAGCGGTTCCTATCCGCAAATAGTAGAGTTGGAGCGATTCGTCAACTCCATTGATAAACCTGTTCCGGTAGTTATCATTGAAGTGTTGATCGTGGACTATCAGCGCAATAACAACATATCTACGGGTATTGAACTGGGCAAAGGAGAAGTTCCTGCTTCATCCAGTACTATTTATCCCTCTTTTAACTACACTTTCAACGCTGCCGCCATCAACAATTTGCTGAATAGTTTCAACGGATTTGGCGCCTTAAACCTGGGGCCAGTTACCCCCGATTTCTACCTTAACCTGAGACTGTTGGAAGATAACGGCATCCTCAATGTGAAGTCCACTCCCAAGCTATCCACCCTGAACGGTCACGAAGCCAATATCAGCATAGGTAACACTGAATATTACGTGGTAGAGCAAACTAATATCACCGGAGTACAAAACCCCATCCCTATTAATATCAGGAATTTCCAGTCAGTCCAGGCTAATTTCACCCTAACCATAAAACCGATAGTATCCGGTGATAACCAGGTAACTATGGAGATCGATGTAGAGCAAAGCGATTTTACTTCGCGTATTACACCCGAAGCCCCGCCCGGCTCAGTTACCCGCAAGTTCACTTCCATGATCAGGGTAAAGGGCGATGAAATGATATTGCTGGGCGGACTGGAAGAAAAGAATATTAATGATACCGGCTCGGGAGTTCCACTCCTGTCGCGTATCCCCATTATAAAATGGTTTTTCAGCAGCCGTAACCGTACTTACAGCAAGAGTAAACTCAATATTTTCATCAAGCCCACTGTTATTCAATGAGTATTTGGGATAACATAGCAGGCTCCTTCAGGTTTCCCAAAGAGGTGTACGGGCTGGAGTGTTTTTTCAGTGCAGACAGAACGGACGTATGGGTATGCCATATCAGTCGTACAAAAGAAGACCTACACCTGTTAGAACAAAAACACTACCCCAGCCTCGAGGCCTTTGCAGAGGAAGCCCAAAAGAATATTCCCATTTTACTGATGGCCAGCGGGCAAAAAGTAATGCAAAAAACGGTCAGTCCCATAGAGGAGGAGAGCTCACAGTCGGAATTGATCGCCCGTGCCTTTCCCAATATCGACCGTAAATCACTGTTATTCCAGTTTCACCTGTCGGAAAATAAAGCCGTGGTTTCCGCTACCCGTCTTGAGGTATGGGAACAGCTAACGGAAACATTGAACCAGAAAGGTCTTTGCGTACTCGACTTCATTATTGGCCCTGCTGCATTGCTGGGGCTGCTCCAAAAAACCACTGAAGATAAAGTACAATTAGGCTCTTATGTTTTCGACCTCAGGCAGAATGCCATCGCACTTAATCCCCTGGAAGAGGAAGAGGAAATAAAACTGTTCGATCAGAAAGTCAAGAATAGCAATGCTCTGGCTTATTTAACGGGCCTGAGATTTATGGCTTCCCGCCAGTATGTTTCAGAGCAGGAAAGTGTAGAAGCCAACCGCAAAGATTACCTCTATAAAAATCTGTATACCAAAGGTATGATGATCGCAGGAAGTTTTATCCTCGTTTTGTTGTTGATCAGTTTTATGGTTTACAACAACTACTTTGAGAAAAACCAGGCTTTGAGCCAGCAAACAGCCTCTTACGAGCAACAGATCCAAAAAGTGAACGAGCTCAAGGCAAACTACGATAATAAAGTACAGTTCCTGGCGGTAAACGGGGCTAACAAATTAGAGTTTGCGCGTATGGGCGATCAGTTGGCCAGTACCATACCGGCCGGAATAAGCCTTAGTAATATGGATTTTTTTCCGATGGAGAAAAAACTCAAAAAAGAGAATCTCGTACGTTTTTATCAAAACCGTTTGGTAGTAAGCGGAGAGACCAACAACCACAGTTTTTTTGAAAGCTGGCTACAGGAGGTCAATCAACTCAGTTGGGTAAAAGAAATACAGATTATTGGTTACCACGAAATGAATGTGAGCCACAGGGCCGACTTTACTTTAAACATAACCCTCGAACTATGAAAAGCCTGACTTCTTATCAAAAAAAGTTTTTTGTGCTCGCTGGGGCTGTTTTTTTGCTGTTGCTACTCTCGTATCAGGGATCGGTTAAAAAGGCTTTTACCGAGCGGAAACTCCATCGCCAGCTAAAGGAAAAGCAAACCCTGATCGCCAATCTGGATACTGAGATGAGAAAGTGGAATCAACTGAATTTGCAAATGGACCGGCAATTTGGCAACAGTGCCGTACAGAGCTTTCACGAAAACCTGCTCAATGCGGTGGGAAACTTTTGTGAAAGAAAGAAACTCACCCTTACAGAGTTTTCAGAACCCTTTACCGGGGTAGATGGCGGATACAGTGTAGAAACCATTATCCTTACCATAGAAGGAGGATTCATCCCTTTATTGCAACTGATCAATATGCTGGAAACAGAGTTCAGGGGAGGTAAAATAGCCTCAGTGGGATTTTACAAGAAGAAAAATTTTAAAACGGGCAGAGATGAGCTCTTTGTGAAGCTGTACATGCAAAAAATTAATAAGCAAGCAGATGAAACTAAAACGTCATAAAATATATCCCGGATTATTCATTGCCATATTAATGGTGTTTTCCTGCTCGGAGTTTGAAGAACCTCAAATTGATAATGAAAGCCTGATAGTTATTGTTCCCCGCGACAGCCTGAGGTCTGACCAGTCTTCACAGTTATTTTTCTGGGAAGAGATAGAAGGGGCGGCAGAATATGAGCTGCAGATAGTTTCTCCGAGCTTTGAGCGTATCAATCGTTTTGTTCTGGATACAACTGTTACCGGTGACAAATACACCTACAATCTCACTCCAGGTGAATATCAGTGGAGGTTAAGAGGTTTCAACAGCACCAGTGCCACGGCTTATGTGGTACGAACCTTATTTGTAGACAGTACCCTGGATCTTTCCAATCAGATAGTGATCCTGCAAAATCCTCCCGACAATGATACCGCCAATACAACAGATAAAACCTTTGAATGGGAGCCTTTTTATAATGCGGAGTCTTACCGTTTTCAACTGTGGAAAACCTCTGATCCCGGACAGATACTGTTGGATCGTACCACTACCAAAGACACCCTCGTATACACGGTTGGAGAGGGAAGTTACAGCTGGCAGGTAAGAGGACAGAACAGCCAAAGCAACAGCGCTTATCAGGGCCGTACTTTTTACGTGGATACTACCGCTCCTTCAGATCCGGTTCTGGTGAGCCCCTCCAATAATCAGAATATCAATACCGTCAGTGTTCAGATCAGCTGGCAGGCCAGGAACGACCAGGGTTCTGTTATTTATGATACGCTTTATCTCGCCACCGATTCGCTTATGACCGACCTTTGGCTCAAGCAAGTACAGTCTACCAATCAAATTACCATCGATACTCTTTCCAGGCGCAGTTATTTCTGGAGGGTAAGGTCGGGCGACCGGGCGGGTAATAGCAGCTCTTTCAGCGATACGAGGAAATTTACCCTGTTTTGAAGAATAAAAAGTTCATATATGTGCTGATACCGCTGGTGCTGGGTATATGGGGATTGATCGCCTTTCGCATATTTAAGGCGGTGGAGGGTAACAATACCCCTTCTTACGTTTCAGCCCCAACCCCTGTTTTTAATGAAGAAGTGGAGAAGAGGGATACCTATGAGCTCAAACTGAACTACCGCGATCCCTTTTTGAGAAAACTTTACCAGCCTCCGGCAGCTAAAACTGCTGAGAAAAAACCAAAAAAGGTAACGGTAAAGAAAACGGTCACTAAAATTCCTCTCAAATGGCCGGAGCTCAATTACAAGGGTACCATAACAAAAAGCGACAGTCGTGAGCTATTGTGCATTGTAGAGATCAACAGGCAGGTTTTTTTTCTGAGGCGAAATGAGATACAGGGGGATGTTAAACTGCTCGAAATATACGAGGACTCCGTAAGGGTAAGCTATCGCGGAAAAGAAAAGAAAGTGATCACCAAACAATCCTCCTGAGATGAAAAGACTAAAAGCAGGTTCGCTTACCTATGCGGTTTTTATTTCAGTGATCGCAGCTATTATCTGCCTTTTAATGATTACCCTGGCTTTTGCCAACCGCACTTTCTTTATCCGTAGCGATGTACGCGAAAAGCTTAAAGACAATGCCCTTTCCGGTGTGGCATTGGCTATGGCCCTGCCTCCCGGTGAGGAACACTTCGACTGGCACGATCTCTACCAGGAAGGCAGCGATTCCGTCTTGATCAAAAAAAGGCCGTGGGGGGCTTATGAAATGATTTCGGCCTATGCGCAAACGGGCAACAACAGCAGCAGCAGATCGGCCATTGCCGGATACTCTTCCTCCCAAAGCAGGGAAACATCGCTTTACCTGGCCGATCGTAACCGTCCCCTGCAACTGGCGGGAAATGCCTTGTTGAAAGGCAAATGCTGGCTCCCCCGAAAAGGGCTCGACAAAGCCTATATCGAGGGGACTCACTACAGCAGGGAAAAGATGATCTACGGTCAGAGCAATGTCAGCAAGAGTACTATTCCTCCCATTGTGGGCGGGAAGGAACATATGTGGAAAGACTATCTGGAGAAAAAACTCACCGACCAGGACAGTGCGCTCGACTTTGGCGAAATAAGTGCGGAATTAAGCCATCCTTTCTACCGCAAAACCCTGGTTTTCTTTTCCGATCAGGCTATCGGGTTAAGCGGGCTTCAGTTATCCGGCAATATTGTGGTTGTTTCCGGGAAAAAGATCGTGGTCGACAAAAATAACCGGCTTGAAGATATTGTACTCGTAGCCCCTGTCATAATCCTCGAAGAAGAGCTGAAAGCTGAATTACAGGCAATAGCCAGGGATACCCTCATCGTGAAAAGTAAAACAGAACTCCGCTATCCCAGTTCCTTGCTCGTACTGGGCGGGGAAAAGACTTATTTGTCCATCGAAAGCAATACCGCCATCAGCGGATGTATTATCAGTTATGCTGAGGCCAGAGGTAGAAGTCTGGACCTGGCGATAGAAATTATGCCTGATGCCATAGTGAACGGCCTGGTGTATTGCAAGGGGAATCTGGAGCACATGGGTAAAGTTAATGGTCTGGTTTTAGGCAATGCTTTTCTTTTAAAAACCCCTTCGGGAGTATACGAGAACCACCTTTTACACGGAGAGATCGATCGCAGTGAACTGGCTTCTGAATTTTGCGGCCCAGCCGTGGAAGACTGGAATAACCAAACCCGTATTGTGAAATGGACCCTTTAAAAAATAGCTTAAAAGCTGCTACTCTGGTAGAGACCCTGGTCGCTCTTACCATCATATCGCTGGTGGCCGGCTTTGCTGACAGCATTTTTTTAAGACTGTCCCGTCCTTCCAATACGGCTTCCAGCCTGCTGATGGCTCAGCAGTACACCGCTGAAATACTGGATACCTCCCGCTCGCTTTACCGGGAAGATTTTTACGGCCTTCAGTTTAAAAGAAGTAACCTTAATTATACCCTTGTTACTTCCCCTTACGGAGAAGATCTCAGAATGGTGGATATCAGGGTACGCGATAATAGCGGTTTTGAGGTATACCAGCGCAGACGTTTGATTTACCTGGGAAAAGATGGCAACTGAAAAAAATAGAGATCATTTAAAGGCCTTTACCTTAACCGAGGTAATGGTTACCCTGGCGGTGTCTTCTGTAGTGATTACCCTGGCTTATTATACCTACAATACCCTCAACCTTTACTTTTTTATGATAGAAGAGCGGAACGATACCTTTGCCGAAAGGCTTAACCTGCGGTATTTCTTCAATGAAGATATAGAACGGGCCGATTCCGTTTTGTCAGGAGAAGGGGAATTGCTATTTTATACTGATACAGAATTGGTAAAATGGTACAGTACAGATAACGATAGTTCCATTACCAGGCTGGCCGAAGCTGACGTTAAAACCTTTAGAACAGGCTTGCATTTTTGGCAATTCTATCAGGATGAAGAGCTACCTTTTATTAAGCAGGTGGTCATTTCTTTTTGGGATAAAGGCGACACCGCTTATTTTTTACACCAAAAAGATTACCCCGCCCGCGTATACGTAAATAGCAAAGCTAATGGCCGTTAAATTAAAAGACCTGGAGTTAACCCCCACTGTTAAAGAGAGGAAGCAAAGCTTTTCTCTACAGGATCTGCTCGCCATGGAGATAGGAGGGCAAAAGCTGAACGACAACTTCAGGGAATCTTTATATGCTGAACTGGCCCTTTTGCTGGAAGCCGGCCTCAACGTAAAGTCAGCCCTCGACCTGATCGCCTCCCAGCAGAAAAAGGAAAAGCACCAAAAACTGCTGCAAAAAATAATAGACGAACTCATAGAAGGAGCCAGGCTTTCCGAAACCTTGCAAAACCAAAAGAAGTTTTCGGCCTACGAATACTACTCCATAAAAATAGGGGAGGAGACCGGTAACCTCATAGAAGTACTGCAGCAACTGGCTGCTTTCTACAGCCAGAAGATCCAGCAGCGCAGATCTATGACCAGCGCCCTTACCTATCCCGTAGTGATCATGATTACAGCGGTACTGGCCGTAACCTTTATGCTCACCTATATGGTGCCCCTGTTCAAGGATATTTTTCTCCGCATGGGCGGGGAATTGCCCTGGCTCACCCGCCAGATCATGAATATTTCCCAGGGCTTTGGCACCTTCATATACTTTTTTCTCCTGTTTACAGCCATAGCCGTAGCAGTACACTTTATTTACCGCAAGCGGAATAGCTATAAAAAACTGTTAGGCCACATCATCCTCAATATCCCCATAGCAGGCCCCATGATCCTCACTACCCACACTCTCAGGTTTATCCAGAGCATGAGCCTGCTCATCAGCTCCAAAGTACCTTTAACCGAAGCCCTCGAGCTATCCCAGCGTATGCTGAGCTTTTATCCCATCAAATCCTCTCTCGAAGAAATACGCAAATTGATCATGCAGGGGCAAAGCCTTAACCAGGGGCTGGCCAAGTTCAAAATTTACGATGCCCGCCTGGTAGCCCTCATCAGGGTAGGAGAAGAGTCCAATCAGTTGGGCCTTATCTTTAAAAAATTGGCCGTACAAATGGAAGAAGAACTGCAGCACAAAGCCAAGATGCTCGGCAATGTGCTGGAACCCCTGATCATTATTTTCCTCGGTTTTTTAGTGGCGGTCATTCTTATTGCCATGTACTTGCCCATGTTCCAGCTCAGTACTTCTATCGGGGCATAGCATTTACAGCAATGCTATCTTAAAAATACAGTACTGGCAATAAAATATAGTTTTCTCTTTATCCCATAAGCGTTCATGCCGGGCGCAGACCTGCCTTCTGCAGGCAGGCCCGGTATCTCAAAATAAGTAACGGTTATTGAGTTGAGATCGCGGGTCTCCACTTCGTTGCGCCCGCGATGATGATAAACAGAAGCCTACTCATACCATAGAAGCCTTTTTAAACATTCATGCCGGGCGTAGATCCGGCATCTCAAATAAGTAACGGTTGTTGAGTTGAGATCGCAGGTACATTGAGCCCTTCACTACACTTCGACTTTGTTTATCCTGAGCCAGTTGAAGAGCTCAGTGAGGCAGCCTTTTTAGGTCATACCGGGCGAAGCAAAGCGGAGACCCGGTATCTCATTCTAAGATCGTGAGCCTGCCTGCAGAAGGCAGGTCTGCGCCTGCGATGAAAAGCCCAGGAGACTGCACGTTTCCTCTCTGTCAGTCTGAGTGTCCCGCACTTGCGGGATGTATCGAAGACTGAGTAAGCGTTAACTATTCATCCTTCGACCTGCTTGCCGACAGGCAGGTACACCCCTAAGGCTACACCTTCGGGACACTCAGGATGGCTATACTTTTTTTGTTATGCCGGGCAAAGACTTACCTGGCAGCTTAATTTTTGAATAGCAATGATTCTTAGAGAATAATCTTTTTGGACAAGGTGAGAGGTCTATCCCGAACCTCAAATTTCGAACTTCAAACCGTTTAAAAAATTAACAAAAAATTAACACGAAAAACTTGACAAAACTTAGTGTTTGAACGCTAAAAAAAGGTGTCAGAAAACCGCTCTCTATCCCTTACGGGATAACGAACTCCAAATTCGCATAATTTGTCTAGAGGTTTTTTGAGGAGTTTTTGCTAACATTGGGTAACCTTAAAAAATGATAATTAACCATGCCTTATTCGTTTAAAAAGCTATATGCTTCATATATAACAATACTTACTTTCCTTTTAGCTTCCGGTTTATGGGCCCAAAACGATTGGGATACTACTACCAATAATATGATACATTATATTAATGGCAATGTGGGTATCGGCCTAACCACTCCAGGTGCCAAGCTGGATGTTAACGGAGAATCCATATTCAGGGCTACAGGAACTTTTGGGGTGGCCGCCCATATCAGAGACACAGGTGGAGCTAACTCCATGACCATAAGAGCCCATACCGACAGGGGCGAGATCGTGGCCCAGAACAATCGCGACTTTGCGATTAAAGACAATCAGGATAATGTGCTTTTTTATGGTGAATACGGAGGTAATGTGGGTATTGGTACTGATGTTCCTGATGGCCAACTTGAAGTTAGCGGAAACTCTGGGGTCTATAGTGATTTTGCAGGGTATTCCGGAACAACCAATAATATTTTACCCAATGATAAAGAGCCAACATTAGTTATTAGTGAAAACCTTTCTGGGACATTAACCCCGGGAGTTACTGGACAAGTCACTTATAGAGGTGGGCTTAGTTTTGGACATGGAGGACCTGGAATTTACTCTGTAAACCCTAATCCTGCCGGGAGTCGATTTTACGGAGATATTCGTTTTCATACAACGTTTTGGAATGGTTCGGGCTATAGCAATTCTGACCGAATGATTATTAAGTTAGATGGCAATGTAGGCATAGGCACCAACAATCCTGATGAGCTGTTAACGGTAAAAGGTACGGTTCACGCCCGGGAAGTGAAGGTAGACCTGCAGGGTGCCCTGGCCCCGGATTACGTTTTTGCCCCGGATTACGAGCTCTTGTCGCTCAAAGAAACCGAAGACTACATCAAAGCCAACCGTCACCTGCCCGAAGTTCCCTCTGCAGCTGAAATACAAGAAGAAGGCCTGCACCTCAAGGAAATGAACTTGCTCTTGCTCAAGAAAGTGGAAGAGTTGACCCTGCACACCATCCGCCAGGAAAAAGAGATACAGCAATTGAAAAAAGAACTAGCAAAAAATAATACAAAATAATTGACAAATTATATAAATAGTACAGTGATTAATCATTAAATAAAACAATTGGCTTATGTATCATTCTGTAATGCAAACTCATCGGGTAATCAAATGCCTGAGTATATTATCATTGATCCTTTTTTTCAGCCCCTGGCTAAAAGCTCAAAACGATTGGGACACCACAACCAATGGTATTATCCACTACACTAACGGCAATGTGGGCATTGGCATGACCAATCCCAACAATGCCAGGCTGGAGGTCGTACAAACCGCTAATTCAGAGATTCTCAGAGCATGTGGTGCTTCAGGAGCTTTTGCCTTTGTAGTAAGAGGAGGAACGATCAATACTACCCACCTTCGCTCAGGCTTAACCGTTGGTCAAAATTATTTTACCACTCCGCCTGCCAATGGGTTGATAGTAGAAGGTAATGTGGGCATTGGCCTAACCACTCCGGGTGCCAAGTTGGATGTTAACGGAGAATCCATATTCAGGGCTACAGGAACTTTTGGGGTGGCCGCCAATATCAGGGATACAGGCGGACTTAACTCCATGACCATAAGAGCCTATATCGACAGGGGCGAGATTGTGGCCCAGAACAATCGCGACTTTGCGATTAAAGACAATCAGAATAATGTGCTTTTTTATGGTGAATATGGAGGTAATGTGGGTATAGGTACCGTTGCTCCGGGAACCAAGCTGGAAGTATCAGGAGACATCAGAACCAGCCAAGGTTCCGGAGGTGACTTAACTCTATTTGAGGCTAATGCCACCAGAAAGAATCGTTTTATAGCTGGGGCTGATTCTATTGGTGCCTATATTAATTCTACATATAGCACGGGAGGGTCCACTTCCATTCGTTTTTTGAGAGCGGGTTTGGAAAGTATGCGCATTACCAATAATGGCTATGTAGGCATTGGCACCAACAATCCTGATGAGCTGTTAACGGTAAAAGGTACGGTTCACGCCCAGGAAGTGAAGGTAGACCTGCTGGGCGCCCTGGCCCCGGATTACGTCTTTGCCCCGGATTACGAACTCATGTCGCTCCAGGAGACCGAAAATTACATCAAAGCCAACCGTCACCTGCCCGAAGTACCCTCCGCAGCTGAAATACAAGAAGAAGGCCTGCACCTCAAGGAAATGAACTTGCTCCTGCTCAAGAAAGTGGAAGAGTTGACCCTGCACACCATCCGCCAGGAGAAGCAAATTAAAAGATTACAAAAAGAAAATACCGTAATGCAGCAGTCTGCGGAACGGACGGATCAGCTCGCGCTGGAATTGGCGGAATTGAGGAAGGAGCTGACCTCCCTTAAAAAATGAGATCAGCCCCAGTGCGCTACACCACTTAAATAAACCTGGAGTTTCCTGACTTTCAACAGAGTGAGATCACTTCTATTATGGATCTGAAACAAACTTTATCCAAGCATGAAAAAACTGACCTTAACCCTATACCTCTTTTCCCTGGCGCTTCTGTCACAAGCCCAGGGCGGGCCGGGTGATTCAACATCTGCCGGTACCACCGATGTCTATTTCTCAACCAGCTCTGCTCTTAAAGGGGTGTGCTATCATCCCGATACTACTTTACTGAGAGTAATGCTCAACGAGAGCATGACCAGTGATTCACTGCTCTTCAGTTACCGTATCAAAGACATATGGCAAAATATTGTAGTGCCCGATACCGCTGCCCACGCCAGGCTAACGCCTTACAGTGTAGTCATCGATCTGTCGCATTACTCTCTGCAGCAAGGGCAGAAATACATCATAAGATTTAACGGAATCAATAAAAGGCACGAATACCTGATGTTCAGCCTCTAAAACATTTAAAATAAGCCCGAGTTATGTTCAACAGAAACACTCCAACCTTTAAACTGGCCTGCTGGCTTTTAGCGGTAAACTTCCTGATCAGTTCTGCCTGGCCTGCTACACTTATTGCAGCTCCCAGCGGCCCCTCCCAGCCCGAAGTGCAATCCTTCAGTCCGGCCGGCAATACCGAAATGGTCAACCTTTTCACCGGGGATTTTACCTACAATATTCCCTTGTTTGAGCTTCCCGGCCCCAACGGAGGCTATCCTTTTAATCTATCCTACAGCTCCGGCATTACCATGCACCAGGAAGCCAGTTGGGTGGGCCTGGGCTGGAACCTGTTTCCCGGTGCCATTACCCGCAACAAAAGAGGCTTGCCCGATGAATTTAAGGGCGATGTAATGACCATAGACCAGGACATCAAAGAAATGCATACCTACGGCATGAATGCCGGGGGAGGTATTGAAATTTTTGGGGGAACCAGCCAGCTGGGCCTCGACCTGTCTTTTTACTACAACAATTACCGCGGTTTTGGCTATGGCTTCGGTACCAATATCGGCCTCAGCCCCGATGCCAGTGACGGATCTGCCCCCAGCGTGGGCTTCAATTTCGACAGCCAGAATGGCCCGGCCAGTAAGCTTTCCGTGGGCTCAGGCCTGGCTACTTTTGGGGTGGCCTTTAATGCCGAATCCGGTCCCCGCCTGAATTTATTAGCCCAAACCATGCCAGCTTCGGTTTATTCCTATACCCCAAAAGTATCTATGGAATACAGGACCACTCCCTTGTATTTGAACGTTAAGATTGGCGCCCTGCCAGGTATTTATACCAACGCCTTTGTAGGCGGTTTTTACAATACTCAGAAGTTAAAGAAAACGCATTACACCAGGGGGGCTTTTGGCTATTACAACCTGGAAGATCCCGCCCGGGGCAAAACCTCTTTGCTGGATTTTAACCGCGAAAAGGAGGGGGTGATCAACGAGAAAACCCCCAACCTGCCTGTGCCGGTTTTAACGGCAGACCATTACTCCATCAGCGGACAAGGCATCAGCGGCAGCTTCAGGGCCTGGCGCAACGACTATGGCAGCGTATACGACTCCTACGCAGAATCGACCACTAACGGAGGCAGCCTTGCCTTCGATGTGCCGGCAGACCTCAGCCATTTTGGCTTGGCCGGTAATTTCATCCACGGCAGATCCACCAGCGGCCCCTGGGAGGAAGACAATGGCTTTAAAAATAATTTGGATTTCATCACTCAGAGAGAAAATTATTACGAGCCGGCTTATTTTAAAATACAAGGAGAGCACACCTTCGTTGACGCTACTAATGAAAGGTACATAGGAGGAAAAGAAGCGGTAAAGTCTGTCCTTTCTGGGTTTTCGGCTTCCAATAACTATATCAACAGCTTTGATAAAACAATTTCAGGAGGTGTACTGAATAAAAGTGTCAAGATTGAAAAAAGAGAACTGAGAGGAAAGAACATTCAACCTATAACTAATAGCTTGTTGCTCAATGGTACTACCGAAATGCTGCCCGAATACAAGGTCAGTTATTATACGGCTGCAGACGATACTTACCTGGGGGATGTCCAGAAACTCACCCGCAGCGGCAGCAAT
This sequence comes from Owenweeksia sp., assembly GCA_028277105.1. Taxonomy (GTDB): domain Bacteria; phylum Bacteroidota; class Bacteroidia; order Flavobacteriales; family Schleiferiaceae; genus JANQHO01. Next base: position 13,964 of record JANQHO010000007.1, on the reverse strand, counting down.
TATCCCGCCCACCACTTTGCCGGCATGACGGTAGTGAAGGAAGACGGCACCCGCTACGTTTACGGTTTGCCCGCCATTAATACCAAAGAGGTACAAGCTACTTTTTCGGTGGATCAAAGTGCAACGGATTACCGCCCTTATACCAATGTTGCCGGTTCTGGCAGCAGTGTGACCTATAAGCATAATGGAACAGATGAGTTCCTGAGCCGGACCGAAACCCCGCCTTACGCCCATTCCTATTTACTGACCTCCGTTCTGGGGCATGATTACGTGGACGTGAACGACAATGGGCCTGATGAAGACGACTACGGTTACTGGGTGAAATTTACCTACCGCAAGGCCGATAGTGATTACAAATGGCGGAGCCCTTACCGCCAGGCCAGTTACGATATGGGGGTCAGGAGCAAGTTCAGCGATAACCGCGGCAGTTACCAGTACGGGGAAAAAGAGCTCTGGTACGTGGCCACAGCCGAAACCCGCACTCACGTGGCCGTATTTGAGATCAGCAGCCGCAGCGACAGCAGGGAAGCCAAGGAGGAAGTGACCAATGACAAAAATCTGGTGGGGGCTAGCATGAAACAACTGGATAAGATCGTGCTCTACACCCGTGCGGAATACGACAAAGCCGTTACCAATGGCAATTTCAACAACAGCATTCCCCTGAAGACCATCGAATTTGGCTATGATAACAGCCTGTGCAACGGCATTGACAACAGCAGCAGCGGGGGCAAGCTTACCCTTAAAACCCTTAAGATACACTACCAGAACAACGAAAGGGGCAAGTTGACCCCCTATACCTTTACGTATACCAACAATGTGGGTTATTCCAATACCGGTTACGACCGCTGGGGCAACTACCACCCCGGTATCGATAATTTCACCAACAAAAACCTGCCCTACGTGCCTCAGTTCAACCTGGCGCAAGACCAGTCTTTGGCCAATAAGAACACTTACCAGGGCTCTATGGATTCCCACGCTTCCGCCTGGCACTTATCCGGCATAACCACTCCTACCGGCAGCCAGATCGACATTACCTATGAAGCCGATGACTACGCCTATGTACAACACCGCCAGGCTACTCAGATGTTTTACCTCGATAAACTGGCTTTTAGTAGCTCGGATAGTATGGTTTACGATAATGGCTTTACCAACGGGGAAAGCAAAATTTACTTCAAGCTGGAAGATCCCATACCCGCTTCATTGGGGGGTGAAACAGCCAGGCAAATGGTTTACGACCAATACCTCAAAGGCCTGCAGCGCAGCGTAGGCAATAACGATTATATTCAGATCTACTATAAGGTCTACGCCAATATCAAAAATAACATATGGGAATACGTTACGGGCTATTCCAACTTTAAAAGCGGAGGCTATGATATAGACCAAAGCAGGACCACTTCCATAGACATAGATGGCTCCGGGGCACAGACTTGCTATACCCACGCCTACGTTGAACTGGAACCTTACACCGATCCTAAAACCTCTGAAAAATACCACCCTTTTGCCAATGCCGTGTGGCAGGCCATGGTAAGCGATTACCCCGAGTTACTGGTGACCGGAAACGTCACTTCGGCCTCTCCGGGTAGCTCCGACTTTGACAAGGCCGTTAAAGTAAAAAGCCTGGTGGGCTTTATTCCCCAGATCAAAAAAATGTTCAAAGGCTACCGCGAACACGCCTTTGACGAGGGCTGGGGCAAGTACATCGATCTCTCTAAGTCGGTGGTCAAACTGTGCACTCCTGACGGCAAAAAATACGGGGGCGGCCAAAGGGTAAAAAGCATTGTACAAAGCGATAATTTTTCGGTGGACGGCAGCGCAGACGTTTACGGCAAGGTGTACGATTACACCACCACAAACGAAAATGGCACGGTGATCAGCGCGGGCGTGGCGGCCTATGAACCCGCCCTGGGCAATGAGGAAAATGCCCTGCGCTATGCGCGGGTATTCAATGAAAAGAATACGTACCGCTCCCCCAAACAGGCCAGTTTTGAGTATCCCATTAACGAGAACTATTACCCGGCCCCCACGGTGGGCTACAGCAAGGTAACGGTAAGGTCGCTCGCTACCGACAGTATACTCTCTTCCACTTACAGTAACCAGCTGAGTGCTACCGGTGAAGAAGTGCATGAGTTTTACACCGCCCGTGATTTTCCCACCCGCACCGATGAGACCTTTATCTCGAAGAAGACAGAACACATCAATTTCATCATCCCGCTGATAGGCTCGGTATCCCACAACAAGCTTTCCGCCACCCAGGGCTATGCGGTAGAGACCAACGATATGCACGGCAAGCCGCGTAAGGTGGCTTATTACGGTATAAGCAAGGGCCAGCTGATGAAGCAAGCCCCGGTAAGCGAGGTAGAATACCAGTACCAAAGCGAACCCCTGGAATACGAGGGCGTGCAGGTTAACCGCCTTACCAGTGATATCGATGCATTATATGAAGGTGACGATCTTTCAACAGCTGAGTTTACTGGCCTGGAAATGGGTACCCATTACGAGTTTTTTGCCGACCACAATGAGAGCCACTCCTACCAGCGCACCGGGGGTGGCTCGGCCAATGTGGAGAACTTCCTCCTTATTCCACTGCCCAACTTCTGGCCTTCTTACGTGGAAAGCTCCAGCCGTTTGCGCACGGCCGTGCTCAACAAGGCCGTTCATCGCTCCGGTATCCTAAGCAAAACCATGGCTACTGATGGCCTGGCTACCACCGAAACAGAGAACATAACCTATCATCCTTATGACGGTAGCACGGTGTTGAGCCGTACCCAGAACAGTTTTGAAAATGATGTATACAATTATACCGTATTCCTGCATCCTAGTTTTATGAACTTACATTTTGCCAACGACAGGCTCCATACCGTTTTCAATGATAGTCTGAAAATGTATTCCAACCCCTATTTTGCCGCCATGCCGTCCTATCAAACTTATTCAGCTGTTTTTAAGAATAGGTCTGTCACCAATTATGATTCTACAAGCTATTATTATTCAGGCGCAGGCGGGGTTTTGAAATACGTTAAAAACAATTACAATAAATATTACGAAGCAGATATACCTCACCTTTACCCAGGCAATAAGCTCCTTTTAATAGGTGAGAATGGTGCTAAACATATAGCAGTGGTTTCTCCTACTGTTTATAGTTTGCTCAGTGGTTTATATACCCCCTTCAACACTCCCCGAATGGTTCATCCTCCTAATTGTGTTTTGTGTTCTTCATATTCCGGTAAAACCCTTTATTGTGATGACAACATCAATACGGGTCAGAACTACGATATCTACGTGATAGAACCCGGCAATAAAAATGTACTGAATGCAGTGGCAGAGAGTATTACGGTGTTGGATACTTTTAATGTTTTGGATACTATAAGTGCACAATACAACTTAAAGCTCAACACCAACGATACCATTTTTGCAGATGCCCTTGAAAACGCGGTGGCCGCTAATGCCAAAGCCTACCAGGAGATATGGGCAGATATGTTTACTGATGAAAACCCTTATCTAACAGGTAAGACCGGCATTTTAAAGCTCAAGCAAAACTTCACTTACCAATCCGACCGAAGGTCAGACGGCAATATGGCGGGGGACGGGGTGTACCTGGACAACGAGGGGGCCAATAAATACATCGTTTACAACAGTGCCATCGACTACAACCTGAATCAAAGGAACGAGAACCCCTACTGGGTAGCTGACCAGACCATTACCCGCTACAACAACAACAGCCATCCGGTAGAAAGTAAAAATGCCATCGGGGTATTTTCGTCTTCCCACTACGGCTATTACGAATCCCTGATGCGCTGGGAAGCCAGTAACGCCCGCTATCACCAGGTGTATTTCAACGGCCTGGAAGACCATACCACCCCCCTTAAACTAAAGGTTGGTACGGATGTGAACCCTTATACCACCAAAAAGGGGCATACCGGCAGCGGTTCGCTGGAAGTAACAGCCGTAACGGAATACCAGTTGCCGGTAAAACCGGTAAAAGACCGTACCTACTACTTCAGTTGCTGGATGCGGGCCGATGAGACTACCTACGATTACAACGTAAAAACCGGTATGGATGCCAACAGCCGGGGAGTGGTCATCAAATACTACAATAACGATCACAGCACTTTGTTGGGCAATACCGGCCTGATAAAACCGCTAGGCCGCGTGATAGAAGGCTGGCAAAAGATTGAAGGCACTTTTACAATGGATTCGGCCAACGTGGAAAAACTGGTGCTGGAGGCTAAACCCGGCACGGCTGGGGGTTCGCCTTACACCATCTGGCTGGACGACATCAGGCTATGCCCCAACCAGGCCAATATGAAGACTTACGTTTACGATCCCGCCACTTACCGCCTCCGGGCCATACTGGACGAGAACAACTACGCCAGCCTTTACTATTACGATGAAGAAGGAAAGCTTTTTCTGACCAAAAAAGAGACTGAAAGAGGCATTTTCACCATCCAGGAATCCAGATCGTACAAATAAGATGAGAACATTGATGATCACAACAGCCCTGAGCCTGAGCCTCTCGCTTGCAGCCCAGGATTTTAAAGAAGACTACTACCGCTTTTACCAAAAAATAGCGGAGACCAATACCTACCGCATGGAAGGAAGCGTGGAAGTTTACGATCCGGCCGGGGAAAGAGTGTTGACCCAGGCCGTGGAACTGCGCAAGCACGGCAACAATTATTTTATGCGGGTAGGGGAGGATGAAACCATTTACGGTGAGCATATGCTCATCAGCATGGATAAAGACTTCCGTTCCATAGTGCTGAGTGAAAGGAGCGCTGATACCGCCAATCCGGTGTTCAGTAAAAACGAGTTCTTCAGCTTGCTGGAGGAAAGTCACGGCAATAAAAAAGTGGAGACCGCTTACGTAGCGGAAGGGGACTACTATGTTCTCCATATTCCCGGCAATCTGATCAATAAAGTGGAGATCTATTTCAAAGCGGGAGTAGTAGAAAAAATAATCTCCCACTACTTTGAGAATAAGAACACTTCCAAAACCGTATTTACCCTTACTTATGATTGGGAATACCTTCCCGATCCCGAAGATTTCTCTATTGAGCGCTACACCCGTATCCTGAACGGGGAATACACCTTGAAACCAGCATACGCCAACTTTGAACTAAGCCTAAACTGATTAAGTATGAAAACGGCCCACAAAATAATAGCCCTTTTATTGATCTCGCCCTTGCTGAGCATAGGGGGGCAGCAGGTGTTCTCTTCCTTTGCACACCGCAACAATATCACTACCACTACTACCCTGCAGATCGGTGACGGTATAAGCCCAGGGGGCAGCGATGGCATCAGCCGCCAGGTTTTTGCCGCCCTGCGTTACCCCCGTTCCGCTTATTCCGATACGGTTGGCGCTCCCCTCTGGGAGTACCAGGTATCTTTTAAGGTGTATCCCACCGGTTCACCGGGCACTTTCAAAGATGACACTTTAACCCTTAAATACGGTAAGGACGGAGACTATATTTACGATGATAAAACCATCTTTACCAGCAATATTGGCTCTTCCATGACGCTGGAGATCACCTCCATCTCGGCCCAATACAGCCTCAACGGAGGTTCCTCCTATACCTCCCTCAGCGGCAATGTTGCCTCTACCGATAGCAATATCCCCAGCGATATCCAGTTGCGCTTTAATATGGAAACCAATTACTATCCTTATCTCAACCCGGATTCCGTAGGTTATGTCCACTACGATGCCCCCTCCGAAGAGATCCGCTGGCTGCCGGTTACCGGGGCTGAAGGATACGATGTGGAATGGGTGTTTATCGATAAAGAGGACACCGAATACAACAATATGACCAACTATGCCGATCCCTTTAACTACAAAGAGCCCAGCCGGATAAGGAGCAGTGGGCTCAGTTATTTTCTGCCCCTGGTATACCCCCAGGGCAAATTGTACTTCAGGGTGAGGCCCGTGGGAAGGTTTACCGTGGGTACCGCAGGTAATTACACCTATGTCAAGTTAGGGAGTTGGGGCTATGAGAGAAGCGCTACCCAGACTACCAGGGCGGAGTACGAGATCACTACCGGTTTTGAGAATTCCCGTATATGGCAGTACCAGGTCAATTATGCCGAAGAAGGCAAGAGCAAACGCCTCATTACCTATTATGACGCTACCCTCAGGAAAAGGCAGCAGATCACCAGCGTCAATTCCGAAGATGTAAGCCTGGTGGCCGAAACCAAATACGATCACGAAGGCCGTCCGGCTCTGGAAGCTTTGCCTGCTCCTGTCAGCGGTTTTAATTTTAGCTACCAGCTTGAATTCAACCGCTATAACAATACTACTTCTTACGAAAAAGAGCATTTTGACAAGAACAATCCGGAGGCCATGCACAACTCGGCTGGGGCCGAAAATTATTACTCTGCCGTTAATCCCTTTACCAGCGACCCCTTTCGCGACCGATTGCCCCGCGCCAACGGCTACCCCTTTGTCCACACCCGCTACCTCTCCGACAATACCGGTCGGGTCAGATCGGTCTCCGGGGTGGGACAGCACCACAAGACCGGCTCCGGCCATGAGACCAAAACCTTTTACGGCAACCCCAATGCCACCGAACTGCATCGTATGTTTGGTACTAATGTGGGCAAGGCCAGCCACTACAAAAAGATCATGAACCTGGACCCCAATGGCCAGCTTAGCATCGCCTACCAGGATCAGCAGGGCCGTACCATTGCCACTGCCCTGGCCGGTGACAGCCCTGAAAATCTCGTTTCCATCGCCCCGGCTGCCCAGTCCATTACCGTAGACCTCAGCGGTAATAATGTGCTGGATTCCGCTTCGGGGGAGATCATTGCGATCAACCGCCACCTCAATGTCATTCCCGCTACCAATTACGATTTTTACTACCAGCTGGACGGAGCCCTCTTCAACAGTCTGCTGAAAGACCCGGCTGATGAGAATGATTCTACCCTGCTTTGCCTGGACTGTGCCTACGAACTGGAGATCAGCATTACCGATCCGGAGGGGGACGAGCTTTTCATCACCGTAACCCAGGGGACTGATGTCACTTCCACCCAAAAGTTTACCCAAACCTATTCCGCTTCTACCGTACAAAACTGTGTGACTGATAAGCAATCCTTTCCCGCCCTGAGCTTTTCGGCTACCTTTAATGACATAGGCGAATACCTCATCGTTAAAAAACTGAAAGTGATCCTGGATACCGCCCGCATTGCGGAGCAGGTAAACAGCGCCCTCCTGGACCTGGGTATCAGCCTGGACTCCCTTGAAAGCCATTATTTGAGCAATATAGACACCACCCAGTGCGATGTGACCTGCGATGACCATTGCCTGACCCGGGTATTGCAAAACAACCCCTCTTTACAGCCCGGAGTTCACGATGCCATTATCCAGGATTCGGTGGAAGCCTGCAAGGCCTCTTACTGCCAGGCGTACATCGATTCGGTGTTGCGGGGCGAAAGCGGAACCGGGGCCGAATGTGAAGGTCTGCTCGAAGCTATGAAATTACAGGTGAGCCCCGGAGGCTTTTATTACGAAAGCAGTAGCGGTAGTAGCTTTTGGCAGGCTGTGATCGACCTGCAAAACAATCAAGATCTTACCTTTGAGAGCGGGGATACCATCCCCTCTTCTGCTACATATGACCTCACCATCCCCACCAACTGGAGCGACCATATAGCCGGGCAGGTGGTACACCTGCACCGCGAATACTGCCATTATGAGATGTGTACCACCCTGGTAGACAGCAAGGTGTACGATGCCCGTATGGCTGCCCTCAGCGGCTGGAACGATGCCCTGGCCGGTGATTATGACGATCCTACCACCAGTCCCACCAATAAAGACCCCTTTGCCAGCCTTACCCTTGGCACAAGCCTTACTTTCAAGGGCGTGAACTATGCCTCCGGCACGGCCTACGGCACCATCCTGGATGCTACTCTCAACAACTTTTACAATTCCACCAGCCTCAAGGTACTGGTAACCGACCAGCACAGCTTTTTATACGACAATACCCCTTATACCGATGAGAACCAGATCAGGGCCTTTACCGGGATTTACCTGGGGCTGAAGCAAAAACTCATTTCCGAGATCAAAGCAGCCGAGGGCTGTGCCTTTTATACCGATAGCAATGCCATTATGCAGGATCCCGCTAAAATTGAAGAGGCCGGTACCCAAAACAGTATTGCCGCTATGGGGGCCAGCTTCTGGGAAGACTGCACCGATCTCTGTAATAACAATGCCGCCAACTGGCTGTACCAGCTAAGGCGGCATTACCCGGATTCCCTCAGCAGCCCGGCCGACAGTACTACGGCTTACAATGCCCTCTATAATTACTGCATGACCAACCCCCTGGGTTGCGGGGCTAAAAATCCCTTTGGCCTCATCACCGATACGATCTTTAACGATCCCCTCTTCGACACCGTCATTACCGTTTTCAACGGCCTGGGCGTGGCCCTCGATTCCATTGTGGTGCCCGATCCTTACGTTGATAGTTGTACCACTTCAGAAACTTATTCCCTTAGGGTGTCTGATGTATGGTTAGAAATATTCAAATTAATTAATGATAGTCTAAATATTTCTATCACTAATTCCCGAGGACATATGAATGTACCGAGCGCCACTCTTTATCCAGCAATGTCAAGTAAAAACATTGATTATGTTAATTATGCAGCGTATGATTTTCCACCACCATTGGGAACTAGAGATTATAATGATGCAATTGCTTTTACTGGTAACAGCACGTGTATTGCTTATTTTATTGATGAATCTGGGGATTCTATACATATTTGTGATTCCAATGATAATTCTCTTGTTACTTTTTTTGATGGCCCATACTTATCGGATGTAACCAATCCGACTACACCGGTTAGTTACTCATATAAACAATCTGGAGATTACGCAAATTTTACAGGTTTATATGTCAATCTTTATATGAGATCGGGTCTTACTCGTAAAGCATATTTATGGTTTTTCAATGATATTGTTTGTAGTTTTTTTACTCAATATGACACCATTCCTTGCATGGTTTCCGTAGACACTGCTAAAATGCTTTCCACCCCCAACTTTAACTGGGGCCAGCGCAAAACAGACTGCATCGCTTACCTCAGGACCCAGGCGCTCAACCAGGCGGCCCAGCAGTACGACAAACTAAAGAATGAAGTGCGCAACCAGATCATTAAAGACCTGATGTCCCGCTGCCTGAGCGGGGGCTTTGACGAAGATTACCGCCTAACCTACAGTCCTAAAGAATACCACTACACCCTCTACTATTACGACCAGGCCGGTAACCTGGCCCAAACCGTGCCGCCCGGAGGGGTGGAGCTGCTGGGCTCTTCTGCTTTTACCAACGGGGTGTACGATGGCACTACCGAGCCTGCCCACCGCCTGCCCAGCCAGTACCGCTACAACGCCCGCAACCAGGTGACGTGGCAAAGTACGCCCGATGGCGGCATCTCCCGCTTTTACTACAACCGGGCCGGCCAGCTGCGCTTTTCGCAAAACGCCCGTCAACATGGCGACCGCTACTCTTATACCAAATACGATGGGCAGGGCCGCATCGTAGAAAGCGGGGAGTCTGATCAAAACGTTGGCAGTAATGCTTTTGCCGACAGCAGCGGGAACAGCGCCTATCCTACTTACGGCTGGGACCTTAGCCGTACTTTTTACGATGAGATGATCTTTGCCAGCGCCAATGCCAATTTTACCAGCGGCCAGCAGAACCTCCGCAACCGCGTGGCCTCGGCCGTACAGGTGATCGGCAGCCGCAACGGTACCTCCCTGCCCGACACATCAGATATAACGGCCGCTACCCACTACAGCTACGACATCCACGGCAACGTGAACGAACTGGTGCAGGAAAGCAGGATCATGCCCGCCACCGGCTCCGTCATCAAGCACATGGCCTATACCTACGACCTTATCAGCGGTAATGTACTATATGTAAACTACCAGAAAGGCCAGTACGATGAGTTTACCCACTGGTACGAATACGATGCCGACAACCGCCTGCTGAAGGTGCGCACCAGCCCCGATGAAATAATATGGGATACCGATGCGGAATACAGCTACTACCTCCACGGGCCTTTAGCCCGTATGGTGGTAGGCCGCGATAAAGTACAGTCGCTGGATTACACCTACACCATACAAGGGTGGCTCAAAGGAGTAAATGCCGCTACGGCCCGCTACGAGCTCGATCCCGGCCTGGATGGCCTCAATGCCCCCGGCAACGCCAACCGCTATAACGCCCGCGATGCCTTTGGCTTTCAGCTCGATTATTACGGCAACGTAGCCGATAACCAGTACGATTACCAACCCATTGAAAGTGCAGCCACCCACATCAGTACCGTAGCTGCCGTGGATATGTCAGCCATAGCCGGAGGCAGCAACGGTAAAAAATACCACCTCTACAACGGCAATATTCGCGGGGCGGCTTACAGCCTACCCCAACCCGGGCAGGAACAGTGGATGCCTATGAATTACTACGGTTATAATTACGATCAGCTGAACCGCCTGGTGCAGATGCGCACCAAACAGGATTACGCCTCCCCAACCGATAACCTCAAGGCCTTCAACCTCATCAGCACTGATTTTAACGACAACCTGGAGAAGAGCAGCTATACCTACGATGCCAACGGTAACCTCCTGAACCTTTACCGCAAGGGCAATGGCAGCGAAATGGACAGCCTCAGCTACGGCTACTGGCGCAATGACAACAACAAGCTGCTGAACAACAAACTGCGCCACGTGGGCGACAAAGCCGCCTATGCCTCCAACTATACCAGCGATTTCGACTGGTCTGGCCCCTTTGACCAGGCCTCTTCTACGGGAGACATCTATTTTTACGATGCTACGGGCAATCTCATTGAAGATAAAAGCGAAGAAATAGACAACATCCGCTGGTACCCCCACGGCAAAATAGAGGCGGTGGAAAGGGAAAACGGCAGTACTAAGCCCGAGTTGCAGTTCTTTTACGGCCCTGACGGCCACCGCATTGCCAAAATTGAAAAAGAAAGGCCGGGCGGCAACCTGGAGAGCGCCCGCTACTGGACCGTAACCCATTACGTAAATGATGCCAGCGGCAACCCCATGGCGGTGTACGAAGAAAGCTTTCAACAGGATACCGCCACCCTTTATCAGAGCACCGTGAAAATAAAGGAGCGGCCCCTTTACGGCAGTAGCCGCCTGGGGCTGTACACCGCTACCGATAGCGCCCAGCACTGGTTTACCGCTATATCTACCACTACCGGCTTTGGCAATGACGGGGAACTGAGCGTGGCTGCTGTTCTTCCGGCCGGGCAGAATGTACTGGTAAACGGCAGCCTCTTTCCCATAATAATTACCCCTGGCAACAACAGCCCGGTACAGATCACTGCCCTGGGCGGTGACATACAGCTCAGCGGGTCTTACGAAGTTACCAGCGGCACTACCGTCAGCTCGGGCGGGCAGGTATTTATCCCGGAAGGTGCTGCTGTAACTTTAACCAGCGGAACGTTTTTCAATTTGCTGGGCAGCGGCAACCTCCTGCTCAACTCTACCACTGACAATTCCAGCATCAGTACCATAGGCCCCCTGATGTATACTTTACTGGCCGATCCGCCCACTGAATTTAACGGGCAGCGGAAACTGGAAAATAAAACCTATGAGTATACCAACCACCTGGGCAATGTGCTGATGACCACCAGCGACCGCAAGACCCGCCAACCCCTTACGCGGCAGTGGTACCACATTAAAGCTGGGGTAAACGACTTTACGGTAAACGAAGGAGGCCGGGTAAGGGTTACCCCTTATGAGGAGGGCCTCAGCGGCCTGGACTCCACCCTGGAGTACGAGATCTGCATTGAAGTGCTCTTTGACCCCGGAGTGACAGTAGAAGTGGTGTACACGGCAGACGGGGGCTCGCCCCAGATCTTGTCCTTGTCTAACGGCATTAACTGTTTCACCATCACGGGTGTTACCCATGTAGCATCCATTATCCGCGAAGTGGCCGAGCCAGGACTGTACAAAGGTTTTCATCTCAACAATGTCCGGGTGAGCTATTTTGGAAATTACTATCTTGCGGAGGTGGAACAAGCTCAGGATTACTACCCCTTCGGGCAAATAATGCCGAACCGAAACTTTAACGCTGGAAATTACCGTTATGCCTTTAACGGCAAAGAATCAGACGATGAAGTATCTGGGGTAGGAAACCAATATGATTACGGGTTCAGAATTTACAATCCTCGTATAGCTAGGTTCCTTTCGGTTGATCCACTTTTCAAATCCTTCCCATGGTATACACCCTATCAATTTGCTGGGAATAAGCCTATAGCATATGTTGATTTGGACGGACTTGAAGAATTTCATTACGGAGGTATTGCCTACAATACTATGTCAGTCATAAATAAAATTGACAACTGGTTTACTGAAAAGCATATTCAAGGAACTCAGCTTATCAATATGACGCAGTCAGTGCAGGATAATACGGATTTAAGCCTGTATGACAAAGGGTTACTTTATATCGCTCCTTACTGGTGGGATGTAGCTCCTATGACTAGTCAAGATGACAGTTCTGTTTTGTTAACAGGAAAACACTTAGACGGAAGTGAGGCTTCCACGTTTGATAAAGTAATGGCTGGTACTTTTGTTTTGTTACCAGTCAGTGGGCAAATAGGAAAGAAAGCATTTCAATATGTGGACAATGTTTTTGACGTTTCATCCGAGTTGCTAGAAGTAGCCAATTATGCTGGAAAACATGCTCCATCTTCAAAAACACCATGGAATAAGATTGTTGAAGCAACAAAGAATGGCCCATCAAAATTTGCTAAAGATGTAGATATTGAAAAAGTAACAAAAGAGGCTTGGGATAAAGGTGAAGGAGTAAATAATGGTAAGCCGTGGAAGGTTTACGATGCCGGTAATGATAGTGTTATTGGGGCAAGTGCAGGTAAAGAAACACAGTATATGAGGGTTGAATTGACAGAGAGTACAGGAGAATTACATGCCAGTCCTATTACAAAACAACAGTATGATAAGCTTACAAAAAAAGCCGACAACACAAAAAAAACAGAATAGAAAATGCTTTCAGAAATAATTTCATTCCACGATGGAAAAGTAGTCAAAGATGATTTCATTGATATTAACAAATCACTGGAATCACAGGCTGATAATCTTTACGAGGATATGTTTCAAGTGGTTTTTGAAAATGGAGATAATTATGCCATTGATGTAGGCTGGTACGGGGAAGAAGTTGGTTCTGGCTCTTTTAAATGTTATTTGGTTAAGAACCATGATTGGGATAATCCTATTAAAGTTGAGGAGACCAGAAATCCAAAAGAAGTGGTCAAAATAATCGAAAGCCTTAATGAGCTTAGATTGGAAATTTCAAGGTAGTGTTGGGTAGTGTTCACTGAGACAAAAAGAGATGTGAAAATATTTATAATTTCAAATTGAATAAGCTGATTAGTTTTTTTGCAACTCCATCATTGTTATTGTCACCCGGCAGGAAGATCTACCCACTATGTGATTGGTGTACAAGGGTATGCCCTTAAATAATGTCACGATTGATGTCACGAAAAAAGCCTTGAAAATCAGTGATTTATGAAATAACGACACGAATAATGTCACGATTAGAAGTAAAAACACTTTAGAAAACAAATAAAGCAGAAGCATCGGATGTTTCTGCTTTTTTCATTTATTTTGTATCCCCCCGAGCAAGTGCATGTTTTCCCCTAAAGAAAGCTGTCGTTTTTTTGCCTACAAAAGAGCTATGAGCATAAAGATAAGCAAGGCAGAAGGTAGTGTACCATCCGACAAAAATTGAAGTAGAAAAAATATAATAAACTGAAATTTAGTTCTTTGACATTTTGTGTAGTTTGATTTTCGGTGAGGTATAGTCTTATCAAGAAAAAGATCGTTGCTTAGAAGCGCTTAAAACGTATCCCTCCGAGCAACTGCATGTTTTCCCCTAAAGAAAGCTGTCGTTTTTTTGCCTACAAAAGAGTTATGAGCATAAAGATAGGCAAAGCAGAACAAC
>JANQHO010000151.1 GCA_028277105.1 Owenweeksia sp. | reverse complement strand
AATCCCAATTTGTCATATTGTTTGCCCAGTATTTTTTCTCGCAACAGTAACTCCCATGCAGCATCGGCTAATTGTTTGCGGGATACATCCGGTACTTGTCCCCGGCTTTGTTGGCGATAGTTTTCCATAGTCTCGTCCATAAGGGCAGAAAACTGGTTGATGTCCACTACTTCCCCGTTAATCTTACCTACAACATTAGCATCTCCCTGAAAAATTGAATTACCGGAAGACAAAAAATCGGTCAAAATAAAGGCCAGCATAGCCAGTCCGATCACAATTATTAAAAGTCCCGAACGCTGTCGGATACGTTCCAAAGTAGCCATTGAAAAACTCTTTAAATTTTAAGGTTGCGAATATACAATTGTCCTGCTTAATATTAAACGCCAAGCTAGCAGCTTAGCTTACTTATCAGTGAAGCTTTTAATCGTTTATGATTTTCAGCCGCACTATATCAATTTTGGAGTTGCTTACCTCTTCCATTTTTAAGATATAGGAGCCCAACAGTAATTCTTCCTCTTTTTCTGGTATACTCTCCAGGTGGTTGAGTATCAATCCGCCCAAAGTACTGTAGTTTTCAGATTCCGGCAGTTCCAGATTGTATTTATCATTGAGATAGTCAATCTCCTGGCGAGCTGAAAACAAGTATGCATTTTCACTTAGCTTTTTTTCCAGCAGTTCTTCAACATCGTGTTCGTCATCTATTTCCCCGATCAGCTCTTCAATCACATCTTCTATAGTTACCAAACCTGATGTTCCCCCGAACTCATCCAATACCACTGCTATACTTCTCCTCTCCCTTATTAATTGATTGAGGATCTCGTTAGCGGTCATACTTTCCGGTATAAAACTTATCGGCCTGAGGATAGAACGGATATCAGCCGGTTTTTTGAACAACTCAAAACTGTGGGTATAACCGATAATGTTATCAATCGAGTTTTTATAAATCAGTATCTTGGAAAGATTAGAGCTTATAAACTCTGCTTTCAAGCTGCTGATAGAATTAGACACATCCTGGGCAATGATCTCTGTGCGGGGGATCATAAACTCACGGGCTTTGCGCTCACTAAACTCCAGGGCATTCCTGAATATTTGTATTTCCGTATCTACTTCCTTTTCATCAGGGGCCGTCTCGGTTCTCTCCTTGATATAATTATCCAGGTCCACTTTGTTAAAAACAGTTTGAGCTTCCAATTCATCAGCCCGCATGAAATATTTCATAATGAAATTACTGATCCCTATCATAAAGGTCACCACTGGATAAAACAAGAAGTAAAATATAGCACTGGGCAAAGCGAATACCTCCAGTAAGCGGGTAGAATTACTATTGAAAATAGCTTTGGGAAGAAATTCAGCCAGTACCAGGATGATAATAGTCGAAAAAAAGGTTTGGATGAACAACAGCAAATAATCGTTCTCTATAGAACTGAAATAGGGATTGATGATTTCCGGCATAAATATACCATATATGACCAGGGCAATATTATTACCCACCAGCATAGCCGCAATAAAACGGGAAGGATTTTTGACCAGGTAGCTGATAATCTGATAAGCCAGGTTTCCCTTCTTATTCTCTATTTCGATATGGAACTTATTGGAAGAAACATAGGCTATTTCTATTCCTGAGAAAAAAGCCGAGAAGACTATGGTTAGTATGATGATGCCTATAATCGTCACTCTTTATCTTCTTTGTTCCTGTGATGTTCTTCCAGCCGCATTCTATATCTTCTGCGAACAAAATACATCACGAAGGAAACCACCATAAAACCGGCAAAAATGAAAAATTTCTGGTCGAAATTACCCCAGGAATTTATAAGCTGGCCCAGCGATAAAATAGCTATTACCAAATACATTATCTCAGTTATTTTGATCACTCTCCTCATCGTCTACTAAAATTTGTCCGGTTACTTTAGAAATAGTATAATTAGTAAAATTCTGGTCAGCTTCAAAACCCTCTCCCATAATTATCTCTTCAGGGGTAGTTATTTTAACAAAATCATCAGAATATATCTTTTTATCCCTTTCATTCCAGAATAGCTTTTCCGTATCCAGCCGTTCCCCTTTTTTATTTAAAACAACAACATTGCCAGTAGCTTCCCAAAGTCTCTTATTAACGTATTGAATCGCATGATTAGCGCGCAAACGCGAGTCTTCCTCTCCCCTTCCGTCAAAAAACTTAACCTTGATCCCTTCCGGAAACTCGAGCTTAGGTTCTTCTAAATGGGGATAATTTTCTGCCAGGGAAGCTTTCAGTTCCATTTTAACAGTACTGCTATCGGAATAAGTCAGGTATAGATCTTCCTGCACTTCCATAGGAATTATTTCATCGTTGGCCAGGTCATTTACCTCTTGAATATCATTTTCACAAGCCCATAAAAAAAGCATTGCCCCCAAAGAGACAATGCTTCCAGTTACTTTATTCCAACGGGTCATAAATTGAAATCTGCTGTAATAGTTTCATTGATCCAGCAGCCAATGGTATGTTTCTCTCCCTGGGTGTGGCCTAACTGGAAACTGGCTCCTTTGTCAGGCAGTTGTTTCTTGTAGGCCTGGATAAGACGATTGGCCTTGGCGGCCACACTCTCATCAATACTGCGGGCATATTGCAGTTTGTCAATAGCTGCCCAGTAAACTGCTTTCTTTTCGAAAACATTATTGCCGCATAAACCGTCTGCCTGGGCATAAAGCGTAGCTATGATAACATAAGGATCGCCCCATGCTTTTTTGAGGCTGGCTGCCTTTACTGCCGCTCCTTTAGCTTCAGCCAAACGGCCTTGTTTCTGATAGCTGATGGCCAGTTTCAGATAATCCTTAGCCTGTTTTTTAGGGTCCACTTCCTGTTCAGCGGCTTCTTTGAAGTAATCAATAGCCTTGCCGTAATCATTATTTTTCCAGGCCAATATACCCATACCCCTGGCTGACGGAGCAGAAGGCTTGATCTGATAAAGAGCCTCGGCAATTTTGAAGAAGATGGGGTTAGAAGTACAGTCTTCATTTTCACCTTCTTCATTTTTGCGTTCTTTGGAAAGCATTTTAGTAGCTCTTCTCAGCCAGGTTTCATCGGTTTTATGAGCTTCAAAAGTTTCATCGTTATAGATCAATTGCAGTTTTTCACAAGTGGCAATTGGGCCGAGGATTTTTTCAATATTAGTTTCTACATCTTCGTAACGCTCCAGTTCGCGCTCTGCTTTTTTCAGTTTCTTAGCCTCTTTATCGTCAAGGGGGGAAGTTTCCTGCTTCTCCTGGTATTGCTTTATCTCACGGTTAAGGGCATTGTTGTTTACTTCTATCCCTTCTATTACCACGTTATAAGCCTCAAAAACATCAGCTATATCAAATATATCATCATTAAAAAGACGGGCAGCAGAGATGAAAAAGCCATTGTAAAAAGCCGCACTTTGCTCGGGGCCTCCTATTTCAAAAGCTTCTTTAAATAAGGAATAAGCTGCTTTGTTACTATCTGGCATGTATTTCATCATGTCCAGAGCCTTTTTACCTTTCACATAATCCTCCTTACCGGGAAAATACTTAAGGCGATTGTTGTAAACCTCCATCAGAAGATCAATATATTTCTGTTTTTCTGTCTGATCTGTAGCTTTTTTGATTTTATCCTGAACGATGTAGGGCCCATAGATAAAATTGTTTTTGCTGGAGGCAGGGCAGTTTTGGTAAACATAGTTCCAGCCGTCATAGGCATCATCGTAATTTTTGTTTTTGGCGTACTCGTAATACAGGTAAAGGTTCTCCCGACATTTTATACTGTCTTCCCCCCACTTAGACTGGGCATGGCCAAACTGGTTTATGCCTACAATAGTGATCAGGATTAAGAGTAACTTTTTCATTTTTAATGCAAATTTTGGTGATTAACGATATTTATATTTAATGAACCATTTATCATTAAGGGTAAAACCTAAGTAGATGTTCAGGTAATTTTCAAGGATAAGATTGTTTTCCATCGTTCCCCTTCTACCCAGGATGATACCCATATTGATAGTGCTGACTTTCACCTCTCCCGGTGCCATATTTCTTTCCTTTACAGGTAAACCCATCCCAAAAGTAATGCCATAATCCTGCATCTGAATGCCATTTAAGCTGATAGGCAATTGCTCGTAAAAACCACCCAGGCGATACTCTACATTAAACAGATAAAAATTGTTCCGTCTCAGGCCTTCAAAGGCATATTTAGGTCTCAGGTACCCTCCCAGCTGAAAGCGGTAAGCATCTTCCAATTGTTGCCGGCCCTGAAAATCAACGTATTCTGAACCGGAGTACAGTTCAATATCGGCACTGACCTGCCAGGCATAATTCAAGATATCTTCATCTGTTTTCCCCCAGCTAAGGCCAAAGCCAAATTCTCCCGGTAATGTAATACTACCTGATCTCTCACCACTGCCGGCAAGAGTATCGAGCTCAACATTGCCGGAAATCGTGTAGATATAATTACTTACATCAGCATTAATATTTTGGCTGTTACTGAAATACGCTCCCAGCCCCAGTTGGGTTCCGTCAGAAAAATCGTGTTGATACTGAGCACCGTACTTCAGGTGTATTCCTCTGAGGCCGGCAGATTCTTCAATACGGGTATCAAAAGTGTTGCCTTCCCATTCAACCAGGTTAACGTCATCCATACTGCCAAAGACAAAAGCAGCATTTATACCTAAAGATAAACCTTTTGCTACCTTAAAGGAATTACCCCACACCACTTGATTGATACCTCCACTGCCGGAAAAATTGTCGGTGACCAACGTACTATCAGCCAAAAAGCGCTGGGTGGTGATATCATAACCTCTAAAGCTGTAGGGTTTCAGTGCCAGGGCCGTTCCCCACCAGTCTGTAAAGGGGATACCCACTGCAAAATAGCGCAGTCCAGTAGTACTGTTTTCTATGGTTAGATCAGGATTTTGCTGTTGTTGCCTCAATAATTTGGCTTCAAGGCCTACTTCAAAAGTAGTTAAAGCCAGTTGGCTGTAGCTGGCCGGATTGGAAAGATTTATAAATAGCCTGTCCCTTAATCCAATGTTCGCTTTACCAATAGCCAAACCTCGGGAAAAATCATCGGGATAAAGCTCGCCAAGACCCATCCGTGAATAAGGAGACACGGAATTGGTTTGAGCATACAAGGAAACTGATAAAATAAAAAAGGGGATTACAATAATCCCTTTATGGCCTTTCAGCATTATATTCGGTAATATAATTGAGTCCTGACAGCAAAAAATCTGGCGCTGCAAAGATGGTATTTTTTACCATTTCTTCCAATAAGCTTACATCACCTCCGGTAATGACGGTTATCAAAGGTGAATAACGGTCAGAATACTCCTGTATTATACCTTCAATTTCTTTACGGGTACCTTTTACGGCTCCCGACAGAAGAGAGCTATGGGTAGAATTGCCTATCAGTTTCACCTCCTTTTGAAGCTCAGGCAAGGGCAGACGGGCTGTAAAATGGTGCATTGCCTTAAGTCTCATATTAAAACCCGGACTGATTGCTCCGCCAAGATATTGCCCCTCTTCATTGATAAAATCATAGGTTATACAAGTGCCTGCATCTATTACCAATACATTCTGAGAAGGATAGGTAAAGGCTGCTGCACTGACAAGCGCCAGACGGTCCAGGCCTAGTGTTTCTGGTGTGGTATAACGGTTTTCAAAAGGAAAACGCAAATGTGTACTCATTTCCAGGCAATGAAAAGCAGCTTGTTTTAAAAAAGCGGGAAAAGCATCACTTACGCTGGAATATATCCCCTGCTTAATGTAAGGATATTCATTAAGTAATGAATAGATATCCTGCTCGCGCAACTCCGCTTTCTTTTTTAACTGCAAAAGGTTACCCTTCTGGTCAAATACTGCTACTTTTACCCGGGTATTGCCTTGGTCTATTACAAGATTCATTGAAAACAAACACTTTAGGCGGTAAAGGTAAATGCTCTGAAAAAATTTGGGGGCTGAATGGAAAAATATTTACATTTGCGCCCTCGAAATTATAGCTAGGTGCCATAGCTCAGTTGGTAGAGCAAAGGACTGAAAATCCTTGTGTCGCTGGTTCGATTCCAGCTGGCACCACATTAATTCAAGACCGCTAATTGGCGGTCTTTTTTATTTCCTTTGAAGTCATGCACTATCTCTATATCATATATTCTAAATCCTTAGATCAATATTATATAGGTGAGACAGTTAATGTCGAGATCAGACTCGAACAACATAATACAGGATATTATAGAAAGGCTAGTACCTCAAAGGCTTCAGATTGGAGAGTTTACCTTATTGGAGAATGTATAGATCGAAGTCATGCAAGAAGGGTGGAGGATTTTATTAAAAAACAGGAGAGTAGGAAATTCATAAAAAGCCTCAAAGTCGATCAAGAAAAATTTAATGATATTCTTGAGAGGTTTAAATAGGAGCTGGTTCCCCAGAAGCCTCGGGGCCAGCTGGCCACCACAAAAACAGAACAGAGTATGAGAGCGAGAGCGAATCACTCTGCTCTGTTTTCTTCGCTCCTGTCTACCGATAGGCAGATATTTCAAGGTTAAATCAAGGGGCTGAGCAAGTGCACAGCATTCACGAACTCCGCTCCGGCCCAATCCAAAAACCCACCTAAAGCAGTGTAGTCTTGCTTTTTCATTCGGCACACTAAGGCAAACCGCAATAGCCTGAATGGAAAAAGATATCTTCAGGATCCGTTATCAGCTTTATCCCTTGAATGATTTCTTAGGGAGAATACAAAAAATCCCGTTCCGGGATGTATTCCGAAACGGGATTTACGAAACTCAATGTACCGGCCTTAACGGCTCTCCTTTTTCTGGAAGATCTGTGTGCCCATGACCTCCTGATCCAATAACCAGTGGCACAGGTATTGACCGGCAGGAAGATGCTCAATATTGATCTCTGCCTCGCCTGAGGTGCTTTCCAGTATCAGGCTGAGCACTTTACCGCCTTGTACCGAGTAAATTTCCACCTCATGGGTACCGGGTAAGGTGGCGTCATACTCCATAAGCAGACGCCCCTGCGCAGGATTTGGGTAAAGGTTTAGAGTTTGCTTATTATTGATATTGGATGATCCCTTATTACTCAGGGTTTTATGGAGAATGTCATCACCATCACAGGTAGGCTGGCAATCGGTTTCTCCGGGATCGGATACAACCGGTAAGGCATACTTCTGCCCCATACAATACCAGTAAAGCGTGTCTGGAATAATGGGAGCCCCGTCACACTCGATAGAAGCAATACTTTGAGTTTGTACGGTACCGTCTCCCAAAGGAATAAGAGTGGTTTTGCAGCATGAGACACTGTCGCAACGTACACGGGCCTTCCAGGTATCGGGTGGTACGGGTATTTCGCGAGGATCTATAGCACAGTCTATAAATTCCTGGGTGAGTTCCACATCTACCAGCGAGTAACAGGACGCTTCTTCTGATAGAGTGATAGGGACTCCAAAATCATTGGCTAATGAGAGCAAAGCCGCGCGGTGTGAATGGTAACAATCTGAAAAGTTGTTGAGATCACATCCCGGCCCAGAGGTTTCAGAAAGGAAAAAGATGTTGAGGATATCAACCTGGATCTCACCATTGCAATTTCTTGTGCGGTACTCATAGAGGAAAGTATAAGTGCAGGAAGAGGGTTTAGCGCTTATGGTCTGTCCGGTAAGCTCCAGAATTGTAGATGGTCCCCAGGGAGCCGTACAGGTGTCGCAAGAGCCAAAACTGATTGTTGTGCCTGCGATAAACAAAGCTACTGTGAGCAATACTGTAAGTAATCGATTTTTCATGACATTAAAATTTAAATGATACCTACTCTTTTAAAGGCTTTTCGGTGGTCGCCATAGGATAAATGTAATCTAAGAAGAGGGCGATAAGAATTGCCATTTTGATCATGACAACTTCAGTTGTGATACCGGGCTATTTTATTTTGAAAATGGAAATTAGTCCTGAAGTTCCAAATGAATACTAACCTCAGCTCCATGAGTGTCTTTCCGGTTTCGGAGATCGATGCGGTTATTAGGGGAGAGAAGCAAAAGCCTTTCCTGGCTTAAAGCTATACCCCTTGAGATATGACGATGTTCTGAATGGTGTGGCTGGTCCAGACCTACTCCGTTATCACGGATCAGGATGTGCAAAAAATTCCCTTTGCGACCGATCTTTATTGCAACGTACCCGGGATGTTCGGAGGGGATTATACCGTGCCATATTGCATTTTCCACAAATGGCTGTAAAAGCATTGAGGGAATATATACCTCGTCCGGGTAGACCTCCGGCTGAACATCTATGGTGTACTTCATTTTTTTCTCCAGCCGGGACTGTTCCAGCTTAAGGTATATTTCCAGACGTTCCAGTTCCATGCTTAATTGAATGGTACGATGCTGAGATGCCTCCATGTTTTCCCGGATCAGGTGCGAAAAATCAGCAATGTAGTCAATGGCTTCCCTGGATGGATTTTTATCCCGGGATAGAAAGTATTGTATCGAGTTCAGAGCGTTAAATATAAAATGAGGGTTCAGTGTGCTACTGATAGCTTTTTGTTCCAGCTGGGCCATTTGTACGAGACTTTCCCTTTTCCGTAACTCCTCCCCTTTCACTTTGCGTGTCCAGTAGAATACACCCAGGTAAACCAGCAAAACAAAGACCGTACTGCTGATAATGATAAAAACTGGCCTCTTATAGAAGGGAGGTATAATACTGATGATCCGGACAGCAGGTGTACTCCAGCTGGTACCGGCATGCTTGGCGCTTACCTCAAAGGTATAGTTACCCGGCTCAAGGCCTACATAACTTACGGTGCGCTGGTCTGTATAGCGCCATTGGGCATTGGCCCCTTTTAAACGATAACGATACCAGGTTTTTCCGGGTAGTATAAAGGCTGCGGTAGTATAGGCAATGGTAAAACTGTTCTGATGGTGAAGCAGATTTACTTTGGTTTTGGTAAATGTAGAGTCTTCATCCATCAAACGGACATAGTCGATCTGAAACGCCTCCTCCTGGCCTATTTCTTCAATGGCTTCCGTTTTTACTATCGAAAAACCATCGGCCGAACCAATCAGTAATTGATCCTGAAGCGTATCAAAAAGTACAGTATTGAGGTTTTGGGAAACCAGGCCTATCTCTTTACCATAGTACACCAGGGTCTTGCTATTATAGCGGTATAACCCACGGTTGGTAGCAACCCAAAGTTGTCCTTTCTTATCCCGGGTAAGGCTCCGGTAATTGATATAGGGATTTTCTTCTTCCCATAAGTGTAACCAGGTGTTTTTGTGGTAGCCCAGAACCCCATAGTTGGTGGCAATCCATAACGTGTCTCTCAGTACCAACAGATCAAAAGCGGAAAGGTCATCTACCCGGGCGGTTTCTATAAAAACCGGTGATTCTATCAGTTTGAACTCAAGTGATTTTTTGTTTTCCTGAAAAATACCCTCACTACTGGCCAGCCAGGTTCTGCCCTGAAAACGACAGGTCTTAAAGACTTTGCCAAGGCCAGGGAAAGGTTCTCTTCTAACAATACGATGATTATCGTTTGAAGTGGCTATCAGGTATAAAGAATGCCATTTTCCTACTATGAGTGTATCGCCACGATAAGTATTTATGCTACTGCCATATAGCAGCACAACCGATTGATCTCGCCACCGTACTTTATACGGTTTTTTGGAAAGAGAACTACCATAGTAAAGTACATGATTGCGGTAATACAAGTCATATACATAATGGGGTGTTAGCCAATCAGATACTGTCCGGTTACAGCTTTGATCTGAAATATCAGCAGATTTCAGTGGAAACAGGCCTTTTTCTTTTTCAAAAAAATTGATGCCTTTGTTTGTGGCAATGTAGTAAATGCTGTCAGGTGATACTAAAAGGTTTTGAACGCTGCTACCCCATAAGTTTTCACGGTCAGAATAATTCACGACTTTACCTACAGGCAAAAAGTAAAGACCCTTTCCCTCTGCACCGAACCAGAGATTGCCCCTATGGTCACAAAACAGGCTGGTGAGCTGGCGCTCCTCTATTGAAAATGAGGAGGAGAACTCATCTACTTTATGACGTTCAGGATCGTATCGGTACAAACCACTGAGAGTGCCGGTAAACCAAATATTGCCTTCAGCGTCATCCTTGTAGTAGCGATAATTGGGCGTCACTTTTCCCCAGGGAAGCGGGTCAAAAGCGAGGGATCCCTCCTTTAAATGGTAAAACCCCTCCGGTGTATGGTACCAAAGAGACCGGTCCTTTGCTTTTATAAGTCCGAATAATGTCTCTTTCTTGAAACAAGTGTACATATGGTTCCTTTCGTGAGGTTCGAGCAGGGCTTGAATAAGGGGTATAAAATGAATGGAATGCTTGAATGAGCCAGACCAAAGGTCAGACTGGGATACGGAAAAGGATGGTGGTACTTCATAAGTACTGATCCCCATTTTTTCAGGGTCAAAACGTGAAATCAACTGCTCGTTCCAGAAAAGAAGGTCACGACCCAGGGCTATACCGCGATGATAATTATGCTCCACTTTCAGGCTCCTTACTTTCAAAGTACCAAAGCGGGCTGAACGGGGATCGATGACCTGGATGTAACCTGGCCGGTCGCCATAGATGACCAGGGTACTGTCGTTAAGGGAGGTAATCGATAAAATAAGTCGTGGCAATATACCATGGCGATAGCGGAAACTGATGAATTGCTGTCCGTCAAACCAACATAATCCGTTGTTCGTCCCCAGCCACATGTAGTTTTGCTCATCTTGAGCGATACAATAAACCGTAGAGCCCGCTAATCCATCAGCTACCGTAAAGTTGGTATAGCCGAAGGTTCGTGAAGATTGGCCATAGCCCGCAAATGAAAACCCTATCCAAAGAATGCAGGGGAATAACCACTTCATTAAAAATGACAAAAACGGGCGGTTACCATATCTCTTAACTCTTTAAGCCGTCTCTTGGCAACAGGCAGGGTGTAACTTCCTTTTAAATGGGCAGTACTATCGTGTATATCAACGGTAGTGATGAACCGGAGATTGATAAGATAAGAGTTATGAATGCGAAAAAAGTGCTGGGATGCAAGTATATCTTCAAATACCCTGATACTTTTGCATACCGTTATTTTGCGGGTAGTAGTAAAAACGGTACTGTATGAGTTATCCGATTCTATATAAATGATATCATTTAGTGATACAATTTCAATACGCCCCTGTGTAGGTAAGGCTATTTTTTCAAGATTTTGATATTGTTCAAAAAAGTTCTTTACAAGAACCGAAGCATCCGGAATTGTATTTTGCCTGTGCCGGCTTATTAGTTTTTCGGTGGCTTTGCGCAGATCATCAACCCGCAGGGGTTTTAACAAATAATCTACCGCTCCGGCCTTGAGTGCACGTAATGCGTAGTGATTGTAGGCCGTTACAAAAACCACCTGTGGCGCAGGTTGAGGCATTTGCTCTATGTACTCCAATCCCGAGGTTCCGGGCATGCAAATATCCTGGAACAAAACATCCGGTTGCAAATCGTGCATTTTATTGGTAGCCTCTGCAATAGTGGAAGCTTCACCACAAACCTGAATGCCAATACAATATTCCCGCAGAAGTTGCGACAAGTTTTTACGCGCCCTGCTTTCATCATCTACAATAAGAGCGGAAAGCGGCTTTTCCTGAGACGTTAGAATAGTAGTTTTCATGACTAAGCTAAAGGTAAAAAAATCTCAATAGAAGTTCTCCTTATTGCTTACCTGCACTTTCTGGATGGAAAGTTCAACTTAATAAGTTACAATATGATTCTGATTGTGGTAAAAAAGAATTATACTATTGCAGATGATATTTCGGTTGAAAACATCTGCCCTGACTGCAACCTTATAGGCGAACAAGCTAATAATAAAAACCCGGATCTTTTATTGAACAGCCATCACCCATCTTTAAGTTAAAGGTAGACAGGTATTAGCCGGGAAAAGGGCTATTTATGTTTTCCGGTCCGCGAGGTTTATTATGCCCGATCTAAAATAAAAAGGTGTTAATAGCCCCTTCTCCCGCAAAGGTTTACAGGCTTCATAGCTTTCCGGTTACCCTTAGCTATTGAGGCTCAACTCACAGAAGTCGATATTGTTATCCAGCGAATAAGTCGTTTCAGTGCTGAACTAAGATCTTAGTTGTTTTTATCAAGCCCGAAGCTGTATACAATTTCAGTACATACATTCCGCCTTCTATCCCACTTACATCCATTCGGTTTAAGTCTTCTGGGGCACTCAACACTTTCTGCCCGATTGTGTTGTACAAAATTGCATTTGTTATATGCTGCTCACCCTGCCATTGGATAAAATCAACGGCTGGATTAGGAAAAACAGCAAGTTCTGTCCTCCTCTCCTCGTTGATACTCACAGTAGCCGCTGCGAGGTCAAATTTCCACAGATCCGTTGGGTACTGGCTGGTCTGGCGATTTAATCCTCCAAAGAAGTATACCTCATCATTAATTACGAAACTACCGGGAGCCCAACGGCTAACACCAGGGTGTGGGGTAAACTGGGTCCAGGAGTCAGTGCCAGGGATATAGCGCCACATTTCACCAGTAGCCATAAAACTATGATTGTCCCCATCACCGCTCAATACGAAACCGCTATTATTCCAATTAAACTGAGTACCCGCTACCCTGGCCTCACCGGGGAATAGTTGCATGGCTGTCCAGGTATTGGAAGCGGTATCAAGTTTATACCAATCCCTGTAAATGAAATTGCCACCGTGACCTAAGCCCGCAAAAATTTCGCCTCCCGCATTAAACTGAAAGGGATGGTGACGTGGGTCCCCGGGCAAGTCTGCAATTTTTACCCATGAGTCTGTATCCATAGTATACATCCACCAGTCATTTAAGTCTCCCGTAGCATCATCCCCCAGGCCTACATAAATTCTGTTACCGATCGCGATCATGGCAGGGTGTCGCCTGCCGCTACACACACAGGAGCTAAGCTGTGTCCACTGATCGATCTGCGCATCGTAGCGCCAAAAATCTCTTAGGTAAGAGAAATTAGAAGCACCAAAACCCATATAAGCTTTGCCGTCATGCACTACACCGATGGCAAAACTTCTTGCCGGGCCGGGGAAATCAGTCAAGGTTTGCCAGGTATCTGTAAGAGGGTCATATTCATAAAAATCCCGGGACGGCTGGTCGGCAGAATTTGTTCCGGTTACTACATAGCCCTTACCATCGAGAGCAAAGCCCACCGGGTGATGCCTGCCACTTGGAATACCATCCAAGGGTATCCAGGATTGTGCGTAATAGGTAACGGTAGAAAATAGAAGAACAGATAAAAATAATACTTTACTCATAAGTACGTGTGTTTACGCTATTAAATGTCTAAAATAAGACCTTTTTCTCGCCTGCAAATGGATAGAGTATAACTTCCTAGTTCACAGAATGGCTTGTGAATATACATTCCCATTTTTAAATATGATTCGTAATCAACTTATCAGATGTAAGAATTAAAAACGATCAGTATATCCCAGATTAAACTGTATTCAATGAAGAATGTTCTGGTTTTTTAGATTTTTTTAAAAGCAGTAGGGTCTTTTGAATTGGGGGAAAGATGGGGTCACGCAACTATAGTTCGTTCAGAAAGCAACAGGGGCAGGCCATGTTTTTGAAATGGAGAAGAGGCTTGTTCTGCTTGAATATCCAGAATTGAAAAAAAATTGTTTCGAAATTGGGAGGTTGAGCCCACATTCAATTCAAGACCGCTAAATTGGTGGTCTTTTTTATGGCTCTTTAAAGTCATGCAAGAAAGGTGGGGGATCTTACTCAAAAAGCAGAAGAGCCTGTATTTCAATACTTTTATATTTTTACCTAAGAATACCTTAACCCATACCTATGAAAGCCATTTGTTTATCTATTCTTCTATTAATCGGAGGCATAGCTTATCCCCAATCAGAAAAACTGGCCAGAGCTAAAGAACAACTGATACTGCTCAAGGAAAATATGTTGTTGGTACGACTCTACACAGATGACAATAAAATACAGGCCCTGGAAAGCAAAGGTTACAAAGAGGCCGCTGAGCAAGCCCGCCAGGAACAATACAACGAAAACCGGGAAACCTTACTAGCCTTTAAGCAGACCTTTGATTTTTGCCCGGTCTACTTCTTTTACGCCTCCAAAAGCGAAGCCATTACCGAGGGAAAACTGCCGGGAAACGTTTTTGATTCGGAATTGAAACCAGTTGCTGCAGAAAAATTGAAAGCTGACTTTTTTATAGGTGATTTCACTACCACCGGTCCAACCAAACTAAGTGGTTTTATCATTAAAGACCGTTTTTTTGTAGAACTGGATGACCCCTTTCCTTTTTATCAAAGAAAATATGTTTTCTTTTCATTGGTAGAACTTTCCCGGGCTAATATGATGGAAGAATACAATAAGAAATTGTGGAGTTATTACAACCGCTGGGTTGTCAAATCACAGCAATAGATTATACTACCTCTTCCTTCTGGTAAAGCATGGAAAAACGCTCCGGGCCCAGCTTTTTCTTCACATATTCCAGATTATCCTCACCTAAAAGATTTATATCCTCTCCTGTAATTGTTTCGGGATATTCTGCAATCCGCTGCATGATTTTAGTTCCTTGCCAGTAATATTGTTTATAGCCATCGGCCCATCTGATGGCCGGACCTTTTTCATTGTGTAATTCTTTGGCACTGTTAAAACACGCTGTTTCAGGCATAGGGCACCACAAAACCATGTCCTTGAAGAGATAGGAATACATCAATCCAGCTTGTACCATTTCGCGATAATTGAGGTAGACATCCTTGTGTTGCTGATCAAAATGCCCCAGGCAGGGTAAAACAGCTGTAAGCCATAAATGGTCTTTAAAGCCGGGATGATATGAGAAATATGAAAAATTAAACCCTCTGGCCCCGAGCTTTAACTTAAGATCACTTATAACTGCCTCTTCCAATGCTTTGAAAATTTGCCGGTGCTGGTAGATGTAATCTGAATAGGAATTGCCACAACCATGCGAAATGGCAGGAGCCGCAATTTTTTCACCCACATAAGCCCATATCAGGCGGTTGATATTTCTAAAATTGGAATTTCCCTCATACAGATCATTGCAAAAACCGGGATAGTTTTCGGTAAAACCATGATCGGGACTTTGCCTGCCATAACCATAGATAAAATTTAAGGCATACTGTAAAGCTAATGGGCTTTTAAAGCAATAAATACGGGGTGGTTGAAAACGCAGCCTGTTATAGAGTTCGTAAAAACCTCCGTTTATTATTTGTTGCCTTTTTACAAAATCAGCGTGTACAGCATCCGGAAATATCAGTTGTACAATTGGAAAATTCATAAATATTTACTTTTCCCTTATCTCAAAAGTCTGATTTACCTGATCTTAACGTCAAAAAAACGGTGGGTCAACAGCGATGACGTGGTTTCACGGTTACCAAATTTAGAGAATAACAAAACACCTAAAGCGTACATCAGTACGTCCCAAGGGTCGCTGTAATGCCTTTTATCAACTAAGGGGAAGACATATTCAAATAAGAAGCTGTACCACAGCCAGAAAAAAATGAGCGCTTTTGTTGAAAACTTGTAATCCCTTTTCCGGTAAGTGAACTGCTGCTGAACAAAAAGCGTGAATCCCAGCACAATGGGGGGGCACAAAAGATCATCTAAATAACTGTACAGAAAATACACTTTCATGCCTAGCCTTTCAAGAAGCTGGTTAAAGGCAAACAACAAAAAAGTAATCCAGAAGAGCTTGGAGAAATAAAACATAATCAAAATGCTACAGAGGAAGCAATATAGGCTATCACTGTTATGATGAATAAAAAAATTATCTGGCCTGCTCTGAATATACTCTTCCAGATACGGGTAAAAAGTGAGTCATTTTCCCCGATTTGTATAAAGGGAATGCCTGCATCATCCGCTTTAAGGAGTTCCTCCTTTTCTTTGATGCGTTTTTCATTTAGAAGGCCTCCACAGTAGTTACAGTGTGATTTGCTTCCATCTGTCCAAAAACCACAATGTTCGCATTTTACCTCTTTCATTCTCCGGGGGTGAAGAAGTTTAACAAAATTTTGACAGCACAAAATAAACTAAATGCCTTTTAAAGCCTTTATATATTTGCAACTCAATTTACGTTTTGATGAAAAATGCGGTAAAAGGATTTTCCAAACTTTCCAAAGAAGGAAAAATAGAGTGGTTGGTTGACAATTACTTTGAGGACAAACAAAAAACTATAGACCTTTTAAAAAGCTACTGGCACCAAAACCCCAAGGTTCAGAAGCTGCACGATGAGTTCATTGAAAATACTATTAGCAATTTTTTCACCCCTTTTGGTGTAGCTCCAAATTTTTTGATTGACGGTAAACTTTACGCTATTCCCATGGCGATTGAAGAAAGCTCAGTAGTGGCTGCCGCTGCTAAAAGTGCCAGCTTCTGGCTGGAAAGGGGAGGTTTTAAAACTACAGTTGTATCTACTGTAAAGACGGGGCACGTTCATTTTATTTATAAAGGTGATGGGAATAAGCTCCGTTCTTTTATTACTGATATCAATGGACAATTTTATCGCGATACTGCTTCTATTACCGCCAATATGAGGGCACGCGGTGGAGGTATTTTAAATATTGGGTTGATAGACAAAACCCTTGAAATGGAGGGCTACTACCAACTGGAAGCGCGCTTTGAAACTTGTGATTCCATGGGAGCCAATTTCATTAACTCCTGCCTGGAACAATTTGCTCAAACTCTTACTACAGCTATTGAGCAATCTGATGAGTTTACCCAAGAGGAAAAAGACGTGCAGGTGGTTATGCGGATACTCTCTAACTATACTCCTGAATGTGTAGTACGCTCTGAAGTATCCTGCCCCGTTGAAGAACTGAAAGATGGCTCTGGAATTGAGCCAGAGGAATTCGCTGAAAAATTTGCCCGGGCCGTGCGTATAGCAGAAGTAGAGCCTTACCGGGCTACTACCCACAACAAAGGAATAATGAATGGTATTGATGCTGTGGTCATAGCTACCGGCAATGATTTCAGGGCGATAGAGGCTGCCTGCCATACTTACGCTTCACGCAACGGAAAATACCAAAGCCTTACCCATTGTGAAGTAAAAGACGGTATTTTTAAATTCTGGATTGAAGTTCCCCTGGCACTGGGTACCGTAGGAGGGCTAACCAGTCTTCACCCCATGGTGAAACTATCTTTGGAGATGCTGGATCACCCTTCAGCCTCGGAGTTGATGTCAATAATCGCCAGCAGCGGCTTAGCACAAAACTTTGCTGCCTTGCGCGCCCTGGTCACTACTGGCATTCAGAAGGGTCATATGAAAATGCACCTGCTCAATATCCTCAACCAACTGGAGGCTACTGAAGAAGAGAAAAAAGTAATTGTTGAGTATTTCAAGGATAAGGTAGTTTCTCACAGTGCAGCAGTAAACAAATTCTGTGAGTTAAGAGGCATTAAAAGCCCTCAGCAGGTCATTAAAAACAAATAGTTATTGGCTTCTTCCCGCTATTTTGCCCACGGCAAATTGCTTATAACCGGTGAGTACAGTGTGCTGAAAGGCGCTCTGGCCCTAGCTATTCCCACCCGTTTAGGCCAGTACCTGGAGTTTGAAGCAGGAGGGAACAATATTTTCTGGCAAAGCTATAATTCAGAAGATAAACTCTGGTTTGAAGCTACTTATACCAATAGAGCCCATATCGTTAATACCAATGATCTCGAAAAAGCTCAACTACTACAAAATATTTTACTGAAGGCCAGTGGGATAAGCAGAAAAGAATTACCTGCGGGAAAGGTTAAAACCTGGCTTGAGTTTCCCAACAAATGGGGATTGGGCAGCAGCTCTACCCTGCTTTATCTGATTAGTAAATGGCTCAATGTAGACGCCATGGAATTATTT
>JANQHO010000103.1 GCA_028277105.1 Owenweeksia sp. | reverse complement strand
GTAGAGCAGCACAACTCACGGCCACAAGAACCAATTCCCCCTACTCTTCCTGCTTCCTGCCGGGTTCCTATTTGCCGCATTTCCACCCGTATCTTAAATTCGGAGGCCAGGATTTTAATCAGCTCCCTGAAATCCACCCTGTCGTCTGCCGTGTAAAAAAAAGTGGCCTTGCTGTTATCGCCCTGGTACTCAACGTCACTTATCTTCATTTCCAGATTCAGGCTCTTGGCTATCTGGCGGGTTTTGATCATGGTTTCATTTTCCCGGCCCTGGGCTTTTTTCCAGGTGTCTATATCCCTTTGAGATGCCAGGCGAAGTACTTTTTTAATATCCTGTTCTTCAAGGGAAAACCCTCGTTTCTTCATTTGTAGCTTTACTAACTCGCCACTTAATGAGATTACACCTACATCGTAACCCGGAGAGCCTTCTACTGCTACAACATCGCCTATATATAACTTAAGGCGGTTAACGTTTTTATGAAAACCCTTTCGGCCGTTTTTAAAACGAACTTCCAGCCAATCAAAATTTTTAACTCCCGATGGGGCCTCCATATCTGAAAGCCAGTCGAAAACAGTATGTTTTTCACATCCTTCAACACCACAGGACCCGTTGTTCCTGCAACCTTTTGGAAGCCCTTCTTTAGCACAACTTCCGCAACCCATAAATCTGTTTATATTTTAGAAAACCTGTGATTAATCAATATAATAAGTCAACAGCAAAGATATCAATTGACGGCAATGCATAAATTTAGTACAGGCATATCATTTTTAATAGCTTTACCGTTTGCTATGGGAAAAGTTTATACAAGCGAATATGACTGAGAAAATCATCGCATTATTTTTAACATTAATCATTGGCCTTTCCGTGAGCAAAGCCCAGGTAAGCAGTGCTTTGGGAATATGGGTAGACCATTTGCCATATACGGATGGAGTCGATCTGATCCAAAGGGGAAATGAGATTTATGCCGCTACCGAACAGGGTGTTTTCGTTTTCAATACCGCAGACAGGGATATTCAACGCCTGTCGAAAGTCAACGGGCTGAGTGATATAGCTATTACAGAAATGGCTTATTCCGGAGAACTCGATCTGATCATGGTCGGTTATCAAAACGGAAATATTGATATCATAGACGGAGACAGGGTAGATAATTATCCCGAAATCAGACTTAACAGCAATTATTCCGGCCTTAAAAGAATCAATCACATATTGATAGTTGATAACCTGGCCTATATTTCTACGAATTTTGGGATTGTTACCTTCGATTTTCAACAGGGGATTTTTATAGACAGGCTTATAATTGGCGATAACGGAACTACCCTTAGCGTATTTCAAACGGCCATTAACGGAGACAGCATATATGCCGCTACCGACAGGGGTTTGTTCAAAGCGTCTTTGAGCGATGAGCTCATTCTTTTTCAAAACTGGGAGAAAGATATTTCTAAAGGAGAATTTATCGACATGATAACGGTACACGACAATAAGATCTTCATAAACAGACCGGATGAGCCCAATAACGACAGTATTTTTTACCGGGATAACGGGCGATGGAACCATTTTGAAGGCCCTGGTATATCAAATAATATCAGGTTGAAGAGCAGCCATGGTACCCTGATAGTGATCAATGTTTTCAGTGTAGTTGGTTACAACAACAATTTGGAAATTGTGTATAACATAAATCCCAACATCCTCGATTATCCCGGTTTTTCCCCAAGGTCTGCCATAGTTGATAATAATCCTGAATCCTTTTGGATACTAGACGACCAAAGGGGATTGTTCTTAAACTTTCAGGCATTCACCAACCAGAATTTCGACCCCAATGGCCCGGCTTCTAAAAGTGTTTATTCCATGAGGTTTGCCAATAACCGCTTGTTTGTATCACCCGGATCCATAAGCCCTGTTTGGGCTCCTAACTCCAACAATGAAGGTTTTTTTATTCTCAATGATTTTGAGTGGAAGAATATTCCGGCAAGCAGCTTTGGGGATTATAAAGACATTGTTTCCGTAGCTAACGATCCTTTTGAGGCAGGGCATTATTATGCCTCATCTTATGGCAGTGGAATACTGGAATTCAGGAATGATGAGCTGGTGAGGTTGCTCAATGAAACTTCCACCAATGGAAACCTGCCGTCCATTAGCCCGGGGACTAACGACCACCGTGTAGGAGAATTGGTTTTTGACGGAGATGGGAACTGCTGGTTTACCAATTCTTTAACCGACAGGCTTCTAGGAGTAATACGGCCAGACGGAACGGTGGAATCGTTCAACGTGGGCTCCGCAGCCCCTGCCGGCACACCGGTCAAAGATATCATATATACCTCGCAAGATCAGATATGGATGCAGATCAGAAACAGTGGCTTGGTGGTAGTAGAGTTTGAAAACGGTCAGCTGGTTTCCAAAAGGCTTACTTCCGTTGAGAACTCAGGGAACCTACCTTCAGAAACGGTACTTTGTTTTACCGAGGATCAGGACGGGGAGATATGGATCGGTACGGGCGAAGGAGTGGGAGTACTTTTCAGCCCTCAGAATATTTTTGAGCCCAACCGCAATTTTGACGTGAGCGAGATCCTCATCGATGAAGACGGAGACGGCTTTGGCACCCCTTTTTTGGAAGGCGAAGCCGTGAACGATATAGAAGTGGACGGGGCTAACAAAAAATGGTTTGCCACCACCACAGCTGGTGTTTTCTACACCAGTGAGAACGGGGAAGAAGAGATCTTCCACTTCACGGAAAACAACAGCCCCTTGCCGAGCAATAACGTACTCGAAATTGAAATAGATGATGAAACCGGCATGGTGTATTTCGGCACCGATCAGGGTATAGTTTCATTTCAGGGCAATGCGACAGAGGGAGCCGCCTTTCACCAGGATGTATTTGCCTATCCCAATCCGGTTACTCCCGGATATGAAGGCCCCATACTGATTAGGGGTTTGGTGACCAATGCCCAGGTAAAAATAACGGATATTGAAGGGAATCTCATTTTTGAAACAGTGGCAGAAGGCGGGCAGGCGATCTGGAACGGAAGGAATTTTTCGGGTGAAAAAGCTAGTTCAGGTGTTTATATTGCTTACATAACCGATGACCTGGGCACCAATACGGCAGTGACTAAAATTCTTATAGTGAATTGATATGCTGGACAAAACCGAAGCTATTGTTCTGGGCTCGGTTAAGTATGGTGATTCCAGTCTTATCCTGAAGTGTTACACCCCTCAACAGGGCCTTATAAGTTTTATCGCTGGCGGAGCCCGTTCTAAAAAAGGCCCGGTCAAATTATCCATGGTGCAGCCTTTGAGCCAACTGGAAATTGTCTATTACGACAGATCCAAAGGGGAGCTTAAACGTATAAAAGAAGCGGGAATGCTTTGCAATTACCAAAGCATACTTTACGATCCCGTAAAAAATTGCCTCGTTCTTTTTATGGCCGAAGTGCTCAGGCACATCCTTCACGAAGGGGAAACCAATCCCGCCTTGTTCGATTTTTTGAAAAAAGCCCTGATATGGCTGGATAAAAAAGATTCCCCTCCTGCTAATTTTCACCTGCTCACCTTGTACCACATGACTTCCTATCTGGGTTTTGAACCGGAGGAAGCGAGGGAAAAAATACCATTGCCGTATTTCGATCTGATGAACGGCAGCTACAGCAAGTTCGACCCGGGCCATACCCATGTGATTTCTGGGCATCTTTTGGAGCACTGGCGGCTTTTGTCGCAATTAGAGTTTGAAAAGCTGAAAGACTACAAGCCAGGCTCTAAAACCAGGGCGGCTTTACTGGACGAAATACTTATTTATTACCGCCTGCACGTGAAAGATTTCGGAGAGTTGCGTTCCCTGGAAGTTATACGCTCGGTGCTGCACGGGGATTAATTGGTGATCTCAAATGATTTCAGGATGGCTTCCAGTTCAAACAGGATATTGCGCTTTTTGATCTCGGGAGCAAAAAGGAAAGCATCAAGGGTTACTATCTGTTGGTTGATCTCGTCATAAACCGTATAGCTGATAAAGGGACCTCCTTTGAATTCCCCTTCAGTTCGCCATAAGCCCCGGGTTTCAGCAGCAAATTGTTTATCGAGTTCCATATTTTTTATTTGAGGCGTCAGCAAGTCTTCCGTTACCATGTAAGAACCTTCCCGCTGCCCCAGAATGTATTTTTGGGTAATGCTGTCCCTCAGGCTTATGATGTTACTGCCCACTATAGCCTGGTCGGGATCTAACGGCTGAAAATGGATGATAAGACCCTGGTCGGTTTTCAGGGTTTTATTCCAGAAAATAAAAAGACCTTCCTCTTCAACTTCCAGTTGAAAGGAGCTGGGAATACGGAGGCTGACATTACGGGCTTTTAAAGCCTTGGGCAGGGAGAGGGTCTCTTTAAAAAGCCTTTTTTGAAGCACCTCTACTTCGGATTGGTGCAGGGCCTCTTCCATTTCTTCCCCCTTTTGTTTTATTTTTTGTGCCAGTTCCGTGGGATCTGGAGCACTGATGGTAGTAACCAGCTGGGGCTTGGCCCATTTGTTTTTTTCGGTGATAAAACTGCCATTCCCTTCATCCAGTATAATAATGTTGCGCGACCGTTTCAGGAGGTCGTTGAACTGTGACGGCTCGATCTGGCGGACGGTGTAAAGCGGTTCCGGCTGGGGTAGTAAAGGCTGCTGTGAAGTCAGCAGTTTTCGCAGGTAGTCGCCTGCTATGCTTTGCCACAAAGGTTCTTTGGCCACTACTATCAGGTCCAGCCGTCCTCCGTTGCTGTCCGGTAATGTGTCTTTAAAGAATGAACTGTTCTCTATCTGCTCGTTGCAGGCTAGCAGACCCAACAGCAAAAGGACAAAACCGGCTTTTTTAAACATAGCTTTAATTGTAGATTTTCAGCCGCATACCGGGCTTCAGCCTCTTGGCGTTGGTGATGTTGTTCCAGCTCATAATATTGGCCGCGCTAATGCCGGGGTATTTACGGGCGATGGAATAAAAAGTTTCCCCGTTGCGAACGGTATAGGTAATATACTCGCCCGTGGCAGAGGCTTTTACCTGGGGTTTAACGTCCCGGGTCTTTTTAGCGGCAGCGGTACGTTGAGCAGGTAACTTTCCCGGGTAAATGGTAAGGCGTTGCCCTATGCGGATGGTATTGCTGCGCAGGCCGTTCCACCTTTTAATGCTGGAAACAGAAACCCCGTATTTGCGGGCAATGGTACCCAGTACTTCACCCCGTCTTACCCGGTGCCGGACCTTATCGTTCATTTCCACGTATTGCGGCAATTGAGCTTTGCTTTGCTCAAAGTCCTTTCGCGCCAGGTTGTAGATGGAATCCTCATTAGCGATAAACAAGCCCATTTTGGAAGAGGGGAGGATCAAAGTGCAATAGTTCTTTTCCACTTTGGGGATGACTTTGTAGCGGTAGCCGGGATTGAGAAAAGCGATCATCTCCTCCGAAACATTCACCAGGGAGGATATCTGGGCAAAACTCAGTTTTTCCTTAACCAATACCGTATCGATCTGAAGATAGGAAGGCTTCAGGTCGGAGGGATAAATGTAGTGGTCTCCTGCGTGATTCATAATGTAATTAACGGCAATAAAAGCCGGGACATAACCCCGGGTTTCCCGCGGTAAATAAGGCAGTATTTCCCAGTAGTTCCTTTTACCCCCCGATCTGCGGATAGCCTTGTTGACATTGCCCGGGCCGGAATTGTAAGCCGCCAGGGCCAGGTTCCAGTCGTTAAAGATATTATACAGGGTCTGGAGGTATTTGCAGGCCGCTTCGGTAGACTTAAGGGGATCGCTGCGCTCATCGATATAGCTGCTTACCTTCAGGCCATTGAGCTTTCCGGTGGAGTACATAAACTGCCAGAGGCCTACCGCTCCCGCCCGGGAACGGGCGGTGGGATTTAAAGCCGATTCCACTACCGCCAGGTATTTGAGTTCCAA
Organism: Owenweeksia sp.; assembly: GCA_028277105.1. Classification (GTDB taxonomy): domain Bacteria; phylum Bacteroidota; class Bacteroidia; order Flavobacteriales; family Schleiferiaceae; genus JANQHO01. The sequence continues at coordinate 764 of JANQHO010000103.1, read as the reverse complement.
AGGCATATTGTATTTATCCAGCATTTCCTCAAACATGGGAAAATAATAGTTGGCCAGGCCTAACATACGGCTTACCTGCTCCCTTCTTTTCCCGGAGTAGACGTCTATATATTTTTTTACGCTGGAATTGTAGTCGAGCCGGAGAGGCGTAAGGGCATCCAGGGCCATAAGCCGCTGCTGGTAAACAGAGTCGGGAAAGTCAGCTGAAAGTTGCAGCGAGTCTTCCACATTCAAAAACTCTTCCGTGGAAGCAATGGAAGAATCGGGCACAAAAAGGTCAAGGCGCAACAGGCTGTCCAGCATGGCCACATAGGGATCGTCTTCCAGGCTTATGTCAGCCAGGTTGAAGCTTTTTACATTTCCGGTGGTATCGGTATCGCCCTTGGGATTGCCGTCTGCCGCCTTTAAGCCCGGCTGCAGTAAACCCAGGAGTAATATAATTCCGTACTTTCTCATACCGTTCGTCATTTGATATCTTACAAGTATACTAAAAGCCTTCTTTGCCTTACCCTGCTTGCGGCATAGATTTTAACGGCTCTTTGTTCATTATAAGCGAAGCAAAGCTCAAAAGTTTAGCATCTTCAAAAGAAGGAGCCATTAATTGCAGGCCAAAGAGAAGACCGTTGCTGTGCTTTCCCACTGGGATAGAAACGGCCGGGGAACCGCAGATATTGGCCTGTACGGTAAAAATATCTTCCAGGTAAAGACGGGTAGGGTCTTTCACTTCCATATCCCTGTCAAAAGCCGTTCCGGGAGTGGTGGGA
>JANQHO010000032.1 GCA_028277105.1 Owenweeksia sp. | reverse complement strand
GATGACGGCTATCCCTCTACTTTTTACGGATATCGATAGAGTTTTACCTCTGGACTCAGCCCAGTTTTGTGAAGATGCAGCTATTACCCTTATCGGGCCAACCGATCCTACCGGCACACTTAGTTTTGCCTACCAATGGTTGACTGATTCTATTACTCAATTCGGAGATACGGTTATTTATGCTATTACCGGTGCTACCAATCAAACCCTTGCAGGAATAGATTCCAGCGGCAGATATTACATAGAGATAAACGATGGTTTTTGCATTGATACTTCAGTAGCTTTTAACGTTTTTGTTGATACAGTGCCAAGAACAACCATTGCCAGTATACCTTTTATCGGACCTGGTCCCATTACTTTTAATGACGTATGTATGAAGGCATCAGATTCTATATTGCTGGCGGTACAGGACTTTTTCCCGCCCCAGTTCTGGAAATATCAATGGCAGCGTTATAACACCAGTTTGGGAACCTGGATAAACCTTGTTGACGATACCAATTCTACCTTAATAGTGGATACAGCACGTCAAAAGTTGCAAACCCCTACTGTACCTTTGTTATCCCATTACCGGGTAGTGGTTAACAAAGAGACCAGCACCAACAGGATTACCTGTACTTTTATTACAGATTCTATCCTGATAAGGTGGCTTCCCGATTACAGCCTTGGCTATGGTGCCCAGCCTTTTATCAACCAGGTAGGCCGCGACTCCATCAATTTCTGCGAAACGGATTCGGCTACCATTATTGCCCCTGCCACGCCTAATGAATTGATAAACAACGGGATTTTTTATTCCTATCAATGGCTTACCGATTCAGTTGATGGGACAGGACAGAGGGTTTTATACGATCTGGTTGGAGAAACCAACTCAACTCTGGAAGTAGATACCGGTTTGAGGTATTATGTGGTGATCAATGACGGAATATGTGTGGATACATCTGATGCCTTTTGGGTGTTTGTAGATACTATTCCATTCACTTCCATTATCAACAATCCTTTAACTGATCTGGATCTGTGTTACGAAGATTCCGTTATTCTTTCTGCTATTGATACTGTTTTACCCGGATGGGATTATCAATGGCAGCGCTATAATGAAGGTATGATGACCTGGCTGGATCTTCCCCTGGATACTTTTCCATGGGCTACTATAGATACTTCGTATTTCCCCATAGAGGATACATCTTACTACCGCTTAGTGGTGGATTATGAGAACCAGTTTGGTTTGCGGACCTGCGCTTATATTACCGATAGTATAGAAGTCAGGTTTTATCCTCCTCCTACTTTTACCTTTATTCCTGGTGACTCACTGGGCTTATGCCCGGGCGATTCAATATTGGTAGTGGCGGGAGGAACTTCATTGAGCTACCAGTGGAATGGTGGCACCACCCTGGGAGCCTCTATCTGGGTATCGAGTCCGGGTCAATATGTAGTGGAAGGAACAGGTATAAATGGGTGCACCAATACCCACACGGTTGATGTGTTTCCTTTTAGTACTTCTGCTGATGCTGGCCCCGATATAACTGTTTCTGACGGTGAAACAGCTACTCTCTCCGGTACTGGGGGCACTAATTACCAATGGTTTGCTTCTGAACCGCTAAACTGGAGTAATTTTCTCGGTCAAACAGTTCAAGTAAGTTATAACCTACCCGATTCCCTTGATGCAGATACCATTACGATATTTATGATAGCTATTAATGCCGAAGGCTGTACAGATACGGCTTCCTTGCAAATGATCGTATTACGGGAGCTGCCTCCTGAAGATTTTGATATACTCAATAATTCGCCTAACCTGTTTACTCCCAACGGTGATGGTTTAAACGATTTGTGGGATATGACCAAAGTAACAAATGGCGATGCCTGTAGAATTACTATTCTCAACCGTTGGGGTTCCCCGGTTTATGAGAATCAATCTTTTAATGGCTTTTGGGACGGCTCCGACCAGGGAGGGAATCCTTTGCCAGACGGTACCTATTACTATATATTGGAATGTGTCGGTCAGGTAAGGATAAAGAATGCGGTAACCATAATGCGTAACAACCAATAAAAGTTAAAACGATGAAGAAGTCAGTCTATATATTGAGTTTGGTTTTAACCGCTGGTTTGTTATTTACCGCGAAAGCTCAGCAAATCCCCCTTTACAGTAATTACTTTTTTACTCCTTTTATATATAACCCTGCTCAATCCGGTACGGCAGGCTTTACCGAGCTCTATATGATGCACCGCAGGCAGTGGAGTGGCATTCAGGGTTCTCCGGAAACTTCAGCTCTTACTATAAACGGATCACTCAATGAAGAAAAAGTGGGGTGGAGTATTTACGGCTTTTACGATCAAACAGATATCGTAAAACGGATAGGAGCTTATGGTAATTATGCTTACCACGTGAGACTTACCGATGAAAGTACCCTCTCATTTGGTTTAGGGGCCGGTTATATCAATAATTCGATTGATATCGGTTCATTGCGGTTGAGCAATACTGCTGAGCCTATCACACAAACCAATGGTGACAGAGGACAGTTTGACCTCAATTTTGGGATTAATTTCAAAGTTGGCGGTTTTCAGATAGGAGCAGCTGCTCCTCAATTGCTGGCTCAAACTATTAATTATTCCGAGGAAGATAACATTGATATCAACTACGGTTTAATTCGCCACTACGTGTTTAATACCCGTTACGATTTTGAATTTTCCGGTGATAAGTCTGTATTGTCTCCGATAGTGATGGTGCGCACGGCAGAAAATGTGCCTATACAGGTTGATGCCGGGTTGCTCTTCAGCCTGACAGAATACGGTTATGTTGGAGCGATGTTCCGTTCTGATTATGCTGTTACCGGTAATCTGGGGGTTAATCTTACCGAGCAGATTACCGTAGGTTATGCTTACGATTTTTCACTTAACGAATACGGATCTCAGCTGGGTACATCACACGAATTTATGTTGGGCTGGCGTTTTGGTAGTAACAAACGAAACGAACGTTTAGAGAATGAGATCAAACGTTTAAAACTTCAGCAGCGCAAACAGCAGGATAACCTGGAAGAGATGGTAGATGAAAAGCTGGAAGAGTTTGAAGATCAGCAGAAAAATCAGATCAAAAAGCAGGTGGAAGAGGCTACTGAAAATATGCAACCTCAGGGCGGTCAGGCTGGAGATAATAATACTGGTACCCGCGGACAGCAGGAGGGCGCGAACCAGGGAGGAGACAATACCAATAATACGGGTATACCACCCGGTACAAGTGGAAATGCTCAAGGTGGGCAACCGACTAACACCGGTTACAATCCTTCTAACAGTGCTTCAAACGTAGAGCCAGGATCGAGGGGATATTACATTGTTGCCGGTGTATTCAGCAACCAGCAAAACGCAGAGAAGCTACAAAACAGGTTGAAAAACCAGGGGTATGATGCCCGTTACTTCCAGGATAGAGGGAACTTCTACTACTACG
>JANQHO010000159.1 GCA_028277105.1 Owenweeksia sp. | reverse complement strand
CCCAAAGCACAGATAGAGCAGATCACCATTGGCCTCATCTATAAGTTTATGAACGATATGGACCGGGAGGCCGTAGAACTGGGCGGCAAGGCCAAATTTTTTACCGACTATACCGTGGCCGATCCCACATTTCCCGAAGACCGCAGCAAGGATAAAGTAGTGCCCTTTAGCCGCTACGCCTGGCCACACCTTTTTGACCCCAAAGTAACGGCCACCGAAATGCTCCGCCTCTATTCCGAAGCCATTGAAGGCATGGAGTTAAACCCCAACATTCCCCAGCTTTTCCGCGATATTTTTAACAATGCCTACCTGCCCTACCGCGACCCGGAAACCCTTAAGCTCTTCCTGAAAACCATCAACGGCTTTGAATACACCCACAGCGAAAAGCTGGGCGATGCCTTTGAATACCTGCTTTCCGTGATGGGCTCGCAGGGCGATGCCGGCCAGTTCCGGACACCCCGCCACATCATCGACTTTCTGGTGGCAGTGGTCGATCCCGGAAAGAACGACACCATTCTCGATCCCGCCTGCGGCACAGCTGGCTTCCTCATCTCGGCCTTTAAACACATCCTGCAGAAAAACCGCAAAGGGCTAACGCCTGACGAGCGCAAAAAACTCATCCGCAACTTTACGGGCTACGACATTTCGCCCGATATGGTGCGCCTCAGCCTGGTAAATATGTACCTGCACGGCTTTTCCGAACCCCATATATACGAATACGACAGCCTGAGCAGCGAAGAGCGCTGGAACGACCACTACGATGTAATAATGGCCAACCCGCCTTTTATGAGCCCCAAGGGCGGCATAAGGCCCCACAAGCGCTTTACCATAAACAGCAGCCGCAGCGAGGTACTCTTTGTGGATTACATAGCCGAACACCTCAACCCCAAAGGCCGGGCCGGCATTATTGTGCCGGAGGGAGTGATCTTCCAGAGCGGCAAGGCCTACAAAGAGCTGCGCAAAATGCTGGTAAACCACTCCCTTTATGCGGTGGTGAGCCTGCCGGCCGGGGTATTTAACCCCTACAGTGGGGTAAAGACCTCTATTTTATTGCTGGACAGGGCCCTGGCTAAAAAGCAGGATAAAATTCTTTTTGTAAAAATTGAGAATGACGGTTACAGCCTGGGCGCCCAGCGCAATCCCGTAAAAGGCGGCCAGCTAAAAGAAGCAGCTGACATCATTACTACTTTCCGTCATTCCGGACTTGAAACGGAATCTCCCTTGGCCCATGCCGTGGCCAAAAGCGAAATTGCTAAGAATGGGGAATTTAATTTGAGTGGAGAGAGGTATAAAACCCAAGCCTACAAACACAAACACTATAACACCGTAAAAATTGGTGAAATAGTTAAAATCAATCCCTTAAAAAGTGAAGTAAAAAATCTTCCTGCTGATACCGAGGTATCGTTTGTTCCAATGGCTGATTTAAATGAGAATCAAATCAGTTTTAAGGTTAATCAAATAAAAAAATTGAGTGAAGTATATAAAGGCTACACTTATTTTCGGGATGACGATTTACTTATTGCCAAGGTTACACCCTGTTTTGAAAATGGTAAAGCAGGAATTGCTAAGAATTTAAAAAATGGAATTGGGTTTGGCTCCTCTGAGTTCTACGTACTAAGAACTAATCAGACTATTATGCCAGAGTTTCTGTATAGAATTCTGAATACAGGGAAGTTTAAGGAATATGCTATTTCAAAAATGACTGGAACTGGCGGGTTAAGGCGGGTTCCAAAAAATGTCATCTGTGATTTCCCAGTCCCCCTCCCCCTTTTGGCCGTACAGCGGGAAATAGTAGCGGAAATAGAAGGCTATCAAAAAATAATTGAGGGGGCCAAAGCGGTGGTGAACCACTACCGGCCTCACCTTGAGATTGACCCGGATTGGGAGATGGTGGAGTTGGGGGAGGTTTGTGAAATAAAAAGAGGTAGATTTTCCCATAGACCAAGAAATGCTCCTCAATTTTATGGTGGAAAATATCCATTCATACAAACTGGAGATGTTGTAAGATCTAACGGAGGTAAAATCCCATATACGCAAACTTTAAACGAACTAGGGTTATCAGTAAGTAAATTATTCAAGCCAACAATTGTACTGATTACGATTGCAGCAAATATAGGAGACACTGGTATCTTGGATTATGAGGCTTGTTTTACAGACAGTGTAGTTGGTTTAATTCCCAATGAAAGGATTAGTCCTTATTATTTGGAATTGATAATGAGAACTCAAAAAAAGCGACTAAATGATATTGCCCCGCAAGCTGCTCAAAAGAATATTAATGTTGCAATATTAAAAGAGGTAATAATACCTATTGCTCCATTAGAGACTCAATACAAGATCGTAACTAGAATCCAAAAGGAACAGGAACTGGTCAGTGCCAACAAACAACTGATCGAAATTTTTGAGCAAAAGATCAAAGAGCGCATTGCCAAAGTGTGGGGCAGCTAAACCCCTAAACCCAAAGTACAGCACTATACCAAAAAGAGAGCCTTCAAGCCCGCCCTTGCCGGTTGGCTGTTCCGGGCAAGCCACAAAATCATTCTGTTTGTTATTTTTATCCGCTAAAAGCCACCGTAACCTGTGGCCGCCCCACCCTTATCTACCGTAGCTTATACCTACGCTGGCAGCAATTAAAAAAAACGATAAATGGCCTGGGTTTTTTCCATGTGGATTGAGACTGAGACAAAAGCAGACAGAGAAGCTGTAAAAGAATACTTTGGAGGACGGATAATAGCTACAAACAATAAAAAATACACCGTTTGTGCATACGACAGCGGAGTGGTAACTGTTGACGGCATAAGTCTTTCGGGAATAACTTCTCAAAGTGATGCTGATGAAATGACAGCGATCGGGTTTGAGTTTTATGAATTGTTAAAAGAGTCTCCTGATTTCCGGTATGCCATAACGGGAGTTGAAGTTGATGGTTTGGTATTTTTGGAAGAACTCCTTGAAGATCCGGAGTTTTATTTAAAATTCAAAGGTTTTGTTATTCAGAAAGAACTGTATGAGCGGATCGCGGGAAAAAGAAAAATGAAAACTTTCAAAAAAGGTTATTTGTGGACACCATACGAAGGAGAAACATATACATAAAAAGCTGCTGCCAACAATAGCTGATCTGAAAAATGCCCAAAACTTCCTTCGACATACAAGCTCTAACAATTTCATCGGGCAAGTGGACTGTCACTTTAAACTATGAAAGTTGGAATTCACCGGTAAAAACGGTTAATACGGACGAATCTGATACCGCAATGGAATTATCAGAAAAGGGAGAATGGGATTCAACACTGAAGGTTGATGTTTCGGACGAACACCATAAACGGACTTGTATTGTAACGGGAATTCAAGGTGGAACTTACCTGCACGAGAAAGAGCGTGAAGCAGAAGGGCAGTCCGTTAAAATTGATAAAGACAATTTGATCTTAAGCTTAGGACTCCATTTCATTTCTGTTGACTTAAACAATATAAGCTTGAACTGGAAGCTTGAACCTGATACAGCGGAAGTCTTTGAATTTTACGATCTGGAGCATGATTATCTGCTTCGCGGAGAAGTGGGAATTCACAGAATTGATAAGACAGGAAATGTAAAATGGACTTTTTCTGCGGCTGACATTTGGGTGAATATGGAAGGCCGCCCTGAAATAGAAATTACTGAGAACTCAATAAAACTGTTGGACTTCAACTCAGACGAGTACGAAATTGACTTTAATGGAAAAGAAATAAAAAACTAGCTACAACATTATGTATAGCACATACCCTGCGGGGTACGTGCCATACACGCTACCGTTATGTGCCATTTAAACGACCAATCTTGAAAATCACTACTGGAATAATATTCAAACATTACCTAATTGGACTACTTGCTATAACCATTGGGGCATGGATTATCGAAGAAATTCCAAGATGGTATACGATTGAGCAAGATTTAATACAATGGATGGTGACTATACTTTCGATTCCTCTTGTTGGATTTTTGTTTGCTTGGAGAATTAATGTTCGACTTCAGAGAACTGAAAAGAATATTTACTCTTTTTCGGTGCTCATTATCTTTTTGACGTGGATATTGGTTCTCTACGCAAAAGCCATGGTAATGGGGCTGATTGCAACTTTTGAAAGTGGACAAGAAAAAGTCTTGGAATCAATAGCAGGATATACGATTTACCAACTTTGGATTTATGGCGGCATAGGACTGATTCACGGACTGCTTGGTGGAATCCTATTGAGATTAGACTTAAAAAAGAATTTGATAAAAATAAAAACGGCACGTGCCATACACGCCTACGTTGGCCACAATTTGAAATGAGAAATCTACTAATAACCTTTCTTTGTTTGACAGTTAATGGATTATGGGCACAAAATCTTGATGCAAAAATTGACAGTCTTCGTTGGATGTCAAGTGGTGAAAAGGATGGTGAAAGAATTCCAACAGCTCGAAGAATACTTGAAATAGATTCGCTAAATCCGAGAGCACATGAATATATAGTAAAATCGTATGTGCTCTTGGACGAATATCAAAGGGCATACTCTTACATTGATTCAATTTTGGCATTTCCCAAGCCTAACCCAGAAGTAGTGTTATCGCTTTCCTATGGTCTCAGGCATATGGCTCCAAAAGATAGTATTTACGATTTTTATTATTTCCGAGTACTTCTTAAGTGTCTTGAATTTCCGGAAACCAAAGCAGATGCAGCCTATTTCTTGAGCAATGCTTATTACAGCGACTTTATTAAGCCATTTAGAAAAGAGCCCCCAACGATTTGGAAGTGGAAAATTGATAGTGCTTCACAATATGAATGGGACAAGAGAGCTGCTGAACAAATTGGTATTTCCATTGACTCATTAAAAAAGATAAGAAGTCAAATCAAACTCCCTGTATACCAGCATTCTGCAGATAGCTCGCTAAAATACTTGAAAGTGCTCTCTAATTCAGATTCGCCATATAATCAAATCGCCAAGATTCCAATCGCTCAGATAGAAGAATATTTGGGTATATCAAGCAGATACGAACTTGATTCTAACCTTTACAATAACCACTACTTTCCTGAATGGTATTTTGGATATCTAAAGGAAGATTGGAAAAATGACCTATCTACTGATTTGTTCGATGAAATGCTTTTTACCTCCTACAGATCCGTTGACTTTTTATCAGAACATTTGAGTTCCTTGAATGAGCCTATTCTCTATCCCAATGCTGACCAACTAACCTACAGAATTACTTGGCTACCAAGTTTTGACCACCCTATTGTAATCAGGATCGTGAAGAGTGAGACGGGAGGTGAAATTATATGGAAAGTAGGTACTGGTATGGGAGGTTATCAGCCCGAAGGAATGGTGGATGAAGGTGAAAGTCTCCTAAGCATGCGTGAGTTTGAAAGTATTTCAGGAGTGCTTGACAGCACAGAAATCTGTTCTGATCTACGTTACGACTATTTGTTAATGACTGACGGGGTATCCCTCATTATAGAGAAGGCTGGCAAAGATCAGTTTTGTGCTTATAAGACAAATGTCCCTGATGACGCAATAAAGAATCTCTTAATTGAACTAGCTCGAACCTATTTCAACGAAATTGAGACCGGAATCGAAGATTATTAAAATAAAAACTATGGCCAACAACACCTAAAGCTAATGCGGTAATTTCTCACAGTTTGACAAAGAGACGTTTTGAAAGAGAAAATCCTCCTTCTTTAGGAAATCTGAAACGACCGCACTAGTTTTAGCCAACACGTTAGGCTAAATTGGGTACGATATATAAACATCCTTTACAGAGTTATAGAAACATCGTTTACACTTTTTTAAGTCGCAATTTGAAGCAAAATTCAGATTGCCATGCCTTGGAAAGAAACAACGATAATGGAACAAAAAATTGAGTTTATCTGTGAATGGCGAACCGGGAAATACACCATCACAGAACTTTGTAGGAGCTTTGAAATATCAAGGCCAACAGCGTACAAAATCATAGCCCGGTTTGAAAAAAAAGGTTATGAAGGCCTAAGGGAATTGTCCAGGAAACCCAGGGGAACACATCCAAATGCCACCGATCAAAAAGTGGTACAAGGCATTCTTGAACTGAAAGAAAAACACAAGTTGTGGGGAGCAAAAAAAATCCACAAACTGTTGTATAACGATTTTTCAGATGAAGTGATCCCAAGTATTTTGACCGTGCACAATATTCTCAAAAAGCATGGTTTGGTAAGCCCTCAAAAACGCCTTCGTAGAGTCAAACCCATTCACCCCATTTTTAACCCAAAGCAGTGCAATGAAGTCTGGAGTGCGGATTACAAGGGCAAGTTTTTGATGGGCAATAAAACCTACTGTCATCCACTAACCATTGCAGACTCAAAAAGCAGGTTTGTATTTACAGCAAAAGCACACTATAAAGAAAACCTGGCCTCGGCAAAATCAGAGTTCAAAAGGGTTTTTAGAAAATATGGCAGCCCTAAACAAATCCATACCGACAATGGCAGCCCTTTTGGATGTGTAGCCGCCATACAACGATTTACCAGACTTTCCTATTGGTTCATTGAGCTGGGTATTTTGCCGGTCTATTCTGATCCTTCGCACCCTGAACAAAACGGAAGACATGAACGCATGCACAGAGATTTAAAGGCTGCTTGCGCCAAACCTTCAGCTTATGATTTAAGAGCACAGCAAAGGCGTTTAAATCGCTTTGTAAAGGAATACAACCATGTAAGACCACACGAAGCACTGGAAATGCAAACGCCTGCTTTTGTACATGAATTTTCTACGCGTCCTTTTCCTGAAAGAATACCTAATTTTGATTACGACTCAGAAATGAAAGTCTTGAAAGTAACCAAGAACGGATCTGTCAGGTGGGGCTCCTACAACTGGGTATATGTATCCGCTTCATTGCAAGGAAAATACATCGGAGTTCTGGAGATGGGTAATGGAATTTGGCGTGTTTTCTACAGAAACGTATTTTTAGGATACTTCAATGAAAATGAATTAAGAAACAAAGAACAATCAGTAAGGTTAGAAACCAATCTAGTGTAAACCCTAATCTATAACTCTGTAAAGGATCTATCTTAACGAACATATAGAAAAAGAAAATGGACAAAGAACAGATCTGGATAGAATATGGGTACCAAATTTTTGCCAACGAAGGACCTCAAGGATTGCGTATTGAAAAGTTGGCAAAATCAATACAGAAAAACAAATCCTCCTTCTATCATTTTTTTGCTGATTTGGAGGTATTTACTCAAAGGCTCTTAGATTTTCATTTGGAACAAGCAAAAGAGATTGCTCGCAAAGAATCGGAAGCACAAAATGAAAGTGAATTAGCGCACATTATCGTTGAGCACAAACGGGATTTGCTTTTTAACCGCCAATTGAGGTTTCACAGAGAAAACCCTGATTTCAAGGCTTGTTTTCAAAAAGTAAATGAAGTTTCATTGCCAGGTCTTTTGCCTGTTTGGAAAGAAATAATAGGTTTGGATGAAAACAACTATTTGGCAAAAATGGTCTTGATGTTGAGTATCGAGAATTTTTTTTTGCAAATCACCGATGAGACGTTGAACGAAACGTGGATTTTCGCCTATCTTGACAAGATAAGAGAGATGGTTAAACTATTCAAGAATACCAATTCCATTCCTATTATGGACGGGAGCGTCTAAAATTTCTCAATAGCCCGCTGTAGGTTTGACCTGATTTAAAAAGGTCAAATATGAAAAGGGATCCCAAGCTATACTTTTTAAAAGCACTTTTAATTGTTCAGACCATCGGACTTTTGGTATACACCATTATTACAATAAAAAATGATGGGTTTAATTTTCTTTCCAGAGCACAAGAATTTGCATTATCAATGAAGTGGATGGGACAATTTGCTTTGGATTTTCAATGTTATTTAATTCTATCGGCATTTTGGATTTCCTGGCGAAATAAGTTCTCGGGAAAATCAATTCTCATTGCATTGTTTGCTATGATTTTCGGAATAATAGTTTTTGCCCCTTACTTATTATATCTAATCTTTAAGGAGAACGGCAATTTGAATAAGGTACTTGTGGGAGATAGATAAAATACTACCACCAACAACAAGTATAAGTAATGGTGATTGAGGTGCTTACCCGAGCCTTTATGTTAGTATTTACTAACTGAACAGGAAGTTGAAATAAATCCGCTACTACCTATATACAAGTCTGTTAGGCACATGGTGAATTGAACGGATACCACTATTGGTTGTGGGTAACAACTATAAGTAGAGAGATTACAACCAAAAGTAGTTGCATTTTAACAGGACTGGGAAAGGAAGTAACAAATCTTTGTAGTGTCGAATAAACAAATTAAAGATGACACGTATGAACACAAAGATCATTGGCAATAAAATTGCCGAAGCAAGAAAGAAACTTAACATTTCACAAGCACAACTTGCTGAACATTTATTCATTAGTGCACAAGCAGTTGGAAAATGGGAGCGCGGAGAATCAATGCCAGACATTGTTACTCTAAACCGGTTAGCTGAAATTCTCAATGTAGACCTGAACTATTTTTCAGACAACAGACATTCTTTGCCCACTGAAAATAAGAGTGTTGATTCTCCGGATAAGCAATCGACTGAATTACCACCTGAAAGGCAAGGGAACAATCTGCCCTGGGATATGTCTTATGGCAACTGGGTAAACGCAGATTTTTCTGGATTAAAAAACCTGCGAGAAAAATTCAGTTCTTCCAATATGAAAGATTGCAAATTTGTCGGATCAGAATTGTCTGGGCTAATTCTAAAAAACAATCATGTTGATAGCTGTGACTTTACGGGTTCTGACATCAGCAACAGCCATATTCAGAGCTCAAGTCTGATCAAAAACACTTTAAATAAAAGCTCGCTGGCAGATTCTGAATTTTCAAAAAGCCATATTGAGGATTGTAATTTCTCCGAAGCAGATCTTACCGGAGTTAAATTTAAGTCCGGAGCCTTTGTAAAGAACAAAATTGCAAATACCATATGGCTTCAGACCTCCTTTTTGGGTACACAGATTGAAGATACAGTCTTTGATGGAACGATAGATGATTGTTATTTTGACAACTGCTCCTTTAAAAAAGTGACATTTCAGAATGCAACACTTACTAACACCTTCTTTAAATGTAAGAGCTTGAAAAAGATTAAGTTCATTGACTGTCAAACAGATCGGATAACCTACGAGTTTCTGAAAAATGGGAAGGCAGATTTGAAAGGAATTAGCTTGCTAACAACCTAAAGAATGAAATGTATAAAAACCCTGGGGCTAATATCTTTGTATAGTACATATCCTGTGAGATACGTGCCATACAAACCCTTAAAGGTAAATTTGACGTCTTTGGGAAGACGTACTAAATACAGCAAGACCTTTAAACACGACTAAAAAAATGGAACCTGGAATAGAAATATCAACCGGGAAAAAATTGATAGGGAACAGACTAAAGATGAGTTGGACCAATAATAAAACAGCTCAACTTTGGGGACAATTTGTTCCTGAAATTGCCAGCATTAAAAACAGACTTACCAATGATAAGATCTCAATGCAGGTTTACGATTCTTCGTACTTCTCACATTTCAATCCCAATAACAAATTTGAAAAATGGGCAACTGTTGAAGTCTCAGGTTTTGAAAACGTTCCACCTGGTATGGAATCATTTACATTGACAGGCGGATTGTATGCCGTTTTTGACTACAAGGGTTTAAGCAGTGACCCGGGTATATTTCAATATATTTTTGAGACATGGTTGCCAAACTCAATATATCTGCTGGATAACAGGCCTCATTTTGAAGTTTTAGGAGAAAAGTACAGGAATAATGACCCAGATTCAGAGGAAGAGATATGGATACCCATAAAGAAGAAATAAAACCCTCTCTTAACTAAGAATATGACATTCGTAGCAGTGCAACCCAACACTTTATAATCCCGCTATAAAATGAAAACAATCAATCGTATGATGACAAACATTTGCTCAGATAAGCTGAAGGAGAGCAAGGAGTTTTACACTAAACTATTCGACTTTGATGTTGATTATGACAGTGATTGGTTTGTACACCTGATCTCTAAAGACCGGCAATTGGAATTGGGGATCATACAAAGGACCAATGATATAGTACCCCAAAGAGCACAAACTCATCCCGAAGGCTTTTACATCACCTTTGTGGTAGCAGCAGCTGATGAAGTATTTGAGATGGCACGATCGGAACAGTTTGAGATCATAAGTGAACCTGAGGATACCTTTTATGGGCAAAGAAGACTACTTCTGCGTGATCCAAACGGTGTCATTGTAGATGTGTCGTCACCTATACCAAACTTTGAGTTTTAGAATAAAAAATGCTCCACAAACAGGCCTCAATACAGGATTTTTGTAGAATTTTCACTTAGCCTCACCTCCATTTTTATGTTGAACTCACCTTAATTTAGTCAAATCATTGAAAACAACTGAAATAAAAATCAGAGCATTAAGAGATAATGAAACTGGCTTTCTGGCCGATATGCTATACGAAGCATTATATATTCCAGACGGTCAGGAAAAGCTGCCCAGAGAAGTGATAGAAGAGGATTCCCTGAAGAAATATATTGTTGAGTGGGGAAAAGATCAATATGATATTGCTTATGTGGCAGAAATGGATACAGAATTAGTTGGGGCAATTTGGGGAAGGCTATTTAGTGAGCAGAACAAGGGATTTGGATTTATTGATCACAAGACCCCCGAGTTGAGTATGGCGGTAAAGCCACCCTATCGCAATCGGGGAATTGGTACTGAACTAATTCAAACTATCGCTCAGGCTTACCGAAAGAAAGGAGTTCAGCAGTTATCACTCAGTGTTGATAAAGCCAATGATGCGTCAAGGCTCTACAAAAGGTTAGGTTGTGAGGTGAAGATGGAAACGGATACCTCCTATACCATGATAAAAAGAATATAAGAACACTCACAGAGTGGGGCCCGCAGCAAACAGACATTTGCCGGATTCCTTTAAAGATCAATTAAATTACGAATACAAACCTGGGCATAGTAACCGAGACCGTTAACGTATATTTAAAAAATGACAACAGGCAGATCTAAAGTCACTATACACATGGTTTCCAGCCTTGACGGCTTCATCGCTAAAAAAGACGGGAGTATTGCATGGATGCAATCAACCGACAGCTACAAAAAAGGTATTACACTTACACAAGAATATATAACGGAATTTCTCAAGTCGATAGACTGTTACGTTATGGGCTCCCGTACCTATGAGCAAGCGCTGGAACTAGGCTGGCCCTACGGTGATGTACCGGTTATTGTGTTGACCCATAGAGACCTGACGACTGACCGGAAAAATGTGGAATTCTATGCAGGTGACCTCAACAAACTGGTAACTCACCGACTAAAACCAAATTACCGGAACATCTGGATGGTGGGGGGAGCTGTGCTCACCAAAGAGTTTATACGCATGAGACTGGCTGACGAAATTGTGATATCGATCATACCCGTCATTTTAGGTGATGGAACATTATTCTTTGACTATATCGGTCAGGAACAGCTATTGCACCTGAAAGATGTAACCGCTTTTAAAGACGGAATGGTAGAATTGACCTATGGCATGAGAAAAGAATGAAGTATATATCTGCAAAGTGGATAGGCCTGGCTTTATGCAGTAGCTTCAGATGCAGGCAAACCAAATTAATCCTTTACAAATGAATACACCGAACAATCACATCAATTACGTAGAATTCAAAGCAAAAGATCTCGAAAGCGTAAAGAAGTTTTATGCGGAATCCTTTAATTGGGTTTTTACGGATTATGGACCAACCTATACGGCATTTTCAGAAAGCGGGCTTGAGGGTGGATTTGAAAAGACCGAACATGAGATCGTAAACGGGGTACTGGTGGTTTTATACCATGAGGATCTCGAATTGATTAAAGACAAGATCATCAAAGCAAACGGAAAGATCTCCAAAGATATTTTTTCTTTCCCGGGCGGGCACAGATTTCACTTCATCGACCCGGCCGGTAACGAACTCGCAGTCTGGTCTGACCGGTGATAATCACAAGAACCGTTAAACAGTAATTATTTACCGGGTAAAGCGATATTCAAAAAACGATAAAATCACACATCCAACCTGCTAGCCGTTGCCAGTATTTTTTTCGTACTATTAGAGCAAAGACAGGTTGAGCCAGATCCAATCCTATACTGAAAAACCAACTCAAAAGTACAGCACTATATAAAATGTAGAGCTTTTACTCCGGCAGCACGACAGGGGTTTCCATTTTAAGATCGCGAGTCTCCGCTTTACTTCGCCCGCCTGCCTGACGGATTTCCTCCCGATAGGGATGGCAGTCAGGCGATGATCCTTAAACATTAAACCTTACAACTTTAAAACTATTGCCACTTCCGTCTTCCCTGTCTGCCAAAGGCAGGAGGCTACCGACTTCAGACTATAAACTAAACCATAACTTTGAACCTTAAACCTCGAACATTACAACCGCTATGATCGATCTGCGCAGCGACACCCTCACCCGCCCCAGCCCGGCCATGCTGGAAGCCATGCTAAAAGCCCCGGTAGGCGATGATGTTTTTGGCGAAGACCCCAGCATCAACCGGCTGGAAGAGAAAGCGGCAGCTATGTTCAGGAAAGAAGCCGCCCTGTTTTGCCCCAGTGGTACTATGACCAACCAGATCGCTATCAAGGTGCACACCCAGCCGGGAGACGAGTTGATCTGCCACGAATATTCCCACATCTACAATTACGAAGGAGGTGGCATTGCCTTTAACAGCAGCTGTCAGGTGAGGCTTACCCGTGAAGCAAGAGGCTTGATGACGGCCAGAGAAGTAGAATCACTTATCAATCCAGATGATGTTCATGCAGCCAAAACCAGCGTGGTTGTAGCCGAAAACACCTGCAACAAAGGCGGGGGCAGTTGTTATGACCTGAAGGAACTCAAGGCCATCCGGGCTGTAACGGATAAGCACGGCCTGTCTTTTCACCTGGACGGGGCCCGCCTGTGGAATGCCCTGGTAGCCAAAAACCAAAGCCCGGCTGAATACGGCCCCCTTTTTGATTCCATTTCCATCTGTTTGTCCAAAGGACTGGGTTGCCCGGTAGGTTCGCTCTTATTGGGCAATAAGGATTTTATTAAGGAAGCCCGCAAGGTTCGCAAAAAAATGGGAGGCGGTATGCGACAGGCCGGCTACCTGGCCACAGCTGGCATCTACGCTTTGGATCACCACATAAACAGGCTGGCAGAAGACCATAAAAAGGCTCAAAGATTAAGAGCTGCCCTGGAAAACTGCAGTTGGGTAGAAAAGGTAGAACCCGTAGAAACCAATATTGTGATCTTTTACCTCAAAGAGGAAAAAAGCCAGCAAGAGTTTACCCAAAAGCTAAAAGAAAAAGATATTTTGCTAGTGGGCATGGGTCAGGGCAAACTGCGCTTTGTTACCCATATGGATGCAAATAAGGCTCAAATTGATACTGTAGCAGAAGTACTGCAGAACTTTGATTAAATTGAACCGATGAAGCTATACCGTAAGATCACTTTATTTCTTTTATTGGTCAGCAGTAGTAGTATTGCCCAGCAAACCACGGAATTTAACGTATTGTTCCAAAATGGCGACAGTCAGGGGAATTTCGTTTACAGTGAGATCTTTGCTGTTTCTCATCCGGCAGGTATTCCCTTTACCGGTATTTCGGCTTACTGTATGGAGCCGGGTCTGGAAATCGACCTCTATTACCGCATCAAAGTTCAGCAACAATGGCAGGAATGGGTAGTCTTCCAACCGGTTACCGAAGGGCATTTGGACGACCGGGCGGCCTTTGAAGGAAAGCCCATAGAACAGGCCTTTGAAGCCATACAGTTTAAAGCCAACAATACCGTAAACAAACCCTTTGTGTTCCGCCTTTATTTCCCCGACCCGGAAAAAAAAAGCCCTGAATTCACCGGGCAAAAAACAGCTGCCTGCAATTGCCCCCAACCCAATTATTGCGATCGCTCCTGCTGGTGCCCGGGTGGAAATTGCCCTCCAGACCCAACTCCTTCCCCCACTGCTCCTACTCATATCATTGTCCATCATTCGGCCGGTTTTAACAGCAGTACCGATTTTAAAGCGGTAGTAGCCTACTACTGGGATCTGCACGTCAACACCAATGGTTGGGACGACATTGGCTATAACTGGCTGATCGATGCCAACGGAGTAATCTACGAAGCCCGTGGTAACGGCATAGCCGGAGCGCATTTCAGCTGTATGAACAGCCATACCACTGGCATTTGTCTCATCGGAGATTTTACTAATACCAATCCATCTGTGGCAGCTGTAAACAGCCTGGTGGACCTGGCCGCTTGGGAGTGCTGTAACAAAAACATCAAACCCGACAGCAGCAGCCTGCACTCTTCCTCCCAATTGGTACTCAACCATATTTCCGGTCACCTGGACGGCAATACTTCTACCCAGGGCTGCCCTTCCGGCACGGTTTGCCCGGGTAATATGCTTTACACTCAATTGGGTACTATTGCTGATGATGTGGCCGGTAAAGCTTGTTTTGTAAGCTTGAGAAAAGAGATTTTATCTGACCTCAAACTGGACATCTACCCTAATCCGGCTAAGGAAGAACTGATAGTGGAAGGCAACCTAAACAGCGAGTACAGCATAGCGATTTATACTATTACCGGAAAACAGATATACCAAAGCAATAATATCCCTGAGGGGAATTCCTTTCACAAAAAGATCTCTTTGAATAACTTGAGTAGGGGCACTTATATATGCCGTTTTAAAACCGGGGAACATACGGTGAACCGTCTGCTTGTAAAAGAATAATTATTCTTTCAGCTTCTCCCACACCAGATCTGCTTCAAAGCCCTTGTTGATCAGATAACATGCTACCTGGCCTTTTTGCTGAAAACTATTAGAGGCCTTATACTCCGCCAGCTTTTTAGCCACTAGTTCCTCCAAAGTTTTTTGATAGTCTTTCTCTTCAATTTCTGAAAAAGCCTTGCGCAATACGTAATCCGAAAGTTGGTGCTTGAACAGTTCCTGCCTGATCTTCAATCTCCCCCATTTTTTGATCTTGAATTTCCCCCTTACAAAAGCCCGGGCAAAGCGTTCTTCATTCAGGTGGTTTTCCTGGATCAACTCGGTCAGCAATTGTTCTACCGCCTCGGGAATCAGCGTATAGCTCTGTAGCTTTTCCCTTACCTCGGCCTGGCTGCGTTCGCGGTAAACACAAAAAGCCCGGATCTTATCCCGGGCCTCATTCAAATCATAGATCTTTTGTTTTTTAAGAGACATCCTTGGCGGGATCGTACTCGTGCTCTATTCGCAAAATTGTTCTGAAGGCCACAAACTTGTCTTTATAGCGCTCCGTGTGTTCCGCCTGCAGCTTCGCAGCATAAACCTCCTGGTAAAGCCGAAGGGTTTCCATGTCTTTAACCTCGTATTGTATGGAATAAGTAGTGCCGCTTTCTTCCTCTACCATTACCTGGCTGATGCGGTTCCTGATGAAAAGACCGGTTTCCATCACGTCCGGTATGTGGGTTTCCTTCATCCACTCCAGCCAGTCATTGTGTACGGAATCATCAATATTTACGGTTACATTATAGATATACATCTTATCTCGTTTTAAGTCCCATTATTCTTTCCGGGTGTTCCAGATTTTTGAAGCCGCTTTTTTTGTAAAATTTCTGGGCATCAAGAGTGATCAACAGCCATCTTTCTACCTGCTTTAGCTCTTTATCATTCAATACCGCTTCCATTAATTTTTTTCCGTAGCCATGTCCTTGAAAGGCCTCATCCACAAAAACATCCATAAGGTAGGCAAAAACCAGCTTATCGCTTAGTACGCGGGCAAAACCGATTTGTTTACCTTCCAGATACAGGCCAAAGCAAATGGAATTTTGAATGGTCACTTCCACTTCGTCTTTGTTCTCTCTTTCGCCCAGTAGCTATTGGTAAGATAGTTATGGATAAAATCCACATTCAGCAAGCTTTTATCTTTGGAAATTCTCAGGTTTTCCATTCTTGTTAAAATAATATCAGCCGATTGTCAGGCTCTGTGTAATTCTGAAAAATTTTGTGTCGAAGCCTGATTACAAGAGTACCTTTTTCTATTCACCTTTCGACCTGCACACCGGGTTTCCTCCCGAAAGGGACGGCAGGCGGGTACATCTCAGCTTCGCTGAGCCACTCAAGGTGACTATGCGTTTAGTTAAAAAACCTACTATCTCAATTAAGAATATCTCCCCTTAATTCCCGGAAACGCTTGCGGGCATCAGAAGCGAAAAAACTGTCGCGATGCTCGGTAAACAAACGTTGATAGAGTTCCCGGGCCTCCTCCGGGCGATTCAACTGATGATCGTAAAGCACAGCCAGGCGGTACAGGGCGTCATCGGCCAGTATACCATCGTTAAAATTATTTATGATATTCTGCAAGTCTTTTACCGCTGCTTCAAAATTATTTTTTTTCAGCATGATATCGGAATGCAATAATAATACTTCATCCTGTATAGTATGGCCGGGGAAAAGCTGCTGAATGTTGGTCAACACCTGTAAAGATGAGTCCAGCTTCCCCTGGTAATTGAACAAATCGGCCCGGGCGTAAAGGATCATGGCATCAGTAGTAGTATCTAAGGCAATATTATCACTGATAAGTAAGGAATACTGCATGGCATCATTGGCAATGGTTTTAGAAGTGGAAGCTTTAAGGGCATCAAATACCCCCTTAGCCCACTGAAAATCGCCAATGTAATAAGCTGATTTGGCGCGCTTAAATTTGGCTTCCTGCCCTATAGGCGATTGCTCAAAAGCTTTTTCGGCCTGGGCATAGTAAATAATAGCATCCCAGCGATTGCCATTGTAAAGAAGAATATCGCCTAACTCTATCCGCGCGCGGGCTTTATCCTCTTCACCTATATAGCCCGCATTTATGGTAGATTCCAGGATACTCACCGCAGAATCGCTGTCGTCTAAACGAAAAGCGGTAAGATGGGCCAGTTCAATATTCAATTTTCCCAACTCAGGAAATCCTTTGAGGTCTTTCCTCAAAGCGATATAATCTCTTTGCAGACTTCCCCATGCTTCACTATCCGTTGAATTCTCTTTTTCCAATCTGTTTTTGCGGGCTCTTAGTCTTTCGATAAGGGCATCTTCGTAGTACGGATTATCAGTGCCGGCCTTTATGACATAATCAAAGATCTTTTGCGCCAGTTCAAACTCCCCGTTATTCATGGCTACTTTTCCCAGGCGGAATATCTCGGATTTATTAGTAGGATTTCTTTTGTCGAGCGCCTTGAGTTGAGTAAAAGCTCCCATGAAATTCTTTTCCTGTATGAAGATATAAACCAAAAGTTCATTGAGGGTTTGCGGCCCTCCTTTTTGTATTTTTTCTATAATCAATTGTTTGAGGTATTCCGAATTTTCTGACTCGGTTTCCTGAGGTAATGCCCTGGACAATAGTCGTTCTACCGTATTGAGATAATTAGGAGCTCTTTCTACCATCTGCACATAGGTGGCGTACATCTTCTTAATATCGCCTATTTCACCGTAAAGCAGAGCCTTTTGATAATCGTAATTGAGGTTTGGCATACGGGCCTCAGCCAATTCATAAAGTTCTAAAGCAATACGGGGATAGCCCCTTTTCTGAAAGGCATTGGCAAAATTGTAAGCCAGACCAGGGGTTTTACGCACCACTTTTTTGGCATCCTCTACGACATCATCGGCATTCTCTTTCTCATCCTGCAGTAGGTATACGTAAACGAGGTCAGCAAAGTAGGCAGGGCGTGAGTTCCCAAAACTCTTTACGGCATCCTCCACATAATCCTCGGCCTCCCGGTATTCTTCCAGGGCAAGGTAGCTGTTCAGGATGATCTCATAAGCTTTGCTGTTTCCCCTGAATTGCCTTTCTCCTTCAATATAACTCAAAGCCTTTTTATACTCCCCTTGCTTGTAATATTGCTCGGCTAATAACAGTTCGCTCTGAGCCTGCAGTGTTACAATACCGGTAAAGAATACAAACAGGGCTAAAAGACAAAGTTTATTCAATATATGATTTCTTTAATCAGAACTGATCTTAAACGAAAAAGCTCGTTTAATCTTGTGAAACACTATCTAAAGATAAAACTACCTTATTGATCTGCCCAGAAATGGAATCCCATATCACTATAGAAGCTTCCACTCCGGGCTTCAGGCGTATAGCCTCCATCCTCAGTTTATTTACGGCCTCTATTTCCGTTTCCAGGTATTGATCTATCTCTTCCCCGGTGAGTTTCTGATCTGCTATACTGTTCTTTAAGGTTTTTAACTGATGGCGGCTGTATTTCACCTCTTCCTTTATTCTGGGATAAGATTCGGCATAACGGCCAAAGGATTTATTCACAATCCGCATATAGTTCATCTGGTTGATCCAGAAATCGCGGTCATTTTTATCGGGATAGTTTTCCAGTAAATAATTGTATTTGTTATTAATATCTTCATATTCTTTCTTAATAATGTCATAGTCAAAGGTATCCAGCTTACTTTCTATATAAGTAAGCGTTGTTTGCAGGCTGTCAATGCTTTTCAACTCACTCCCGTAGGTGTTGGGTGTTTGGCAATGATTGAATAAAACTACAGTTAAAATTACTCCTCCCAGGCTCTTTATGTTCATGTTATCCTTAGATATTAGTTAAAAAACGCAACCGAGTAAGCAAACTTAACATCTATTGGTAAACGATTAAACTGCAAAAATGAAAAAAGCTATTCTCCTGTTTTTTATTGTTTGTAGCATTAGCCATGCACAGGTGCCTTCAAGTTGTACTGTTCCACAATTACTGGCCAGCGAATACAATTGGGACATCAAAAGCATGGCTTTGAGGCGGATATTTGATATTAAAAGCCCAGACACCGCACAAATACGAATACCACAAGCGTGGCAGGATACCATAGCTGAAGGGCTGGCCGCAATTTTTAATGCTACCTCAATACCCGAACGCGATACTGTTTTTAACCTGTATTGTATACACGATGTAAACCCTTACCGGCTTTATACTTTAGGCCATGAAATACTGCTGAACGTGGATCTCGGCCAATCGTGGACCCAGGCCTGGCAAAATTTAAATTCCATTACCGGTAACGCTTACATCGATACCCTTATGACTAAATATCATCTAAAGGTTACTGATTTTTTCAATTGGTCTATTGGTGATTACGCTTTATTACGAACCGATTCGCTTTGGAATACCCATACACTGATTGAAGCTTTTAAACAAGACCCAGCTGTTTTTCAGGGCGAAGTCAACAGAACTTACACTTTTGGGAACACTTTGGGAAAAATTGAGTACCAACAGGCCGGAGCCTACAGGTTTTATTATTTCTACTTTGAATTTCACGACTGCTCAGACGAATGTGATAATTACCGGAGATGGCAATTTAAGGTAAATCCCGACTGTTCTGTACAATATCAGGGTTATACAGATTGGGGATTTTACGGAAATTTCAGCGTTCCCTTTCCTCCCCCCATAAACTGTAATACTTTTCCCATTTCTACCCAAGAATATCAACTTAAGGAAAGCTACAAGATTTATCCCAACCCTGCTAAAAATGAGGTTACAGTTAGTTGGGATACAAAATACACGGGCTCTGCCAGCTTTGTGCTCTACGACCTTAACGGAAGAGAGCTTAAAAGAATAACAGGTATTGATCAGGCCGAAATAAAGGTGGATTTAGGCGATCTGTCCTCTGGTATTTACTCGTTTTTAGTTTTCGAAAAAAACAAAGCCCTCGCCTCAGGCAAGCTATGTAAGGAATAAAAACCTTTCAGCCGCTATATTTCTTTAAATCCAGTATAAGGGATTAAAACTTCGGGAATGTATATCCCTGTTTCGGTTTGGTGGTTTTCGAGCAAGGCCGCTACTATACGCGGTAGGGCCAGGGAACTACCATTAAGAGTATGACAAAGGTGTGTTTTCTTATCTTCTCCCCGGTAGCGCAGCTTTAAGCGGTTGCTCTGGAAGGTCTCAAAATTAGATACTGAGCTTACCTCCAGCCAGCGTTTCTGGGCGGCACTCCAAACTTCAAAATCGTAGGTCATGGCAGCGGTAAAGCCCATATCACCTCCACAAAGCCGCAAAATACGGTAGGGCAATTCCAGCTTCTGCAGCAAGCCTTCTACATGAGCCGCCATATCATCTAGTATATTATAAGATTCTTCCGGTTTACAAACTGTTACGATCTCCACCTTATCAAACTGGTGTAAGCGGTTAAGTCCCCGTACATCTTTACCGTAACTGCCTGCTTCCCTTCTAAAACAAGGGGTATAAGCGGTACATTTTATAGGCATTGATGCAGCCTCAAGGATCTCATCCCTGAAAAAATTAGTAATAGGTACTTCAGCTGTAGGAATGGCATAGAGATCATCGTCTTTCATGTGGTACATCTGGCCTTCTTTATCAGGCAACTGACCGGTACCAAAGCCGGATGCTTCATTGACAAAATGAGGAGGTTGGTATTCTTCATAACCTGCCTTGATATTTTCCTCCAGGAAAAAGTTGATCAGGGCACGCTGCAGGCGGGCTCCTTTGCCTTTATATACAGGAAAACCCGCCCCGGTGATTTTTACACCCAGGTCAAACTTTATAAGATCGTACTCATCAGCCAGTTCCCAGTGCGGTTTAGCATGGTTGGGCAGATCACGGATATCTCCGTATGATCTCACTTCTTCATTTTCGTCTTCCCCTGCCCCTTCTTTCACCAGCTCATGAGGAGCGTTAGGCAGGCTCACTAGCAGCAATTCCAGCGAGTGCTTCAGTTGCTCTTCTTCCTGTTGCAGTTCTTTACTTCTCTCTTTCAATTGGGTTGACCTTTCCTTGAGCCGGGTAGCTTCAGAGGTTTTGCCCGCTTTAAAGAGTTGCCCGATTTCTTTACTGATGCTATTGCTCTCTGCAAGGGTTTGATCCAGTTCGGTTTGAACCTGTCTGCGCTGTTCGTCCAGCTTCAATATATCCGAGATAGCTTCTTCTGCCTGTATTTTTCTTTTTTTCAAACGCTTAACCGCATCGTCAGCGTGATTCCGCAAATAGGAGAGTTCCAGCATGGTGTTAAAATTTGGGGCGATAAATTTATAAACAAAAAAGCCCCTGAAGACGATCTCAGGGGCTTTATTATAAGTTAAAATCTGTCTAGCTGTTTGGCTCTACAGAAACATATGATTTATTGTCCTTTTTCTTGCGGAAAACAACTGTTCCGTCTGTTAAGGCAAAAAGAGTATGATCTTTTCCCATACCCACATTTTCCCCGGGATTATGACGGGTTCCGCGCTGGCGCACAATGATATTGCCCGCTATGGCCTGTTGTCCACCGAAAATCTTCACACCCAGGCGCTTACTTTCTGATTCTCTACCGTTTTTGGAGCTACCAACTCCCTTCTTATGTGCCATATCTTAAAAAGTTTTTATGCTTCGGTTTTAGTTTCTTCTGTCTTAGGGGCTGCTTTGGCAGGAGCTTCTTTCTTTACCTCAGCCTTTTGAGCTTTGGCTTTGGGAGCGGCTTTTTTAGCTGCACCACCTATACCGGTGATCTCGATCAGGGAAATGGCCTGACGGTGTCCGTTCTTTACTTTGTAACCTTTTCTTCTTTTCTTTTTGAAGACGATCACCTTATCTGCTTTCAGGTGAGATACGATCTTGGCATCTACTTTAAAACCTTTTATAACCGGGGCGCCAACTTCTACTTTTCCGCTTTTGTCGGTAAGAAGCACTTTTTCAAAAGAAACCTTGTCTCCTTCTTTACCTTCCAAACGGTTAACGTAGATTTGCTGGTCTTTCTGTACTTTGTACTGGTGCCCTGCTATCTCTACAATTGCATACATATAAGCTGTAATTTTAAGGGCTGCAAAGGTAAAAAACTTTTTATATTTAGCTATCAATTAGTTGCAAAACTCTTTACAACCAATGATTTTTATAATTTTGGGCTTTGCTACAAGAACTCACCCATAAATCAATCTGTATAAACAATGAAAAAATTATTACTAGCCAGTCTTTTATCAGGCCTGGTCATCCAAAGTTACGGGCAAACGCAGATAGAATTCGAGGAATATACCCTTGACAACGGTTTGCATGTTATCCTGCATGAAGACCACAGTACACCTATAGTGGCAGTAACCGTATTGTATCACGTAGGTTCTAAAAACGAGAAGCCCGGGCGCACCGGTTTTGCTCACTTCTTTGAGCACCTGATGTTTGAAGGCTCTAAAAACATCGAACGCGGTGAATTCATGAAGATAGTACAATCCAATGGCGGTGAGTTGAATGCCAACACTACTCACGACCGTACTTTCTACTACGAAGTCTTACCTTCCAATCAACTGGAACTGGGCCTTTGGCTGGAATCGGAAAGGATGTTGCACGCTACAGTGGATATAGAAGGTGTAGAGACGCAAAGGGAAGTCGTAAAAGAAGAAAAACGCCTGCGCATTGACAATCAGCCCTACATGAGTTTTATGCAGAATATGTTCAGCAAAGCTTACAAAGTGCATCCCTATAAGAATATTCCCATCGGCTCCATGGAAGATCTCAATGCTGCCGAAATAGGTGATTTTGCCGATTTCTACAACACCTTTTACGTTCCCAATAACGCTACTCTTTCCATAGCCGGTGATATTGATCCCGACCGGGCCAAAGAGCTGATCGAAAAATATTTCGGCTCCATTCCAAAAGGCACTAAAGACATTCCTCAACCCGATGTCAATGAGCCTCCTTTGGGTGGCGAAGTAGTGGATACCGTGTACGACAATATTCAGTTACCCGCTATTTTTATCGGTTACCGTATGCCTCCCCAGGGAACCAAAGATGCTTACGCCCTGGATATGTTAACTACTCTTTTATCAGACGGACAGAGTTCCCGCATGTATAAATCTTTGGTTGATGATGAGCAACTGGCGCTCTTTGTTCAGGCTTTTCCTTTTGCTTTGGAGCAGGGTGGACTTTTTGTCACCCTGGGTATCGCCAACATGGGGGTTGACCTGGCCTCTTTCCGTACCGGTATTGACAAACAGGTAGCCCGTGTACGCGATGAATTGATCACCGAAAGGGAATACCAAAAAGTGCTTAACAAGCTCGAAAATGATTTTATCGCCAGCAACTCTGGCGTAGCGGGCATAGCGGAAAATCTGGCTAACTATCACGTTTACTTTAGCGATGCCAATCTGATCAATACAGAAATTGAAAAATACC
Organism: Owenweeksia sp.; assembly: GCA_028277105.1. GTDB lineage: Bacteria > Bacteroidota > Bacteroidia > Flavobacteriales > Schleiferiaceae > JANQHO01. The sequence goes on along the minus strand of JANQHO010000159.1, from coordinate 9,425 downwards.
GCGAAGTAACCCGTGAAGACCTGCAGCAAGCTGCCCGGAAATATCTGGTGAATAATAATCGTGTACTCCTTTATTATTTACCCCAAAACCAATAATACTACTTCAAAAAATTGAATATCATGAAAAATATTATCAGCCTTTTACTGATCTGCTTTTCGGCCAATGTATTATTGGCACAGCTCGACCGCAGCAAAATGCCCGAAGCCGGCCCTGCTCCTGAAATTGAGTTTGGTGAATACAAAGTATATGAACTTGATAATGGCCTCAAAGTGATAGTGGTAGAAGACCATAAACTGCCCCGTATTGCCATGAGCCTTACAATAGACCGCGATCCTATCTACGAAGCCGATAAGGCCGGATATGTTTCACTGGCCGGTGAGATGCTGCGCCAGGGAACAAGCAACCGCCCCAAGGATCAATTAGATGAAGAAATCGATTTTATCGGAGCCTCATTATCTACCGGTTCCAGTTCGGTATTTACCTCTGGCTTGAGTAAATACAACGAGAAGCTGATGGAGATAATGGCAGATGTGGTTTTGAACCCTGCTTTTCCGGTAGAAGAGTTTGAAAAGCTGAAAAAGCAGCAGATCTCTGCCCTGCAAACCGCCAAAGACAATCCCGATCAGATAGCCAATAATGTTTTCTACAGTGTTTTATACGGACCCGACCACCCCTACGGTGAAGTAATGACTACCAAAAAGGTTGAGAGTATACAACTGGAAGATTGTAAGCAATTCTACCAAAACTATTGGATTCCCAACCAATCCTATCTTACCATAGTAGGCGATATAAAACCAAAAGCCGCTAAAAAGCTGGCCAAGAAATATTTTGGCCAGTGGAAAGAGGGCAATATTCCCCGCAACAGTTTTGAAAAACCTGCGGTTCCGGAAAATTTGAAACTGAGCTTTGCCAATAAGGATAATGCCGTTCAATCTGTTCTTAGCCTGGGCAATACCATCGAGTTGAAACCCGGTGATCCCGATATTGTAAAGCTGGCCCTGGCTAACCAGATCTTAGGTGTGGGATCTATGGGACGCCTTTTCCTTAATATACGCGAAGATAAAGGCTATACTTACGGAGCTTATTCAGATTACGAATATGACAAACTAATAGGCTCCTTTACCGCTTCTTCCAGTGTACGCAATGAAGTTACTGATAGTGCTATTGCCGAGTTTTTATACGAATTCAATCGTATCCGTACTGAGCCGGTAAGCAATGAAGAATTGGAAGGCGCTAAAAACTTTATCATTGGTGCTTACGGACGCTCCCTCGAAAGCCCCAGTACAGTAGCCAGCTTTGCTTTGAACATCCAACGCTACAATTTACCGGAAGACTACTACGAGAATTATCTTAAACGCTTACAGGCCCTTACTGCTACTGACGTAATGGAGGCCGCCAAAAAATATATCAAACCTGGCTCCATGCACATCACCGTTGTAGGTAAAGCCAGTGAGGTAGCTGACAAACTGGAAAAATTAGGCCCTATACAGTACTATGATGATGAGGGCAATAAAACTGAAAAGCCTTCTATTCCCGTACCGGAAGGAGTAACCGCCCAAATGGTGATCAACAATTATATAGCAGCTCAGGGAGGTAAAGAAAAACTGGAATCCATCAAGGATATCCGCATGAAAATGGATGGAGAAATTGCCGGAACACCTATGAAGCTCTCAACTGAAATGGTACGCAAGCGCCCCAATAAATATAAGATGGAAGTTACCGCCAGTGGGATGGGAGTAGTACAAAAACAGGTATTTGACGGAACCAAGGGCTCTCAAAGTGCCATGGGGCAAAGCCAAACCCTGGAAGGTGAAGATCTGGAAGATATGAAAGCCGAAGCCACTTTCAATAAAGAAATGAAATATTCGGAAATGGGCTATCAATTAACGCTTGACCGTATGGCTATGGTTGAAGGTAAAAAAGCTTATGTGTTAGAAGTGACTTCTCCATCAGGTAATACTTTTACGGAATACTATGATGCCGAGAGCGGCTTTAAGCTAAAGGAAGAACAAACTATTGAAACTCCCCAGGGTGAGATGATCAATGCTACCAGTTATGCTGATTATACTGATGAAGACGGTTATAAGTACGCCAAAAGCATCATGATCAATTCCGGACCTCAGGTGATTAAAATGACTGTTACCGAAGTGAAATTAAATTCCGGGGTGAAAGATGCTGAATTTGCTAACTGAATTTAGTTAGCAGTTAACCAGTTGATTAGTTTGCTGGTTGAGGCAGTCTCAAAAGTAAGCCTTCAGTCATTTTGACTAAAAGGAAAAATCCAGGCTGATGAAATACAGTTTAAAAGATTTTCGCTTTTGCTCAAAATGACTATTTACAGTTTTAGTTTTTTGAGGCTGCCTCTTCGTTTTTTCCTTTTAATGCGGTCGGCCAGGCTGCCACGCAAGTTTACCAGATACACTCCTAAAAGTATAGCCAACATACCAAAAAGGTGTTCCCAGCCCACCGCTTCGCCATCTATTACTCCCCAGATCAAAGCTACAATAGGGATGGCATAGGTTACTGAAGCGGCAAAAAGTGAAGAAGTCTGTTTAAGGAGATAGGTAAAAATAATAATGGCCAGGCTGGTGCCTATTACAGCCAGTATAGCAATGTAACCCAGGCTTTCCCAGGCCTTAGGTTCGGTTTGCATGGTTTCAATAAAACCGGTCACCAGCAGATAAACAGTAGCTGGGACCCCTACAAACATCAGGCTTATCAAGGTAATGCCCAATGAGCCCACATTGGTCAGTTTGCTATTGATCACATTGATACTAATGGCATAGCAAATGGTAGCCAGAATGGGGTAAAGCCCGTAAGCCAGCTTGGTCTGGTCAATCTCCATACCCGGCATGAGCAACCACACTGCACCCGCCAAACCTATGATGACACCTGTTACACTAGGCCAGCGCACTTCGATCTTGAACCATATAAGGCCTATAATCAATGAAAAAAGTGGCACCAGCGCGTTGAGGATTCCCACCAGCGAACTATCCAGCTTGGTTACCGCCAGCGGAAAAAGCAAGTAGGGAATAGCGTTGCCAAACAATCCCACCATCAAAAGGGGAAAAGCGTTTTGTTTTGTGAGCTTATTGAGATGTTTATAACCTAACAGCAAAGTAAACCAGGCGGCCAGTGCAATACGCAGTAAACCGATCTGGGTATAAGAAAAAGAGGCCAATCCTTTTTTCATAAGGATAAAGGAACTGCCCCAAACGATGGCGAGGATGATGAACAAGCCCCAGGCCTGCCAACTGCTTAATCTTTTGCTCATGGAAGCGGCAAAGATAAGAGAAGCCCCAACCTCATCATTCTAAATTTTGTTTAAGATATTCACCCATAACCGATCAACCCACTTCAAAGGAAGTAATGCCAAAGATCCTATCAAGGGGCATGGCAGGTTCTCCCCCTTTGTACATGCGAGCCGTTTCAAATACTACTTTCATATTATGGTTTCCGGCCAGGGATACCGCAGCTGGATTTACTTCGGGCACATCCAGGTATACCGGTTCAGAAACTTTGGCTTTTGATCTCAGAGCCAAAAACAGCTTTTCTGCCAAGTCAGGGGTATCGACAAACAAAGGGCCTATTTTATAGCCGGTACGACAAGGGCGGATCACTCCATAACCTACCAATTTCTCCTTCTGAACCACCCCCAGGGCAGCACTGCCGGGCTGTTTGATCCAGGCTTTGAGAAAAGCTGTACGATCGGCCGGAAAAAAGGGTTTATCGTAAAGCTCAATCGTTTCAAAAGACAGGGTAGACAGCTCTACTATCCCATCATGTTGAAGATTTTCTCCCTTGTTGACCGTCTCGTATCGAACATTGCGAAAGGCCAGTTCAAAACCAGATCTCTTATAATTCTCCTGCTGCTCTACCACTCCGTCCAGGCCAATGATCTTACAACTGCCCAGGTAATACATTACCGCATTACCCAACTCAAAACCGTAGCCCTGTCCCCGGTATTCCGGTTTCACGATGTAGAACCCCATAAAACCAAAGGAAGAACCGTATTTCACAGCCGAAATACTGGCAATGGGTTCACCGTTCAATAAACCCAGAAAAAAGCCACTGGGATCGGCAGTGTAATAATTAGCGGCATCGTGTAAACCGGGGTTCCAGCCTTCCGCAGCCGCCCAGTCTACTATGGCCTTTACCTCATCACGGGTGGCAGTCCTTATTTCAAGATCTTCTTTTTGCATGAAGCCAAATTAGCCTACCCTGCTCTTTCCTGCAAAAAGGTACTGCTATTTTTTATGTGATAATGGGATGACTAAAGTCCGCTGCTGTAAATTTGCGGGCATGGAGAAATGGATCAGAAGGCTAACGCGGACAGAATTGGTTTTGATCTATCTGGTGATCATAGCTGGGAGTGTGGTAAGAATGACAGGTTCAGGCATGGGTTGCCCGGACTGGCCCAAATGCTTTGGCTACCTCATCCCTCCTACCGAAAGGGCTCAACTGGAATGGCAACCGCAAAGGGAATTTAAAAAGGGGCAGATCATAATAGTGGACGAAAGCCTGCAGGTGGCGCAACAGGATTTTACAACAGCCCGGGAATACAACGCTGCCAACTGGACGCCTTACACCAAACACGATTATGCCCTATTTAACGCTTTCCATACCTGGACGGAATATATCAACCGCCTGATTGGCGCGCTTTCCGGTTTTCCCATGCTTTTGCTCTTTTTCCTTTCCTTGCTTTACCTCAAAAAAGATTGGCGTTATGCCGCGCTTTCGGCTACCGGGCTTTTTCTGTTGGGTTTTGAGGCCTGGCTGGGCAAGCTAGTGGTTGACGGCAACCTAATACCGGGCAGCATTACTATCCACATGCTGGGCGCTTTGTCTATTGTAGCCGTACTTACGGTGATGCTGGGCTTCAGCAATCGACAGCGATTGCAACAACTATCCTCCACTCCTCTTTTCCGCAATCTGCTTTGGATAGCCGTAATTTTAACTCTTGTCCAGATCATTTTAGGTACTCAGGTGCGGGAACAGGTAGATCATTTACAAAAAACGGGCTTAGCCCGGCAAGAATGGATGGAAAACCTAGACTGGCTTTTTTACGTACACCGCTCCTTCAGTCTGCTGGTGCTGGGCGTTAATGCCTGGCTGTGGTACCTGAATCGTCAGTTCAAACTGGGACACAGCTTCCTCACTCCTCTGATGGTTATACTTTTGGTAGAAATTATAGCAGGTATCATACTGGCTTATTTCCATCTGCCCAAAGCGGCCCAGCCTACCCATCTTCTGTTGGGTGCCATGCTTTTTGGTTTACAATGGTATGGAGTTGTAAGATTTCTTCTGGCCAAGAGAAAGGGGGTATAAGATCAATTAACACTATAATTATTTAGGCTTTTAGTCTAAAAAAATCAAACATCTACGCTTTTTCTTGGTTGAAAAGTTTATATATTTTATAACTTTAGGTTCAATAAATCATCCTACAGATGAAAACATACCAAAAGAGCTTTGATGGAAATGATGAATTGGTATTTAGCAGCATAGATTTTGAACCTGATTTGCTTCTGATCTTTACGGATATCAAAAATCCAAATCCAAACACTTTTATCAACCTTCGTAAAACTTATCCCAAAGCAATTATGTTAGGGTGTTCAACGGCAGGACAAATTGCAGGAACCAGTGTTGAATCTGACAGTTCTATTGTTATTACTGCTGTAAAGTTTGATAAAACTAAATTAGTTTATAGAGCAACAGAAATAAATAGCTCGGAGATGAGTAAAAATGCCGGCTTATTATTAGCTGGTCAATTTCCAAAAGATGATTTAAGGCACCTGTTCATTTTAAGTGATGGTTTAAAAATAAATGGCAGCGATCTGGTAGAAGGCCTTCGGGAGGGTCTGCCTCAGGGAATAGCTGTTACTGGTGGCCTGGCTGCTGACGGTCCAGACTTCAAGAATACTTACATAATTACCAATGAAGGCGAAATTCGGGATGAAATAATAACTGCTATTGGGTTTTATGGAAAAAACTTAAAAATAGGCTATGGATCTATGGGAGGGTGGAATTCTTTTGGTATTGACCGTAAAGTCACAAGATCTGAAGCTAATATCTTGTATGAAATTGATAACAAGCCCGCTCTGGAATTGTATAAATCTTTTCTTGGTGACCAGGTTGGTGAGCTTCCCGCCTCTGCACTTCTGTTTCCTTTAAGTATGCGAGTAGATGCTGATTCAAAACCTTTGGTAAGAACAATACTCGCAGTAAATGAAGATGATCAAAGTATGACATTTGCAGGAAATATTCCCGAAGGAAGCTTTGTCAGGTTGATGAAAGCCAATGTGGATAAACTAATAGACGGTGCTGAAGAGGCAGCTAAACTCAGTAAAACTCAGAATGAGTCCAGTGAATTAAATATACTTATCAGTTGTGTAGGGAGAAGGATGGTTTTAAAGCAAATTGTAGAGGAAGAGATAGAAGCGGTAAGTGATGTGCTCGGGTCTAATGGCACCTACACCGGATTTTATTCTTATGGTGAGATAGCACCCTTTTTCAAGTTTGAGTCCTGTGAGCTTCACAACCAAACGATGACAATAACAGCCCTTAGTGAAAGATAATTTATATCATAGATTACTTAAGCGACAAATAAAAAAGTTCATATCCCAGGGTTTTGATAAAGCTGCGATTGAGCCTTTTCTGGATGCTGTAAATCAAGCCTACAGAGACTTTGATAAAGACATTAATCATGCCGAAAATATTCTGGAGCAGAGTTCAAAAGAGCTTTTTGCTTCTAACAAAGCGCTGAAAGAAAGCTATGAGAGTAAAAAAAGGGAAGCTCAAGCTTTAAGCCAAAGAATACGGTCTGTTGCCAATAATATCAATGAAATCATTTTTCAGACTGATACAGAGGGTCATTGGACTTTTTTAAATCCAGCCTGGGAGAAGATATCCGGTTATTCAATTAATGAAAGCCTCGGTAAAAAGTTCTATGATTTCATATATCCCGAAGACAAAGAAATAAGTATAAAGAACCTGGAAAAACTAATTACCAGTTCAAAGAATACCATAAAATACACCATAAGATATATTGCCAAATCAAATGAAGTACGTTGGGCGCAGGCAAACGTTTCCTTAGATTTTGATGAACGTGGAAACTTGATTGGCAGCAGCGGGGTGTTGAATGATATAACAGAGGCCAAAAAAGCCGAAGAAAAGATAAAGCAGATTAATAAAAATCTTGCAGAAGCTCAAAAAATTGCAAAGCTCGGATCCTGGGAATATTCTGCCGATAATTTAAAAAATGGTTATTGGACGGAACAACTGTTTCAAATTATGGGGATGCAATACGATGCTAATGTTGAGGTTCCTCTTGAATATCTTTACAGACTGGCTGCTCCACAAGATAAACTTCACGTAGAAAATGTGATTAACAGAGCATTGAAGTATGGAGAACCTGAAGAAACTACTTATTCTATAAAAGTTGGTAACAAAACAAAATGGATTTCTTTAAGTGCAAACCCTATCGTTACCACAGGTGGAAAAACTATTAAATTGGTAGGGACAGTTTTAGACATAACCAAACAAAAAGAAACCGAACAAAAACTAAAAGAAGCTAGAGAGATTGCTGAAAATGCTCTTGCGGCAAAATCTGATTTCTTGTCTAATATGAGTCACGAGATCAGGACCCCAATGAATGCTATCATGGGGCTTACAGAGCTTTTGATCAAAGACAAAAGTAACAACCAAGATCAGCTGGATAATTTAAAGCTGATAAACTACTCAGCAGAAAACTTGTTGGTGATCATCAATGATGTTTTGGACTATTCAAAAATTGAGGCTGATAAAATTCAGTTTGAAAGTATAAACTTCAAAGTTGGTGATGTAGTTGACAAACTTATCAAGACTTTTAAAATAAAAGCCGAAGAAAAAAACCTACATCTATCTTCAGATTTAGATCCTGAAGTTCCTGATATTGTTGTTGGAGACCCCTATCGTTTAAATCAGATACTCATTAACCTTCTGAGTAATGCCCTTAAGTTTACTCATGAAGGCCGGGTAAGGTTATCAGTCAAGCTTTTAGAAGAGTCGTACAATAGAGTTCGTTTGTATTTCTCAGTTTCTGACACTGGAATTGGAATACCACAAGAAAAGCAGAAAGCCATTTTTGAAAGCTTCACACAAGCCAACAATAAAATTACCAGAAATTTTGGCGGAACGGGTTTGGGTTTGGCCATTGCTAAAAGATTAGTAGAAAATCAAGGAGGTGAGATCGGACTGGAAAGCCAGGAAAGCGTTGGCACAAATTTCTTTTTTGAGCTCGTGTTCAAAACCTCAGACTTAACGGTTGTTGAAGCCGGATCTCTTAATGAAGAGGAAAAACTTGATCTGAATAATGTTAAGTTATTAGTAGCTGAAGATAACCAGGTAAACCAGTTGCTCATAAAGCAAATAGGTAAAGGCTGGGGTATATACGTAGACATCGCATCCAATGGCTTAGAGGCTCTTGAAAAGTCAAGGCAAACCGCCTTTGATATTATTCTGATGGACTTGCAGATGCCCGAGATGGATGGTTATGAGGCTGCTTATAAGATAAAAAATGACGAAGATGGGAAAAACAAAGAAACGCCAATTATAGCTTTATCTGCCGATGTTTCAGTTGAAACAAAAAAACGCATCCGAGAATTGGGTTTTGATAATTATCTATCTAAGCCGTTTAAATCCAAAGAGCTAAAAAAGCTCATCCGTACGCATATAACATAAGCGCATAGCAACTTGCGACAAAAAACCCCAGCCATATTCCAGCCTGTAAAATGGGGTCATTATATCTGAATTACCATTAATGGGACCACCCACAAAATTAGAGGATACCTGATATTCCATATTAGCATGAATCTTTGAAAGGTAAATACATTTAACTCTACGCCAACCGTAGGAGTAACTAATAAAATTCATTAGCTCCAATGGAATCGCTTCTGCTAAAATCAATACTACCCCACCCTATCATTAAGCTATAGAACATACAAACTAATTTATGAGGACTATTGGTATAGGTCAACCATAAACCAGCATGCTTAAAGTCAACATTATAAAAAGAGTTGGTATCACTGATACTTTGCCCAAACACCAATCGCAAACCATACCCTCCTATCATATGCCTGTTATTGATCAGTAATCCACCTCCTTCCCATAAAGAGAGCCGCCTTCTCATTAAATATACCTGTCTGATCTACTACGTGAGCAACAAACCCTGCTTTATAATTTTTACCAAAAAGTGTTTTAACCTCTCGTTTTAAGTTAATAAAATCATTCTGGGCTATGATACTGAGGAAAAACTAAGGTAGCAGCTAAAAAAATAATGGTTTCATTAAGTTTGAATTTATCTAATATGGATCAACCTTTTGGCAACAAACTAACTACAACTGCTTATCTGATACTATGAAGCAAGCAACGCCTAATGAGAATTAATA
>JANQHO010000109.1 GCA_028277105.1 Owenweeksia sp. | reverse complement strand
TGACTACCTCGGCTTCTTTACTTTCCGTTTTGGCCAGTTCACGCAATTGTTTCCCCAGCTGATAAGTATCTCCTTTCAGGTTTTCACCCAATTGCTTCTCGCTCCAGCCAAAAAGCCTGGCCAGTTTTATGTCGGGCACCAGCTTAGCTACCCGGTCGGTATCGCTGAGAGGTAACTGCAATACCCGGCCGGTATCGCGTATGGCTGATTTGGCGGCCATAGTACCATAGGTAATGATCTGTGCTACCTGGTTCTTACCGTATTTATTCACCACCCAATCGATAATCTTACTGCGGCCTTCATCGTCAAAATCGATATCAATATCGGGCAGGGAAATCCGGTCGGGATTGAGAAAACGCTCGAACAGCAGATCGTACTCTATCGGATCGACATTAGTGATGCCAATGCAATAAGCTACCGCTGAACCAGCTGCTGAGCCCCGGCCCGGCCCTACGCTTACCCCCATTCTACGCGCCTGGGAAGTAAAATCCTGTACAATGAGGAAGTAGCCGGGATAACCTGTATTTGCAATGGTTTCCAGCTCAAAATCCAGCCGTTCCCGGATCTCATCGGTAATCTCTCCGTAGCGTTTTTTAGCTCCTTCGTAGGTCAGGTGACGCAAGTAATTATTTTCTCCCCGTTTGCCGCCATCTGCCTCATCCTGCGGGTCGATGAACTCTTCAGGAATTTCAAATTTGGGCAAGAGCACATCCCGCAAAAGCGAATAGGATTCTATTTTATCGGCTATTTCTACGGTAATAGCTAAAGCCTCCGGACGATGAGCAAAAAGAGCGGCCATCTCTTCAGGGCTTTTCAGGTAAAACTCCTGGTTGGGAAAGCCGTAACGGTAGCCCCTTCCTCTACCGATAGGTGTGGCCTGGTATTCTCCTTCCTTTACGCAAAGCAAAATGTCATGGGCATTGGCATCTTCTTTATCCAGGTAATACACATCATTAGCGGCAAAGTATTTTACGTTGTACTTCTCAGCAAAGCGCAACAAGGTCTGGTTCACTGCCTTTTCTTCTTCCAGGCCGTGATCGTTCAGTTCTACGTAAAAATCATCGCCAAACTGCTCTTTGTACCATAAAAATGCCTCTTCAGCTTGTTTTTCACCTACGTTGAGAATAAGGTAGGGAATCTCTCCATAGCGGTTACCTGTAGTAGCGATAAGGTGTTCTTTATACTGCAGGATAACTTCTTTATCAATACGGGGTACGTAGTAGAAACCGTCTACGTAGGCAATGGACGACATCTTAGCCAGGTTGTGGTAACCTTCCTTGTTTTTAGCGAGAAAAACCTGCTGAAAGCCGTTGTCTTTTACCGTTTTATCGTTATGGTTGCGGCAAACGTAAAATTCGCAACCGATAATGGGTTTAATATCATTGGCCAAAGCCGATTGTACGAAAGAAAAGGCTCCGTAAAGATTGGCGTGATCCGTCATGGCCACGGCCGGCATATTCATTTCTTTGGCTTTATTGATCAGCCCTGGAATATCGCAGGTAGCCTGAAGAATAGAAAACTGGGTATGAACGTGCAGGTGAACAAAAGAAGTGTCAACGGCTGTTTGGGTATCTCCTGTCTGCTTTTGAGCAGTTTCATTTTCTTCTTCCAGCTTACGGGCCAGTTCCTTAAAGGAAGCAACTTTTAAGCCGATAGGCTGAACCACATCGGGATATTGTTCCAGAAAAGCCTGACGCATTTCCTGGGTAAATTCCAACCTTTTATTGTCGAAAACATCAATCCGGATCAGCTCCAGGAAACAGCGGGTAGTCGCTTCTACATCAGCCGCAGCATTATGAGCTTCGGCAAAGCCTTCGCCAAATAGTTTTTGGTGTAGCTCCTCCAGTTTAGGGTATTTAAAACCTCCCCCCTTACCTCCGGGCAATTGACAAAAATCAACCGTTTCATTACTGGTATCAATGGAAGGCATGCCTTCCAGAAGGTTTTCCTGCTCCAGCCGGAGGTATTCACAACCCAGTATATTGATATCAAACCGGATGTTATGCCCTACCAGGTATTTGGACTTTTTCACGGCAAGCGAAAAAGCTTCCATAGCTTCCTTTAAAGGCACTCCTATTTTATGGGCCAGTTCAGTAGTAATACCGTGTACCTGGGCCGAGTTAAAAGGAATATCAAAACCATCAGGTTTAATAACAAAATCCTGTACCTCTACCAGTTTCCCTTCTTCATCGTGCAATTGCCAGGCGATCTGTACCGCGCGGGGCCAGTTCTCAAAATCGGTTAGTGGCGCATCATCGCGCAGGGGAAGTCCGGTAGTTTCGGTATCAAATATTAAAAACATTGACTAACAGGGAATTGCTATTACTGGATTGAATAATTAAAATTAGGGATTTAGTATATGCCTGCAAGAGGTGTTGATAAGTGATGAAAAGTTTAATATGTCACTATACCCCTAATCTCATGTCAGCTATTGCTTAAATTTGCCCTATGAAGCAATACGCGGAAGTTATCCTTCCTTTAGCCCTTCCCCAAAATTACACCTATAGAATTCCTCCTCTTTTAATAGAAAGTATAGTTCCGGGAGTGCGGGTAATTGTGCAGTTTGGCAAGCGTAAACTTTATACTGCTCTGGTAAAGGAAATAACGGATGAAAACCCGGTGGGAAGCCAGATAAAGGATATACTGGCTGTGGAGGATGAAAAACCTATCATCAGTCCCGTACAATTGAAGCTATGGCAATGGGTGGCCACCTACTACCTCTGCTCTATGGGTGAACTGATGATGGCTTCGCTACCGGCTGGATTAAAACTGGAAAGTGAAACCCGGGTATTGCAGAATCAACTCAAAAAGGTAGTTGACGAAGAGTTATCGGATTACGAATACCTCATCGTAGAAGCTCTCCAGCAACAAAATTCACTCAGTATCAAAGAGGTCAGTGAGATCACCAGTATTCAAAACCCGTTAAAGCTCATTCACAACCTGCTGGGTAAGCATTACATTTTGCTGGAAGAAGAGATCAAAAGCGGTTACCGACCCAAACAGATCCGCTATGCCAAACTTTCCACTGCTTACGATGAAAAAGCTCTGAACCTTTTATTTGAGGAACTGGAGAGAGCACCCAAACAAAAGGAAGTATTGCTCGCTTATTTCAAGCTGACCACCCAAAAGCTTTTTTTAAAAGAAAGCGGAGTAAAGGCGGCTAACCTTTTAAAGGCAGCCAATGCCAACGAAACCTCGCTGAAAAGTCTGGCGGAAAAGGGTGTATTTGAAATTTTTTATGACAGGGAACTTACCCATCCCCCGGAAAGTGAAGTATCACCTTTTAAAGATCTGAGCCCTGAGCAAACAAAAGCTTTGAAGGAAATTAGGCAGTGGCACGGGGAAAAAGATACGGTTTTGCTGCACGGGGTCACTTCCTCCGGCAAAACCGAAGTTTATGTCAAGCTGATCGATCAGGCACTCCAGCAAGGCCAGCAGGTACTCTACCTAGTTCCCGAAATTGCCCTTACCACTCAGTTGCTAAGTCGCCTCAAACGCTATTTCGGGGAAAAGTTACTGGTCTATCATTCCCGCTTCAGCGATCGGGAACGGGTGGAAACCTATCTCCAATTGATCGAAGAAAAAGACCAACCCAAAATCATTGTAGGAGCCCGCAGCAGCCTGTTACTTCCTTTTTACAATCTGGGATTGATCATAGTTGACGAAGAACACGAAAGCAGTTTTAAACAGTTTGACCCGGCTCCCCGCTATAACGCGCGTGATGCAGCCATTGTGCTGGCAAAAATGTTTGGTACCAAGGTACTGCTGGGTTCGGCCACTCCTGCCTTTGAAACTTATTACAATGCCCGGCAGGGAAAATTCGGACTGGTTAATTTACACAAGCGCTACGGAGATCTACCTATGCCGGAAATACAATGCGTGGATCTGAAAAGAGCTTACCGCAAAAGGGAAATGAACGGCCATTTCAGCCTTGAGTTGCTCAATGCCATCAAGGAATCGCTGGATGCCCGCAAACAAGTGATCCTCTTCCAGAACCGCAGGGGGTTTTCCCCCATGATACAGTGCCGCAGCTGTGGCCACGTTACCCAGTGTAAAAACTGCGATATTTCCCTTACCTATCACAAGCATATCGACCTGTTGCGCTGCCACTACTGTGGTTATACCCGGCAAATTCCCCAGAAATGCCCCGCCTGTGGCAGCAGAGAGTTAAACGCCCTGGGCTTTGGTACCGAGAAGCTGGAAGATGACCTCAAACTACTGCTGCCACAGGCCGAAATAAGGAGGATGGACCTGGATACCACCCGCAAGAAAAACGCCTACGAAAACATCATAAGCGATTTTGAAGAGGGGGAGATCGACATTCTGGTTGGTACACAAATGGTGACCAAAGGCCTGGATTTTGAGAACGTAAGCCTGGTGGGGATTATGAATGCTGATACCTTGCTCAACTTCCCTGATTTCCGCAGCCACGAAAGAGCTTTTCAGCTAATGGCCCAGGTAGCGGGCCGGGCCGGGCGCAAAGGCCTGCGAGGCAAAGTGCTGATCCAAACCAGCGACCCTTATCACAACGTTATCCGCAAGGTGATGGAGAATGACTATACAGGCATGTACGAAGACGAGCGATACGAACGCAAGAATTTCCAGTACCCCCCTTTTGTAAGGCTCATCCAGCTAACCTTAAAGCACCGCGATCGCGAGCATCTCATCCGCTCAGCCAATCTTTTGAGCAAAAAACTCAAGGCTGTTTTCGGCAACCGCCTGCTAGGCCCTGAATTTCCGCTTACTGCCCGCTTGCGCAACCTTTACCACATGGAAATGATGTTGAAGCTGGAAGAAAAAGTTAATCTCGGCAAGGCCAAACAAATACTTACGGATACCACCGCTGATTTCTTTTCGCAACACCCTGAACACAAAGTGCAATTGGTATTTGACGTGGATTGTTATTGATTTTAACTGAAGTTTTGTCAAGTAATAATAACAGATAAAACCTTTTCATTTTATTTCAAAACAGATATCTTTTGAACTGTGACCAAACGAAAGGGCTTGGTCAGGCATTGAGATTTTCATTCAAAGTTTTTAGAATAAAAAGCAATTAGCGTATATAATTGTCTTTTTGTGAGAGAAAACATAGTTTTGATTACTAGTTGTCATATCAATCATTTTTAACCTTTTAAAATACTGATGTTTTAATATGACAATTACCATTTTAAAGTTCTTAAGCATATGATAGCACCACCTTTGCCTGAAAATGAGGATGAAAGACTTAAGGCCTTAAAAGGGTATTCCGTTTTAGACACTCTTCCGGAAGAAGAATATGACGATATTACCTTTCTCGCTTCCAAGATCTGCCAAACGCCCATTTCACTTATCAGCCTGGTAGACGACAAACGACAATGGTTTAAATCCCACCATGGACTAGACGCGGCCTCCACCCCAAAAGAGATCGCTTTTTGTTCATACACAATTAATGATCCTGACAATATTTTTACCGTTAACGATTCGCGTGAAGACATCCGCTTTCATGATAATCCTCTGGTTACAGGAGATCCTCATGTAATATTTTACACCGGAGTTCCCCTGGTAAATCCCGATGGTTTTCCCCTCGGCACTCTTTGTGTTATTGACCATAAACCCAACGAGTTGAATGAGCAACAGCTCAAGTCCCTCAAAGCTCTGTCGAATCAGGTGATGAAATTATTGGAACTAAGGAGAACCAACTGCCGTTTGCAATCTCATATTTACGAACTCAAAACCAAAAACAAAGCACTGAACCAGTTTGCCCGTGTAGCTGCTCACGATATCAAATCACCTTTGAACAATATCAAGGCATTATCAGAAATGCTAAGCAGCGACTACAGTGAAAATTTAGAAGGCGATGGCAAAGAACTGGTAGACCTTATCAACACTTCCTCTCATCAACTGATCAGACTGATAGACGGCATACTGCAATACAGTAAAAACGCCAATTTACTGTCAAAAAACAGGGAAAACATTAATGTTTATACGGTTATTGAGGAAATAACCAACCTGATAGACAGTAATAAGGAGATTGAGTTTAGTATTGAGGCAGATAAAAGAATGACTCTGTTTATCAATAAAATAGCTTTTAAACAGATATTGATCAACCTGCTGTCCAACAGCATTAAATACAACGACAAGAGTCAGCCTTTTATTAGTATATGCGTAAAGGAAACGGATGATGTGGTTAAAGTAAATGTAGTGGACAACGGCCCCGGCATTGAGGAAAAAGACCGGGAGCGCATTTTTGACATTTTTGAAACTACTGCCAATAAGGACCATAATGGCTATCACGGTACCGGTATAGGTTTGGCTACCGTAAGATCCTTGGTAGAAGGTCTGGGGGGAAATATCAAGGAGGTTTCACAAAACGGAGAAGGGGCCAACTTTCAGTTTACATTGAAAAAGTAAAAACTACTCACAAGAAGAACCAGTGTAAGCTGATTGTTTTAAGGCTAACACAACAGCAGACCAACCCTACAAGCATTCCTCATGCCAAGTGTTAGACCCGGCATCTCTTAATAGGCAGTTAATTAAAAATTGAGACAGGTGTCTCAAAAGCCCGTCTAAGTGTCATTTCGAGTAAAACGAGAAATCTATCTAACAACCAACAATACATGTATCGTCAGATTTCTCCCGCTGGTCGAAATGACAGCTCGGCTCGTACGCACTTATAATGCATACAAATCTCACTCCACCCCTGGCCCTCCAGCCTCTTCTATCCTGTTTATTATGCTTTGCAACTGCCCTGTTAAAGGATTGAGGTTAGCTTTTATGGCTTTGAGCTCTTTATCAATAATGGCCAGTTCATCTAAAGCGGTTTGGGTAGGCCCGTAAGTAGAACTCTGGATGACCCGGGCTACATTAAATAGGCGATTGCTGGGGGTAGGCCTGGTATCATCACCCGGCTTTTGACGAGCCTGGTTTCCGCTGAGCTTAACTTCCAATGCCTGCAATTGCTTTTTAATGGCAGCCAGTTCTTTATAGGTTTCTCCCAGTGGAGTTTCGGAGCGTTTTAAAGCCAGTTCTGTGGCTTTCACTCTTTTTATCGCTTTATTCATTTTTAAGCGCAAAACAGAAAGTTCTTTACGCGCTTTATCATAATCCTCCCAGAAAGCCAATATTTCCGCCTGTGGTTTAGCAGGTAAACTACCCGCCTTGTGCAAGGGTTTCACTTCAAAGGTTTGACTTTGAGATAAAGCGGTCATCTCCCCTGCCTCTTCGCGGTAAAGGCCTACGCTATAAGTTCCGGGGGCTACCAATATGCCTCCGGGCTCTTTACCGGCTTGGGGTTCTTTTTGCCCCAAATGCACTATCTGGGGAGCAGCATAGCGTAGATCCCAAGCCTGGCGGTGAAAGCCTTTTTTAGTACTGGCCTTTAGTTTGCGTACCACTTCGCCCTTATCATTTTTTACAATGAGCCAAAATTGGGTTTTGGCAGCTAAACGCTCCTCTTCCAGTTTCTCCCAGCCGGGAAAGGGTATGTTTTCTCCTGCTTTATTGGCTTTCTTTTCGACTTCCTGGCGCTTCTCCTCTGCCGTTTGGTGATCATCTTTAAGGTAATAGGTAAATACCGCTCCAAAGGGCGGGTTCTCTGCTAAAAAGTAAGCTGCTCCCTGGCTGCCTTTGCCAGGCCCAAAGCCCAGTTTAGAGCGGGGAACATACCACCAGGCATCACGCAGGGGAAATAAAGTGGCTTCCTGCTTCAGCTGCTCCTCGCTCACCTCGCGCAAAGCAGCATAGTCATCCAGTATATACAGGCTGCGCCCAAAAGAAGCGGCTGCCAGGTCACCCTCTCTTTTTTGTATAGCCAGATCACGGAAAGATATAGTAGGCACACCTCCCTTTAATTGTATCCATTTCTCTCCGGCATCCACACTGAAGTAAATGCCAAACTCGGTTCCGGTAAAAAGCAATTCGGGCTTTTGGTGATCCTGTACAATACGCCATACCACGGCATTACCGGCCAGGCCATTGATGATCTTTTTCCAGCTTTGCCCCTTGTTGGTGCTTTTGTAAAGCAAAGGCGCAAAATCCCCGTATTTGTGGTTATCCAGCGCCAGGTAAAGTGTATTGGCATCAAAAAGGTCGGCCTTAATATCGTTGACATACGAACGCTCTATGGCTCCGGGTAGTTTGGTAATATCCAATTGCTCCCAGCTTTGCCCTCCGTTCTCGCTGCGGTGCAGGTGCCCGTCATCTGTACCTACGTAAAGCAGGTCTTTTTGTACCGGTGATTCGGCTATAGCGGTAATGGTGTTGTATTTAGACATGGCCAGCAGGTCCCAGGGATTGTTCCAGCCTTGCTGACGTCCCATAATGGGCAGATTTAGCCTTTCCTCATTACGGGTCAGGTCACCTGAAATGGCCGTCCAGGAGTCACCCCGGTTCTCCGACTTCCAAAGACGGTGGGAAGCAAAGAAAATAGTAGCGGGATCATGGGGGCTCACCAAAATAGGAGCATCCCAATTATAGCGTTCCACATCGCCACCTTCAGCTGGCTGGGGTTGGATATCGATCACCTCACCGGTAGCCAGGTCAATACGCGAAAGGGTTCCGGCCTGGCGCTGTCCGTACATGATATTGGGGTTGCCGGGTTCAGTGGCCGGCTGGTGACCGTCCCAGTCCAGTACTACCTTCCAGTCGGAATTTTGTATGCCCTGCCTATTGTCAGTGCGGGAAGGGCCGCCCTGGGTGCTGTTGTCCTGGGTTCCGCCATACACATTGTAAAAAGGCTCGGCATCGTCTACCGCCAGCTTGTAAAACTGAGTTATGGGTAAGTTGCTGAAGAAACGCCAGTTCTCCATCTCATCAAAAGTTTCATAAAGGCCACCATCGGTACCTACCAGTAAATAATCGGGATCGCTCTTTTTAAAAGCTACGGCATGATTGTCTACGTGCTTATGCTCATTTTTGATCCGCCTGAAAGTCTTGCCGCCATCATCGGACACCTGCATATGATTATCGGCAAAATAGATACGGTCAAAGTGATGAGGGCAGGCATAGAGCTCCTGGTAATAGTGGGGGCCGGTTCCTCCGGCTATGGCATCGGACTGCTTCTCCCAGGAAAGGCCGCGATCGGTGCTTTTGTAAAGTCCGCCTGTACGCAGATCCAGTTCAATAGCTGCGTATAAAATATCGGGATTGTGGGGTGAAATAGCCAGTCCGATCTTACCCATATTAGAGGTAGGTAAACCTTTCTTTAGTTGGGTCCAGTTTTCACCTCCGTCAGAACTGGCGTATAAACCCGTACCCGGGCCACCGCCCATATAGGCGGCTACATTGCGATGCCTTTGCCAGCTAGCGGCATACAAGCGATCGGGATCACGAGGGTCAATTACCAGGTCGGTAACGCCCGTCCATTCGTTGCCGCCCAGGACTTTTTTCCAATTCTCACCCCCGTCAACGGATTTATACAAGCCCCTTTCTCCACCTTTGCTCCACAACGGGCCTTGAGCTGCTGCCCAAATAATATCGGAATTCTTGGGATGGACAATGATCTTAGAAATATGCTCGGATTTTTTCAGCCCTTTATTGGTCCAGCTTTTGCCACCATCTTCACTGAGGTAAATACCATTGCCCCAGCCTACGTGACGGCCGCCTACATTCTCACCGGTGCCTACCCATACCCGATGCGGGTTATTGGGGTCTATAGTCACACATCCTATGGAATAAACGGCTTCGTTTTCAAAAACAGGCTGCCAGCTTACTCCGGCATTCAAGGTTTTCCACACTCCACCCGAGCCTACCGCTATGTACCAGGTATTCTCATCCTGCGGGTGAATGGCAATATCGGCTATCCTCCCCGACATAAAAGCTGGTCCTATGCTGCGGAATTTAAGACCAGAGAAAGTTTTGGCTGCCCATAAGGAGTCTGAGGGTTGGGCGATTCCGTTAACCGCTAAAATGACTGTAAGTGCAATGCTAAGAACAATGGAGCTAAGCTTCATAGGTTATATTTTGTTTAATGGGGAGGGAAATTAGTAATTTTATGATCTAACTTCCGAACATGATTTATAAAGGAATATTTTTCCTGTTGAAGGAGTTAAATTAAATGATCCTAATAAAGCTGAAAATTGGAAAAAAAGGTTTTATCAGGGAGACAAACCATACTATATTTTTAATATAGCCGAATGAGAAGGTTTCTTTTAAATGCCCTAATAGCTCTGTTCGTTTTCACTTTTAATGGAAAAGCTCAGAATGATAATATTTTAAACAGGTTAAGTGTAATAGAGAAATCCGGGGTTTTAGTTTATAACATTGATAATATAACTATAACGAAAGAGACTTTTCATCAAGAGTTTACTAAAAAGAGCCTTAAGAGAATTTACAAGAGGTATTCTATTAAAAGACGTGATGAAAAAACTCAAGACGAAAATTTGGAATACCCCAATTACAGTGTCCAAAAAGAATATGAGTATAGAGACGGTTTAATTGAAAACGAATCCTTTTACTTCATAAAAAAAGCTGAACAACAGATTGAGGTAGTGTATATAGCAACAACAAAACCCAGAAACAAACAATTTGAATATCAAATAATTGATCTGATCATACAAGACCAAATACCGGATAGTATTTACAGTTCACTTAATACCGACACTATAAAATTTGCTGGTCGCGATATTATCCTTGGAAACAATTGTTATTGGATGAACATCAATAATGTTCAATGCCCATATTACGGGCAAATGAATTGGTCCGTTCATGCTACAAGAGAAAGTGCAATAACGGCAATAAATCATCAATTAAGGATAACAAAATCCAAGTGGGGGGGAAAGGTTATATCAGAAGAAATGATAGAGGCTGAGTTTGAAGGGGTACCTACTAAAGTCAAAAAAGTTATTTATAAACCTAATGGTTTTTACACTTTCCTGATGGGAGGAGGCCGAAAAACATTAACTATCTATTACGTAGCTGAAAAAGTTAGGGGCAATTACATCAGTTGTGTTTTAAGTCATTGGAGCAATGACCGAATAAACCCAAGTGGATTACCTCCTTTATTGGAAAAAGTTATGAATCTAAAAGATTGAGCAAGAGTGAAAATCTTGGTGAGCTTTAATTTCACTTATGTCAAATATCCAGTCTTGGCACCATGTTCCTGTAAACGATAATACTTGTGAAAAAGAAGGACAACTATATTTACATTTCAACTCTGCTCTATGAAAGCCATTCTACTATCATTGGGAACCCGGGGCGATATTGAACCCTTTTTGGCCATAGCCGAGAAATTAGATTATGCCGGATATGAAGTTATTTGTGCTTTCCCTCTTCAGTTTCAGAAATACGTAGATGAAAAGAAATACCGCTTTTACGGGCTTAGTGAAAAGTTTCTGGAACTGATAGAAGGAGAAAAAGCCAAAATGGTGCTGGGCGGAAAGGGCCATCTTTTTCAAAAACTAAGTGCTTTGATCTGGATGATCAGGGTTTCTCAGTCCATGCAAAAAGAGGTGATCTCAGAACAGCATGACTTATTGGAAGAGGAACAGCCGGATATAGTCATTTACAATCAAAAATGCCTGTATCCTATGGTTTGGGGCATGAAAAATCCCGGGAAAACCACTTTGTTAAGCCCTTTACCCTGCACCGTACACGAATTTACCGGACATGCTGCCCTGGGCATGGGCAATGATCACGGGCATTTTCTCAATAAGCTGACCTATCGTTTTTCCAACTTTTTTCTGTTTAAAACCGTAAAAAGTTCTACCAAAAGATATCACCGGGAACTGGGCTTGAAGCTCAGTACTGCCAAAATCAAAGAGCATATTCTTTACCGGGAAAAGATGATCTATACGATTTCACCTGTCCTTTTTCCCCGGCCAGCTGACTGGCCTGAGAATGCCCAGATTGTAGGTTATCACGAAAAAGTGCTGGGTTCAGACTGGCAGCCTTCTGAGGCCTTGAAAGATTTCATTAGTCAATATAAAAAGATCGTCTTCATCACTTTTGGCAGTATGACCAATCCCGATCCTGGGCAAAAAACAAAAGATATATTGGCTGTTCTTGCCAAACATCAGATACCGGCTATCATTAATACGGCTTCTGGTGGCTTAATTCAACCCCATGAGTATCCTGGCCATGTATTTTTCACCGATACCATTCCTTATGAATGGATATTGCCTAAAATGTATGCTGTTGTTCACCACGGTGGTTCAGGCACCACCCATACAGCCCTTAAATGCGGCTGTACCACCATGATAATACCTCATATACTGGATCAGCATCTTTGGAATGATATCATCTCACAAATGGGCTTAGGGCCCAAAGGGATACCCATAAAGAAATTTAATGCCCAAAGATTTGAAAGCAAACTTCTGGAAATGCTTCAAAAACCCGATTACAAGAATCAAGCTGAAAAGGTTGGTGAAAGAATGAGGAAGGAAGACCATCATAACACTTTGATGGATATTTTAGTAGAACACGGAACAGGAAATAATCAGCAGGTAGATAAACGAACTTGATCTGATGTTTGACGGCAAAGCTTCAAAATCATATAAAAAGCACATTGTTCAAAAACTGGACTCAAGACCCCTACATCCTGGGATCGTATTCTAACTATACCAAATCTGCCAGTAACTGAAAACACTATTACAACCTGTGGATGATAAGGTGTATTTTGCAGGAGAAGCTACGGTGATACCGAAACCGTTCACGGTGCTGCGGAATCTTCCTATCTGGCTGTAAAAATGATATTTCAAAATGAAAAGAAGTGATGTTCTAATCAAATTAAGCCTATTCTATAGCTTCATTTTCCTTCTTTCCTGTTCCGGCCGGTTTGTTAAATCCCAATCTTTAGAAAAAAGGGAAACCCTTACCCACAGTATTGAATTATATTTTCCCAATGCTGCTTGTACAGAGCTTAGCAGGCTGTTGCCCCTTGATACTCTAAGAATAGAGGATATACATATTGTAGGTTACATCTACGCTTTACCCAGAGAGACTGTAGGGGAGGATTGTTTGGAATATTACAGCCATTACAGAAAAGATAAAGGAGTAAACTACCGCTCCGGAAAAGAATATTATGAGTACGACAGTACCTTACTGGCAATGATCTACGAAGTAGGTAAGAGCTACGATACTCTGTTTGACAATACTTCCAATGATGATCACTACCAAAAGTTTCTGCCCAATGCTTACTTTGGTTTTATCGATTCTTACTTGTTTACCGATGTTGGCTATGAATGGTACAGTATGCTGCTTATTAACCGGAATAGCGGAGAAAAGATAAGATTGTGGGATATCCCTGAATTCAATTTCTCCCGTAATTTGTTCCTGACATCATTCCACGGAGAGATCAGCCGGGAAGAAATGTTTTCCCTTTACAAAGTAGATCAAAAACAGGTTGTGGAGCTTTGGACTATGAAGCTGGATCTGGATACGTTGCCTTATTTTAAGAGTCCTTACAAACCCGTTTGGATTAACGATTCCGTTTTTATTTATCAAAACAGATATGGAACCGGGGATAATTTTTATGCGCTGGCTTTAAAAATGGGCAACTTTAAATAGAAATATTTTAACAACATCAAGAACTTACTTATTAGTAAGTATATTTGTTTCTATGTCCAACACCCGCACTAAAATCATGAACCTTGCGGAAAAACTGATCCGTACGAAAGGTTATCACGCTTTTAGCTATAAGGATATTTCTGCTCCTTTGCAGATCAAAAATGCAGCAGTACACTATCATTTTCCTGCCAAAGCTGATCTGGGCGAAGCTATCATCAGCCGCACCATAAGAACATTTGAACTGCAAACAGAAGAATGGAAACCCCTTTCACCCGAAAAAAAGCTGGAGGCATTCATCAATATTTACCGGGAAAGCAAAGAGCAGAATATGGTTTGTTTTATGGGTGCGCTGGGCCCGTCTTACGATTCTTTACCGGATAATATGAAAGCTGAACTTACCATTGCCAGTAATCAAATAAGGCTATGGCTGCGCGAAGTATTACAGGAAGGAAAAGATAAAGGCCTGTTTGATTTCAGTGAAACCATTGAGGAAAAAGCCGATACTATTGTAACCGCCTTACTATCATCCCTTATCCTGAGCATAGTAAGTCAGGAAGATGTTTTGCAAACTGTAAGTAAAGCTATTCCAAAAGCGCTTTAAAAAAATTTTAACCCCTAAAACTTACTTATTAGTAAGTAATAAAATGTAAATTATGGAAAACACCAGAGTGGTTATTACCGGATTAGGAGCGATCACTCCTATAGGCAATTCTGTTGATGAATTTTGGGAACACGCAGTGAAGGGAACGAGCGGTGCTGCAACGATCACTAAATTCGATCCATCTCTTTTTAAAACCCGCTTTGCCTGTGAGGTCAAGAATTTTGAACCGCAGAAATACCTGGAACGCAACGAGATCAGAAAAAGCGACCTCTTTACCCAATATGCTCTCTATGCCTCAACCGAAGCAGTAGAAGATTCCGGGCTGGATCTGGAAAAAATTGATCCTTTTGACATAGGGGTGATCTGGGGTACCGGCCAGGGTGGCATGACCACTTTTGAGGAGGAAATG
>JANQHO010000016.1 GCA_028277105.1 Owenweeksia sp. | reverse complement strand
ATTTAGCAGTCGAACTAGTTCACCTTTACCCTCTGGTTGCTCAGATGAATTCTGTTTAGTTGTTTACCTTATAAATTTATTGATGCTAATCTAATAGCGTAGTCGAGGGGAAGAGGCCTTGACTTGAGCCTGCGTTCACTGAGGCACAATACTTGCCATTGTTATTCCAAAACAAAAAATGAAATGGCAATACTTACTACCACTACTTACTCTCGTAAGTTGCAATATCCTCATCTCTTGTGACGAAAATGTAGATACAGCACCTTCCTTTTCTTACCAAACTTCAGTTATTCAGCTTGGCAACAAAACCATTCAGACTTATGTAGGGGGAAACGGCAATACCACCATTGTATTTGAACCGGGATTGGGAGTAGACGGACAAACCTGGTTTTCAAACGAGCTGTTTGAGCAGTTAGGAACCAGCAATCAGGTGATTGCCTATAACAGGGCAGGCTATTCCCCTTCTACCCATGGCGGAGAGCCCCGAGGGCTGCAAAACATAACCAATGATCTAAGCCAGGTGATCGATACAAAGTCGATGAACGAAAAAGTAATATTGGTAGGGCATTCTCTTGGGGGAGCCATAGTGAGGAGTTATGCTATTCAACATCCCAATAAGGTAAAGGCCATCTTATTTATCGATCCCAATCACGAAGACTACGATGTATATGCGGCCATTACCCAGACTGAGGAAGACAACCTGGTTCAGCAATTAACGACTGCCGGCAATACCGGAGGGGCATTAGAAGCCGAACAACTGATGGAAAACCTGGCCATACTTCAAAATTTACCTGAGCTCCCCGACATTCCGGTAATAGTTTTAACATCTGTTAAGCAGGAAAACGGTTTAACTGCTGAAGACCGCCAAGACTGGTCTGCCGCCCACAGTACGCTCGGTGAAGGAATTTCAGATTTCAGGCATATTGAAACTAGCAACAGCGGACATTTTATTTATCTGGAAGAACCGGAGCTGGTCATTAACTCTATAGATGATCTGATTAACTGAATCTGCACTTTACCAGGGCCCATACAGCAATTCCTGGCTCAAATTATTATTTTTAGCACCCTAAGGAAGTACATTCCATTATGTACTAACCTCTTATATGCTTAATTCTTTGAAACTAAACCGATAATTGATGATCCCCAGACTCTTCTTAATCTTGACCTTTACCCTGTTCTTTTTCAGTTGTGATAATAAGAATAATCCCAAAGAAGGTAAAACTGCTGAAGTTACTGAGCCTGTTGGTGCGGACAATATCGCCTACCAATGGGGTAAAATAGCCTTAATGGCCACCGCCAATGATACCGAAATATTTTCTCCCAGGCCTACGGTAACTTCCCGCTACCTGGCCCTGATCTTTGTTGCAGTATTTGATGCCTGGTCGCGCTATGATGAGAAAGCAAAACCTGTTTATCTGAAAGAAGTAGAAAGAAGGCCTGCTGACGAACACACACTGAGAAATAAAGAAATAGCCATTAGTTATGCTGCTTGCCGGGCTATGAATGAATATTATTACTCTGATACAGTATTGTTTACCAACTTTATGCAAGAATTAGGCTTAGACCCCACCAATAAAACTTTTGATCCGAATACACCTGAAGGAATCGGGAATCTGGCGGCCAAAGCTGTTATCGAAGCCCGGAGAAATGATGGCTCCAACCAATACGGTGAAGAAGAAGGGTCCAAAGGGCATGCTTATTTTAATTATACCGGTTACGAACCGGTAAATTCAGCGGATGAAAATGTCGATCCCAACCGCTGGCAGCCCAAATACTTCTCCGATGGAAAAGGTGGGAAGTTTGCTCCCGGATGTTTAACTCCGTTTTGGGATAAGGTAAAACCCATTGCTTTAAAGTCAGGAGATCAGTTTCGTCCGGGACCTCCTCCAATGGTCGGTTCGGAACAATTGAAAAAGGAAGTGCGGGAATTAGTGGAGTTGCAGGCGCAATTGACAGACGAGCAAAAAGCTCTGGTGGAATTCATGCGAGATGGCCCACAATCGGTACAACAGGCCGGACATTGGTTAAAATTTGCCCAGGATGTGTCCTTAAGGGATCAACATACCCTTGATCAGGATATAAAAATGTACTTCTACAATCAGGTTACAGCCATGGATGCTTTTATTGCTTCCTGGGACTCCAAGATGTTTTACGATTACGCCAGGCCCTATGCCCTGGTTCACCAGTATTATCAGGATCAAATTATAGAAGCCTGGGGGGGGGAAGGAGAAGGAATGAAAAAAATAAAAGGAAAACAGTGGAGGCCCTATTCACCGGAAACTTTCCTTTGTCCGCCCTTTCCAAGCTATGTTTCAGGACATAGTTGTGTGAGCGGAGCTTGCGGAGAGGCTTTGAAATTATGGACCGGCAGTGATGAATTTGGTGAGTCTGTACAGTTGGTAGCCGGGGCACTAACCGAGCCTTATAATTTAGGAGATACAGTAACCCTGGAATTTCCCACTTTTACCGAAACCGCTAATATGGCAGGTTTTTCGAGGGTTTTAGGAGGTTATCATATACAGGCCGACAACGTAGCCGGGCTGGAGCTAGGCAGGCAGGTAGCCGGAGAAGTCTGGAAATTCTACAACAAACATGTAAACGGGGAATAACAGTATCCCATAAAGAAATTTTAGAGTTGCTTAGAATCACCGCTTCTGATGTAATACGTTAGCAAAATATTTACCGTTATACCTCTTTTGACATTCAAATGAAACGTCTCACAGCTTTAATCTTGGCATTTTCCCTGCTGGTTACCATATTCCTGTTGTATTCCAGCTGGCTGGTAGGCCGTAGTTCTGAACGGTGTTATAACGATCTGGAAAAAGTGCCTCCCAAAAAACTGGCCCTGGTGTTGGGCACCTCTAAAAAACTTACCAATGGCCATCTCAATCTCTACTATCAATACCGTATAAAAGCAGCTGTTGAACTTTACAAGGCAGGTAAAGTGAAGTACATTCTCGTTTCAGGCGACAATTCCACTAAGCATTATGACGAGCCCACAGCTATGAAGAAAGACCTCATTGCCCAGGGTGTGCCGGGTGATAAGATATTTATTGACTATGCCGGTTTTCGTACTCTGGATTCGGTGGAACGCTGCAAAAAAGTATTCCTGGAAGACGACATTATTGTGGTTTCCCAACAGTTTCACAATGAAAGGGCGGTATTTATAGCCCGGTACAAAGGAGTAGAAGCCATAGGATATAACGCCAGGGATGTGAACCATCATTACGGCTTCAAAACCCAACTGCGCGAAAAGTTTGCACGCGCTAAAGCGGTACTCGATCTTTTTTTACTGCGTACCCGCCCCAAATTTTACGGAGAAACCATTAACATACCATGAAACTCAAATACCTTTACCTTTTTCTTGCCATTGCAGGAACAATCATTCCCTATCTCCCTTTTATTCAGTTTTTGAGGGAACACGGCTTAAACCTTTCCCTTTTTCTAGAGCAAATGTTCGCCAACCCCATAGCCTCCTTTTTTGCCTGGGACGTAATCGTTTCCACTCTGGCAGTGCTCACTCTGGTTTTCACCGAAGGCCAAAGGCTGAAAATGAAAAACCTCTGGCTCTATATCATTTTCAACCTCACGGTAGGGGTATCTCTGGCCCTGCCTGCCTTTTTGTATGCCCGGGAAGTGAAATCAAACCAAGGTCAATTATAACTCGAATAGAGTTATATTTAAATTGAATGATAATACCACTTATTTAAAATCACACGATGTGACACCGGGAGATATAATACTCAAATGTCGATTGGAACAAAAAATGTCTCAAGAAGAACTTTCCGAAGCCTCCGGAATTTCGATCAGAACTATTCAGAGAATTGAAAAAGGGCAGGTGCAACCACGCCCCTATACGTTAAGGACTATACTGAAAGCCCTGGATATATCTGTTGAAGAATTGGAGGGTAGCTCTAAACCTGCCACCGATGAAAAAATAAAGCTGAACATCTTTTTTCTGAGTCATATTACCGTTTTTATTCTGCCTTTTGTCTACACTGTATTTCTTATAATATTCTGGAAAAGAAATAACTGGTCGGAAAAAAACGACTGGATAGGTAAAAAGATCCTGAGTTTTCACGTTCTGTGGGCCACTGTATCCATTCCGTTAGTATTGGTCAGTCCGTTTCTGGTTGGAGAGGTAGCCGTAGGAAAATATCCTGTTCTTCTGCTCACCTATCTCATATTAGCTGTGATCAATCTTTCTTTCATCACATTTGTCGTCTTACGGGTAAAATCTTCCCGGCCAGGCTTTCTTTCTTACATTCCTGTAGTTTTCCGGTAAAACTGCTACCGTGGCGTAGAAATGTCATTAAAGTGTCAGTGCTCAGGCAGAAGAAAAAACCGATATCTGCTATAGGTTTGTTTTTTCATCAGCACAAAATTATTCAGCATGAGAGTAAGAAGTCAGGGCAAATCTCCCAGCTACAAGAATTTGCTCAATCTTGTTATTGTAGGAGTTTTATTATGTACCAGCCAGGTATACGCCCAAAAAGCTAAACTCAGAAGCAAACTAACCACGGTTACCTCGGAAAATGGTCAGAAGTTGAAAGTAGAGTCGGGTACATTAGAAGTACCTGAGAACCGTACTTCAGGCAATAAGCGCAACATATCTATTGCTTATCAGCGGGTAAAGTCAACTTCAAAAAGCCCGGGTGCGGCTATCTTCTTGCTGGCAGGAGGCCCCGGAGGTTCCTGGATAAATACCTTTCCCTTTGAAGAACGGTTTCAGGAGGTTTTGTTCTATCGTCAATTCTGCGATGTGATTTTATTTGACCAAAGAGGGGCTGGTGAGTCTACCCCCAACTTGAGTTGCAAAGGCAAAAGAACAATACCGCTCAATGAGCCTTTAACCACTGAAACCCGAAAAACTGCCATGAGATTGGTTGCCGTAGAATGCAGGGATTACTGGCTAAAAAAAGGGGTAGATCTCTCTGCCTATAATACTGATGAGAGTGCCCGTGACCTGGACGATCTCCGGAAAGCCCTGGGCTATGATAAAATCATTCTTATCGGAGGTAGTTACGGCTCCCATTTAGGCCTTCATTACCTACGCAAATTCCCGGAAGCAGTTTACCGGGCAATTTTTTACGGTATAGAAGGCCCGGATCATACCTGGGATATACCCGGGGAAACGCTGAATGCTTTGCAGAGAATTGCCTCTTATACCGAACAATCAGAATATTACAAAAACCTGATTCCTGAAGAAGGTTTGATAGAAGCCCTTCGATCTGTTCTTAAAAAAGTGGAAGAAAAACCGGCAAGGGTAAGCGTGTTGCATGAAAATAAAGAAGTGGAGGTTGCCGTAAACAAACTCGTAATACAAACATGTGCCACCTACAGGGCAGGTAAAAGGTATGACCCTATGACCTGGCCCGACTTAATCCTGGCCATGTACAAAGGGGATTTCTCTTTTCCGGCACAGGTTAACTTGGCCATGCGAACCGTTAATGCCCCCAATGCCATGAGCAATATGATGGATTTCGCCTCTGGCATAAGTCACGAAAGGCGACTGAAAATTTTAAACGACCCGGCACAGGTATTGCTTGGAGATATCAACTTTGTGTATACCTACCGGGAAGGAATATGGCCTTATAAATATATAGGAGACACCTTCCGGAAAAATGTCAAGACTGATATTCCAATATTACTAATTCATGGAACATGGGATTTGTCGACCCCATTGGAAAACGCAGAGGAGATAGCTGCTTCTCTGCAGAACGGGCATCTGATCAAAGTGTTAGGAGGTACACATGATGCTCTGTATGACCTTTTTGAACACTGGCCTCCTGTATATGATCTGTTAGAAAGCTTTTTACTAGGTAAGAAAACGACCGTACCCCGGGAAGTAAATCTGCCTGATGTTATCTTTCCCGAGCCCAACAGCCCGGAACAGATCTCTCTGTGGGATGCATGTATTGGCGGAGATGTTAAGACTTTAAAAAAAGCTATACAGGAGGGTGCAGATATAAATGCCCTGGATACGCGAAAAAACCGGAATGGCAGAAGGCCATTAAACTGGGCAGCCTGGTATGGTCACACAACAATAATTGAGTTATTGTTGAAGCATGGAGCCGACATTAATGCTCAAAATAATTCGGGATACACCGCTATACACCACGCTGCTGAAAATTGTAAACCTGAAAGCTTTGAGTTACTTTGGAAACACAAAGCAGATATAGATATTACAAATTATGGTGGCCGCACCGTACTGCAGACAGCTAAAAAAGTAAAATGCAAGGCAATAGTCAAGTTTATTAGAAGTAACTAAAGCTATAAGCCTTTTTCTTTTTTTCTGCGTACCGCATAAACAGATGGCTTTTGACAGTTATCTTCATTTCAACCTTTTTTACTCCAAGTCAACAGGCCAAAATCCCGTGGTGTAAAAAACTCCAATACCCGGGTACAGTAAACTCATCTGGACTTAAAGGCAGCCTGGTCAATGCCCTAAATGATTTTGCTTTTTTTCTAAACTCACCTATTAGTTAGAATTTCAGTTTCATGTTAAACATTTTTGTCATTATGTAAAGTATTTTTAACTTTGCGTAAAATATTTTTAACAAATAACATTTTCTTAATAAAAAAAGAAAGGACCATGCCTTACCAGGAAAAAAAGATCATTATATCTATGATAAGCTCTCTTTTAGTGCTGGCAGCTTATTGGTTTTATATTTATCAAAACTACCCTGCTGAGATAACTACCACCCCTACCAATTTCCGCTTTTGGGGTAAAACCATCCTCATTTTAATTCCCGTATCCATTGTAAGCAGGATCGTAATTATGATACTGTTTACCATTGCCAATCGCATTGCCACCCGGGAAGAAGAGCCTTCCTTTTCCGATGAACGGGACAAGCTGATCGAACTGAAAGCCATGCGGAATTCGCACTGGATATTTATACTGGGTTTTTTCGTAGCTATGGGTTCCCTTGCATTAGGTATAGCACCTTATTGGATGTTTATCATTATTATACTTTCTGGTTTCATCTCTGAAATGGCAGACGGTTTTTCCCAGCTTTATTATTACCGGAAAGGAATTTAAGATGGCAAAAACTCCTATTAATAATGACATCCGCAAACTGCGTTTTAATCAAGATGAGATGACCCAACAACAATTGGCCGACAAAGTGGGGGTAACACGGCAAACCATTGCAGCTATTGAAAACGGCAAGTATTCCCCTACCCTGGAATTGGCCTTTCGCATTGCCCAGGTTTTCAGTTTACCCCTGGAAGAAGTATTCACTTATAATCCTGAAGATACCAAAAAGTAAAGCTCATGAAATTACTGATCCTCAGAACAGATATCAAAACAAAAGGTTAAAGCCATAAAGCCTTTTTTAAACAGCCTTCCTTCCGTTACCCATTGGTCGGTAGATACGGATGATATCGACAATGTAATGAGAATAGAGGCTGTGGATAATTTGGATGAAAAAGAGCTGATATAACAAATCAGGAGCAGTGGTTTTTATTGTGAAGAATTACCGGATTAAAAAACCTGATTAATAACTAAGCTAAAGTCAAAACCAATAAACATAACCCAATAAAGATGAAAGCTATTGTTTACGAAAAGTACGGAGGCCCTGAAGTACTCCAACTAAAGGAAATAGAAAAACCTATCCCCAAAGAAAATGAAGTATTGATCAAAGTAAAAGCCGTTTCCATTAATCCTTACGAATGGCACTTCATGCGCGGTAAGCCATGGTTTATGCGCTTATCTGCTTCGGGCCTGTTCAAACCTAAAAACAAGATCAGGATACTGGGTAATGACGTGGCCGGTTATGTAGAAGCGGTTGGCTCTGCGGTGAAAGAATTTAAATCCGGTGACGAAGTATGGGCCGAAAGCGATTTTGGCAGCCTGGCCGAATATGTATGTGCTTCTGCAAATAAAACCATCTCCAAACCTAATAATTGCACTTTGGAAGAAGCCGCCTGCCTGCCCATTGCCGGGATCACCGCTTTGCAAAGTTTAAGGGATGATGGTCAACTCAAAGCCGGACAAGAAGTTTTGATCAACGGGGCCTCCGGTGGTGTAGGTACCTTTGCCGTACAAATAGCCAAAGCTTTGGGCGCCCAGGTAACAGGAGTTTGCAGTGGTAGAAATTTGGATCTGGTACGTTCACTGGGAGCCAACCGGGTAATTGATTACACCAAAGAAAAAGTAACTCAAAACGGCCAAACCTATGATCTGGTGGTGGATAACGTGGGTAATCTTTCCGTAAAAACCTGTAAGCGCTTGTTAAAGCCCGGAGGTCTGGGTGTAATTGTAGGTTACCAGAGTGTACCCCACCTCATAGCCGTGGGTTTAAGAGGTAAAACCCAACATTCTAAAGTGGCTTATATGTCGGCTAAAACTACCCGGGAAGACTTGCTTTTCCTCAAGCAACTGATCGAAGAAGGCAAGCTGCAACCGATCATCGACCGGAAATATCCTTTGGAAAAAACAGCCGAAGCTATGGCCTACCTGGAAGGAGGACATGCCCCGGGAAAAGTGATCATAACTGTATAAGTTATTTATTGTCAGAGACCTTCCTTTGTATACATTATTTACCAAACAGACGAAAGTGTTACTTTTAAGCAATCTGCTTTTTTAGTTTGATTAGTAACCAGTGAACTATTGATTGGTAATAACATAAAAAAGAAAGAATACCAAACCACCAATATTTAGTTTTCGTTATATAAGTAAATGGCTTGTGATATGATTAATTCTATCAAAACGGTATTGATACTATTTGTGGTTATTGCTATTATATCTTGTGAAAAAGAAGAAGACAGGCCTGTTATAGGTTATAAATTCTGGGAACCTAATATAAATGTAACAGATACATTAACAATTGACCTGGATTCAGACGGCACTAATGACCTGCAATTTTCACTAAGACAAACTACAGGGAACTATGGAGCAACTGACGAGTACCTGAATGTTAGATCTGTAAACAGTCATTTTTTCTTTTCCCTGGGCAAAAGCCTTACCAATGAAACACACTATGATTGCATTATGGAAAAGGAAACTATTAATGATGATTTAACCTGGATTGGAAAAGAAAAAAATGGTTTGGATATCAGAGTCCGTTACAATACAAGCAATGATTTCTATCTCGATTCCGGGATATGGGACTGGTTTGATAATGATGAATACATTGGATTGAAATTTACATCTGGTCAATTTGTGAGATATGGCTGGCTTAAAATGGAAACTGATATCTCTACTTCCGAAAATGTAATAAAGCTTAAGTCAATGGCTTTTACAATTAACAATTATAAAGCTATACAAGCTGGCCAGCTTAAATAAGCTAAAGAAGTTGTGTTCTCATTTCACTCTCGGTAACACTAAACCCTTCAGTATAAAGTATTGATACAAATAAATCAGAAAGGCAAACCGCAACAGTTTGTTGCAAGCGGATAGTTTATTATTACAATGTGTAAACCTGTAAGCCAGTCAAAAACCATCCGTCCAATAGCAACAACCCTGCTCCTTGCACATATACCGCCCGGCCAAAATGGTGAAGCATAAGCTGGTGTTCTTCTGATGACCTGCTGCGTTTTATTAAATACCAGGCACTGAGAAGGTAAACAACATCTAGTACCAGGTTCAGGATCATCATTTCCTTAACGTGAGCATACGTCCACTTTTCCTTAGCCGGAGTTGGAATGTGAATATGACCCTGTAGCCACCAGGTAACCCCACTGTTGATCAAAGCCCATACAATTGTCATTAAGGCAAACCATTGGCCCGTTTTCTTGCGGTAGAATACTATAAGAACAGCCAGTATAACGCTAGCTGTAATGAACACCCACAGACGGTCAATGTGGTTACTGGCCTGGTTGAATATGTGTTCGCCTAAGCTCATTTTTACCCCGCGGCAAAAATAGCTCTATTCCCTTACCTGTCCTACGGAATTTTTCGCGCAGCCCTGCCGGTACTCAGTTTCCATCCTTCCACCGGAGTACCCTCGGTTTGCAAATGGCTACTGAGATAATGCAGACGTTTGGCATTGGGCCCTTCGGCTGTTTCAAAACGCTGTTGCAGGTAAAAGGGTGGGATAGACTGGTAGTAAAGGGTCGCAACCACTCTGCCTCCTTTTACAGCCGACTCAGCAATCTCTACCTGGTAAATGATCTTGTCCTGTCCCTGCCCGCTCATGTAAAGCTCATCTTTCAAAGCTTGCCCGTGTGGCATGGTAGCTTCGGCAAAATCGGGATCAAAGCCGGGAGGGCCTGCTTTGGTCCAGCCCTGGGGCAAGAGGCGGTTGTCTTTTACTACCTCAGCAATAGCAACAAAACTGGTAGTAAAATCTCCTTCTGGATTCTTGGTCAACTCCTGGTAGATCTGCACCTGGTCCTGCCGGGTGATGATCTGATAATGTGGTTCATATTGCTGTACTCCCTGTTTGTTGCGCTCCAGGAATTCAGAAGGTAGCGGCTTGCCGTTTTGATCGGTGATAACCCCCACGCCATTGCTCCGTCCCGAAGCCCAAAGGGTATCGCCCTTGGCACTGATCACCGCAAATTCGATGAAGGCCCTGCGGAAACCCACACCGGAGGGGAAACGGTGGCCTACCAGGTTTTGCAGGCGTACGGTAGTATTGAGTTTGCCGTTTTCGTATTTCACTTCAGGAATGGTCAGCTTTACGCTGTGTTGCTTGGCCAAACGGTTGGAATTATTGATCGCATTGGGCAAGCCATAGGTCCCGGTCATATAGTCTTTTTGCCGTACGCCCAGCACATCGCTGAACTGGCGGAACATTTCCAGCCCGTAAATATTGATACCCAACAAAGTGTGCCTGTGGTAGCCCTTACGCCTCTCCAGGTAAATATCTTCTGCAGCAGCCAGATGATCGGCTTCAGGATAATCCTGATCCTGGATATTGGCGATCTTAAAGGCCAGGGAATCTCCTTCTCCAAAAGGATACTGTGCTGGCATATGGCAATCCTGACAAGCTTTTACCTGGGAGCCATGAGGCTGGTATTCGTCCTGGAAGGAACTGTTGAGCCATTCCAGGTAAGTGGCCTGCTCGTAGTGCATACCCACCTTTTTACCTTCGGCATCGAATACCGGCAGGTTGATGGTATGACAGCTTCCGCAAAGGCGGGAAGACTTTACGTAATTACTGTGTTTGGGAATAATCCCCAGGGCTTCATCCATGGCATGTTCCGGTGGGTTTTCAAAAGGCCCGTGTACTTCGCCAGGCTTAGAGATCACAAACCTTCCGGTTTCAATCTCTTTCAGCGATTTACCATCATTGATGATCTGGTGGCAGCTCATACAGGAAATACCGTCCCGGGCCAATGAGCCGTAAATATGACCGGGCTTATTGAGGTTTTGCTGGTACACCATTTCCTCTTTGAACAAGCCTGTGCCGTGATCAATGTGGAATTGCCGTTGACCCATAACTCCGTGACAACTAAAGCACAGGTCTTGTATGGTATCGGGCAGGCCATTTTGGTTATGAATGCTTTTCTCGCTTTCCAGTTGAGCATAAAAGATGGGATCACGCCCCGCCAGCCCCATCATAGACCAGCGCCATTCACCAAAAGGCGAGACATTAATGGCGGAATCATGGGGTGTTACTATCATATTGGGCAGAAAATTCCCGGTTTGTCCGTCATGGCAGGAAAGGCACTGATCGGAAGTTAAAAACTGCCCCGGGCCATCCGGGCCTGAAACTACGTGATCATAAGTAACGGGCGGAAAGCGCTTGACCTTATTAAAAGGTACTTCCTTGAGTTCATTGAATGTCTTGAGAAAAAGATTGTTAACATAGGCCTTTTTACTGCTTTTTGATTTCTCTTTTTTCGATAATGGCAGCATTTCTATCAGTCCCTTGGCCAGTTTTTCGTGTTCGTTTTCATACTCCATGCCCAGGGGGTCATCCCGCCAGGACTCATCTACATAGTAAGTAATAGGATAGCCCGGCTCTCCTTCAATATTGCTGAGGCTACTGAAAGTAAACTCTTTCTCGGCTGAAGCATGGCAACGCACACAATAGTTACCAAAACCAGAGTTGGGATAGTCAAAAGGATATTTACTGAGGTGATCCAAACTTTGGCCGTGAGCATAATAACTCCAGAACCAGCCGTCCTTAGAACCCTTTTGGTCTTTCACCATTACCGTCCAGCCATCAAAATAACGGGAATGAGGGTCTTTCTCAATTTCAGCTATTTGCTTCATATTGAGCTTATCGTAGCGCTGGGCCGGAGCTGCATACATCACCTTTACGATCATTGCTCCGTCCGGTATGGCTCCATCCCTGCCCTCTTTTAACCATTTGATCACCTCCGGTGAATAGTAGATCATAACGGCAGGATGTACTCCGTAAGATTTATCATCTATAAAAGGACCGGTATTGCGGATACCTTTGTCGTGTTTCCAGCCCAGGGTAGCGTATTCCCGCTTTTCCAGGAAGGCGTATAATTGTTCTTCGTATTCATCCAGCGGCAGGGTACTGGGCAGAGGTAAGGGCGAGGGCGAACCCAGATCATTGGTAACTATTTCATCTACTTTATACAGGGAAAACCCCAACAAGAATAACACGCCCAGAACGAGCAGAGTTTTAGGATATGACATGACGGTTTGGTTTAAATTGGTAGTTGAAAGTTAAACATATTTATTGAAACCCCCGTTAAATAGTTGGTTCAATAATTGCCGGTTACCTTTAATAAAACCCTCCAAACAAATAAATTAAGCTTTATGAAAAGAATTATCTTCCCCTTATCCGTTATTATCATCCTAACATCATCCTGCGTTTCCTTCCATCACGGGAATATTTCCTCCGGCCCTTTAGTAAGTCCCGACTACAGTTTGCAGCAAACGGCTATTGGTTATGCTAAAACGAACCGCGTATTTGGCTTTGGTGGCTACTCAAAAAACGGCCTGATCAGACGCGCTAAAGAAAACCTTTATCAAACTACCCACCTTAAAGAAGGGGAGTACTTCTCTAACCTTACGGTTGATTTTAAGGAAACCTTTATCTTTTTCTTAGTTCATAGAACGGAGGTATTTGTCACTGCTGATATTCTCAAAGACAAGGGTAAAGGCCCTAAAACCTTTAAAAGTTCGGAAACAAACATCGAAGCCCCGGTAGCATTGGGTGATTCGGTATATTTTGACATTGATTACAGCTGGGAAACTTACCTTAAAGGCAAGGTAATAAGCATTAAAGAATATCAAAATTCCAATCTACAAGAAGTTCTGATCATATACAGGGATAAGAAAGACCGGATCAAAACGAAAAAAACTTTTAAGTTCTTTAAAAAGAAGCCTGATTTTCAAACATCTAAATAAATTATTTATACTTGCTTCTAAACTATCAGCTAAACTCTTATGAAGAAGCTTTTTCTGTTGGCATTGCTCATGGGATTAAACTTTGGGGCATTGGCCCAAAATGAAAAAGAGCTCAATCAATTCGATTGGCTTTTGGGGCAATGGAAAGGCGAAACGGAACAAGGTATTTTTTACGAACAGTGGGAAGAAACAGACCATAATACCCTCATGGGTCTCGGCTCTTTTGTAAAAGCGGGCGACACTCTATTCCAGGAAAAGTTACGAATACAAAAAATAGCAGGTTACTGGTGTTATATAGCTTCTCCAGGAGGTAAGCCTCCTGTTTTGTTTACCCTCGTTTCCGCCAAAAACAATCAATGGGTATTTGAAAACCAGGAACACGATTTTCCTCAAACTATTACTTACACTCAAAAAACCGATGGTTCTTTACTAGCAGTAACCGAAGGCAATAAAGACGGCCAGCCTGCCCGCCAGGAATTTGCTTTTAAGAAAGAATACTAGAAATCTTTTAAGCAGATGAAAGATGCAAAACGGCCTTCTATTAATCACAGACTTTGAACAAACATAAAGATGAAGACCTCCCTAAACCTTTTGTATAGCACTATACTTTTATTGGTATTTGCAGCCGGAGCACAGGCCCAGAAAATGAACAATAAAAAACTGGACAAGATCGTGCGCACCGTAGCCGACAGCGTAATGCGGGAAAACAACACCTGGCAATTTAAATTCCGCCAGGGCCTGATGTTTATCATTACCGATGAAAACAACAACCGTATGCGTGTTATTATGCCTATAACAGAGGAAGAAAAACTGAGCAAACAGGATATGCAAAAATGCCTGGAAGCTAACTTTCACACAGCCCTGGATGTAAAATACGCCCTCTCCAATGGCTTTCTCTGGTCTATTTTTGTCCATCCCTTGAAACAACTCAACGAAAACCAGTTGGTAGACGCCATCCAGCAGGTGTATTATGCAGCCGCTACCTATGGAGATACCTACAGCAGCACCGAGTTATTTTTTCCGGGTGGGAAGGAAAAGTGAAGCCTAAGACTTGGCGGTTTGAAGATCGTGCTACCAAATCAAAAATTAACAATTAACAATTAACAATTCACAATTAATAATTAATTCAACAAGCTAAGAATCCAGCGTGCCCTCCGGCAGGTCTTTGATATCGATGTACATAAAGCCGTCTAGGGAATTATTGAAAAGCGGGTCTACGTTGAAGCAAACTATTCTCGCGTTTTGCTTCAGGTATTTTTTGATGAGGATAGGGAAGCGCATATCTCCCGGCTCCAGTTCTTCTATCAGGCGATCAAACTTATTGAGATCGTCTTTACTGCTCTCAAAGACCTGTTCCTTGTGTTCTTCTTTAAGCTTCACCTTAAAAGGTTTACGCGGTTTCACATGGATAGCCATTTCTTTATCACCGTACTGTTTCGTAAGGTATTCTACCATCAGTGATTTACTGAAGCGGGAAAATTTGTTACTGATGCTGGCACAACCAGTAATGTACTGTAGTTGCCGATGGCGCAACAACACTTGTACTATCCCCTTCCACAAGAGGAAAAGGGGCAACGGTTTTTGTTGTTGTTCTCTTATAATAAAGGCCCTGCCCATCTCTAGGGATTTTTCAAAAAGGTAGTGCACTTCTTTATCAATTTTAAAAAGTGTACTCACATAAAAGCCCTTGATCCCGAATTTGCGATAGATCTCCGTGCCTATCCCCAGACGGTAAGCACCAGCAATCTGTTGGGTTTCTTTATCCCATAAGATCAGGTGTTTATAGTGGTAGTCAAATTCATCCAGATCTAGCGGAAGGTTAGTCCCCTCTCCTACCTCCCGGAAAGTGATCTCCCGTAAACGCCCTATTTCTTTTAAAAAATCAGGAGCTTCTTCGGCTTTTACAATAAACAGATCGTAGTTCTTCTGGCTGAATAGAAATTGACGGCCTTTTTTAAACTGCTCTATTTCCTTTTGCAGCAGTTCCAGGCTTACCGCTTTTATAATGGGTTGAGGCTTTTCCGGGCGCTTCAGGGGAAAAAGTTTCTTAGAGGGCGATAAAGCCTGGCTCAACAGATAAGTGCGTTGCCTTAAAAACTCCCCGTAATGTTCCAGGGTCTCATAACCCCGCTGTTCTTTTACCGGTATGGGTCTTCCGATACGGATGCGGATGGATTTTCTTTTTTGCAGCAACAACTCTGATGGCAGTTTAGCCGTTCGCAAAGAAGGATGCATCATGGATAGCAGGTAGAAAAAAGCACTGTTACGGGCCTGGAAATACACAGGGATTACGGGCACTTCCATTTTTTTGATCATCTTCAAGGCCCCTTCCTCCCAGGGTTTATCACTGATCTTCCCCTCTTCGAATTTGTAAGTGCTCACCTCCCCGGCTGGAAAGATGCCCAGGGCATTGCCTTGCCGGAGGTGTTCCATGCTTTCTTTAATACCAGTAAAGCTGGATTTTACAGCCTTATTGTCAAAAGGGTTTACCGGCATAAAATAATCTTTGAGCGGTTCTACCTTTTGCAGCAGGAAATTAGCCATTACTTTATAATCAGGCCGCACCTGGCTGATCAGCTTAATGAGAATGATACCGTCAATACCGCCCAGAGGATGGTTGGAAACCGTAATAAAAGGCCCTTCTTTGGGAATACGCCTTAGTTCTTCTTCATAGTAATCAAACTCTACCTGGAATTCCTTGAGTACGGCATCGATAAATTCCATGCCGTGCAGTTCTTCAAACTTGTTATAAACCTGGTTAATGCTGGAGATCCGCAATATATCCATAATGGGTTTGGCCAGGGCGCTCAACCCGAGTTTATCCAGTTTTACGACTTTGGCAACGTCTTTTTTATCTACCAGGCCCAAAGCAGCATCTTTCTGTAAAACTAATTAAAATTAAGCCTAAGCGGTTACTACCTGATAAGTATCGCGGGTTACCTGTTCCAGTATTATTTCACGGTCTTTACTTACCCTTTTGCGCGAAGCTTCATCGTAATGCTTAACGGTATAGAGGCACACACCTTCGTTAAAAGTTACATCAAACTCTTTTTGGAGTTCCTCTAACAAGCGTGGAGTTATAATGCGATCGTTATTAAGGCAAAAAGAAGTACTTATAGCACTGTTTTGCGACATGTTAACCCTTACTCCAAACTGGTGAAATATCTTGTATATCATACTCAGGTGGTCTTCCACTATAAAAGCCAGATCGCGGGTGGCGATAGTGATCAGAACCTGGTTGTCTTTCTTAATATAGCAAGGCAGCAGAGGCTTGAGCGGTTTGCCTTTGCCAATGATGCTTCCCTTACCCTCTGGGTTTATAAATGATTTCACCCTTAACGGAATTTTCTTCTCCTGCAGAGGCTGAATAGTTTTAGGATGAATAACAGAAGCTCCGTAATAAGCCAGTTCTATCGCTTCCCGGTAACTGATCTCCTCCAGCAATTGGGTATTATCAAAAGTTTTGGGATCGCCATTTAACACACCGGGTACATCTTTCCAGATGACCACCTCTTTGGCATCGAGCACATAGGCCAGAACCGAAGCAGTATAGTCGGAACCTTCACGACCCAGGGTTGTGGGATTGAGATCGTCATCCGAACCGATAAAACCCTGTACCACGTAGCGGTTGCCTTTCTGAATGGTTTCTGTAACCATACGCATGGTAAACTGCCATTGGATACGGGCAAAACGGTAATTCTGATCGGTGCGGATAAGCCTGCGGGCATCCAGCCATTTATTCTGGTAACCGGAGCTATTGAGGTAACTGGATACAATTTTGGTAGAGATCAGCTCACCATAAGATACGATCTGGTCGTACACCTGGTTAAAGTTACCCTCTGGTTTACCCTGGCAGATGATCTCCAATTGGGTAAAAAGTATCTCCACATCATTATGCACCCGGTGTTCGTCAGCCGAGAAAAGCTCATTGATGATCTCAAAATGCATTTCCCTGATGGGCTTGAGTAATTCTGTAACTTCTTTTCTTTTACAGAACGATTCTACTATTTTTTCCAATGCATTAGTGGTTTTGCCCATGGCCGAAACTACTATCAGTATCTCTTCCCCGGGAAAATGATTCAGTACATTGGCTACATTTCTAACACTGTCTGCATCCTTGATAGATGCCCCTCCAAATTTGAAAACTTTCATTCAAACTAAAAATAAGGCTGCAAATTTAGAAATTAAGTAAGCACCCCTTAATTAAACAAAACAGTTGTAATATCTAAACTTAGAGGATGGATATTTCTTCTTTAATAGACGCGAAAAACCTTCTTAACAGACTACTAATCAAACAGCTTACATAATTTTTTATACCTTTAATAATAAATAAACCTTAACCTAATTATAACAATCGAATGAAAAGAATATTTATGACTGTCATTTTGATGGCTTCCTTCTTCTTTATGGCAGAAGCTCAGCAACCAGCCCAACAGGAACATGAAAAAAGAGTGTATAAAAAAGATGGAAATACTTATGTGCAAAAATCCTTGCCACTTTATCTGAATTTTTCCACTTCACCCGGAGGGGAGAACCATCGTCTGGAAAGCAAGGCAACTAAAGAATATACCAATCCTATGTATCTCGATACCGAGGGTATCAATTATATACGGAGTCACTGGGCGGTAGACCCCAAAACCGGAAAGACCATTATTCCCCAAAAAGAGATCTTGTTTGAACTTTACGCTGACGGCCTCCCTCCGGTTACCAGCATCCGCTTTTCAGGAGCCCCGGTTTACCGTTCAGGCGGTAAGGTTTACTACGGAAAAGGACTCTCCGTTACCCTTACCTCCAGAGATGGCGTTTCAGGAGTTGAAGGCACGAATTACGCTTTAAATGCTTCTTCTTATTCCAAATACTCCAGCCCGTTGAATTTGAATACGGAAAAAGAGCACCAGCTTCATTATTACGCCTACGATTATGTAGGTAACGCAGAGGCTACTAAAAACAGGAATTTTACCGTAGACCTTACACCTGCTGTAACCAGCCATAGTATTGTAGGTATTAACCAC
Source organism: Owenweeksia sp. (assembly GCA_028277105.1). Lineage (GTDB taxonomy): Bacteria > Bacteroidota > Bacteroidia > Flavobacteriales > Schleiferiaceae > JANQHO01. The sequence continues at coordinate 15,930 of JANQHO010000016.1, read as the reverse complement.
TCCGGTAATATTTTAGCTCCCAGTACCCGATTTACTCTTTCCCGTACCGATAATCTGTCAGGAGTACGCTCAACCTATTATCATTTTGATGATAAGGGAGATAAGCTTTACACCTCCAATATCACTATGGCAGGGCTTAAAGATGGTGAACACACTTTGTACTATCACTCTCATGACAATGTGAAAAATCATGAGGACGACAAGACTTTTTCTTTCTATTTAGACCGTATCCCACCCGTACCCGTATATAAAATAGCAGGAGATCAGCATAAAGGAAACTATACCTACGTATCGCCCCGCACCAAGATCAATTTTACTGCTACCGACAATAAAGCCGGGGTTAAGGTGATCACTTACAATATGGATGGCTCCGGCAATAATACCTTTAGTTCAGATTTTAGCGTGACCAACACTTCCGGCTTGCACTACATCAGGTACACCTCTACTGATAATGTGGAAAACACCAGCGCCCGCAAAACCCTTACTGTCTTTATGGACAATACACCGCCCTCCACCGGTATTGTATACGGCAAGCCCCAGTTTTTTGATCGCGATACTTTGTTCATTAACAAAGAAACCGATATCAAACTGATCAAAAGCGATGCTCACTCCGGTTTGCAAAAAACAGAGTATGCCATTGATGGAGGGGCCTTTAAGTCTTACTCTGTTTTCAATATCCCGGCCGAAGGTCATCATAAGATCACATTTAAATCGACTGATAATGTAAACAATGTAGAGCAGGTTAAAGAGAGCAGCGTTTTTGTAGACAATACCCCTCCCGACATTTTTATTAATTTCAGTATAAAGCCAATCGGCCAAAGAAACGGCAAGGACGTTTATCCCAACTACACCCGAATGTATATCGGGGCTACCGATAAGCATTGCGGTACTGAACAGATCTTCTACTCTATTAACGGCAGTGAATTAAATCTCTATTCCAGCCCTTATTCCCTGGATGTATCAGAGGTTAGCCGCTTTAAAAGCAAAAAGAAATACGAGGTTAGGGTAGTTACTAAAGACAAGCTGGGAAATACTTCTGAAAAAACAGTTGAGTTTTACGTAGGTAAAGACTAAGTCTTATTTTATTTATTAATTGAAAAAGCCCTCGCGTTATACACGGGGGCTTTGCTGTTACACTGTAATAAATAAAACTCCTACTCCATGCGAAGGTTGCGGGAAGGGTTAGTTCTTGAAAGCCGGTAAATATGATAACTTATGGTAAAAAATGTAATGAGCACGGTAAGTAATGCAGCTAGGGCAAAGCTGGTAAACGGTACGTTTATACGATAGGAGAAGTTTTGTAACCAATCAGCTATGGCATAATAGGCTATGGGTGATACTATTACTACTGCGATACTCAAAAGAATCAAGAATTCCCTGGAAAGCAGGCGGTTCAGATCGGTGATCTTAGCACCCAATACCTTGCGTATACTGAACTCCTTTAAACGCTGTTCTACCGTAAAAGAGGTTAAGGCAAATAGGCCCAAAGCTGCAATGATAATACTCAAACCGGCAAAGTACCCGAATATTTTGAGCAGTGTTTGCTCTTCTTTGTATTGTGCATTGATCTTGTCATCCAGGAAAGTGTATTCAAAAGGGTGATTACCGGCAAAACTCTCCCATTTATCTTCCAGAAAAGCCAGGCTTTCTTGCACACTGCCCCCGCTAAGCTTCACAGTAAACAACAAGCTGTAATTGGGCCGGAATAAAATAATGAGGGGTTCCATAAGGTTGTGAAGCGAGGCAAAGTGAAAATCTTTGACCACTCCTACTACTTTACCATCAGAAGTGGCTGTGTTATTCGCTTGTAAGCCCCATTGTATCCTTTTGCCCAGGGGTTCATTGGTCCAGCCAAACTTTTCCACAGCTGTTTCATTGATAATGAAGCCCTGCTGAATATCTGTTTGGATATCGGCAGAAAAATTACGGCCTTGTACCACTTCGATCCCCAGCAGCTCAAAAAAATTTTCATCTGCTGCCATTACTTTAGCCCCCTTATCTACCAGCTGACCGTCCTGTTCTATGCGGAACATCAGTTCCCCTACATTGTTACCCGGCATCCAGCCACTGCCGCTAACGTCTTTAATGTCGGCATTGGTCAACAATTCATCTTTAAAGGCATCCAGGTGATTGTATACCGAAGTATCCTGGGGAATGGCAATGGAAACGATCTGGTCTTTGTCGAACCCTAAATTCTTATTCTGCAGGAAATGCAATTGTTTATAAATGGAGATAGTGCCGATGATCATAAAAAGGGAAAAGGCAAACTGCAATACCATCAATACCTTGCGCAGGTTGCTGAATTTAGCCAGTTTGGGCAAGCTACCTCGCAACACTTCCGATGATTGGAAGCGGGAGAGCACCATAGCGGGGTAGAAGCCTGACAACAATCCGGTCAATGTCATCAAACCGATCATGGTCAGCACCATTCTACGGTTGAAAACATCACCAAAAGAAAAACCCTTGTCTGTAATAGCATTGAAAGGGCTCAACAATACTTCAACTAATAGGAGTCCTGCCAAAAGGGCTATGAAGCTGATAATGATGGACTCGCCTAAAAACTGACCTCTGATCTGGTCCGGTTTGGCTCCTAAAGATTTTCTCACCCCTACCTCTTTGGCCCTCTTGACTGATTGAGAAAGCGACATATTGATGTAATTGATAATGGCAATGGCCAGAATAAAAACGGCCAGCAAAATAAAAATGGACAGATAAGCTTTATTCCCCTTGGGCGTATCGTATTCCCTGGAATTATCAAAATGAAGCCCGTTGAGCGGCTGCAGGAAAAAAGTGGCCGAGCTATTGGAGCCAAAAGTAGCTATAAAGGGATCTACGTGGCGCTCGGAAAATTCGTCCATTTTGGTCCTGAAATCCGCTGGCTCTATCGCTTCGTTAAAAAGAAGGTAGGTGTAACAAACCAGGCGGAACCAATCCTGGTTAAAAGCCGTTTGCTGCTGGGATGGCAAGGAAGACATAGAGGTTAAAGCCTCGTAAACAATGTCTGAATTACCCGGACTGTCTTCTATGACCCCTGTAACATTATAAGTACTAAAAGCAATAGTCAGACTCTGCCCCATGGCTTCGTCATTACTGCCAAAGTATTTTTTGGCCAGGGTTTCAGATAATACGATGGACAGGGGTGCACTAAGAGCCGTTTTGGGTTCGCCCTTCAAAAGGGTATACGACATCACATCAAAAAGGGTACTGTCTGTACGCCAAAAATTCTCCCCTTTAAATATCTTGTCGCCAACCTTTACCGTAAGGCTTTGCCCCATTCTCATAAAACGCACAAAATTTTCTATTTCGGGATAATCAGCCACAAAAGTGGGCCCTACCGGCAGACTGGCCAGGGCAGCGTTGATCTCTCCGTTGTGATCGATCATTTCCGTAATGCGGTAGATGCGATCTTTCTTCTCGTGGAACTGGTCGTAACTGAGTTCATCAAATACGTAAAGCGCAATAAAAAGGGCGCAGCAGATGCCCGCAGCTAAACCGACTATACTGATAAAGCTATACACTCTGTTCTTCTGAATATGCCGGAGACTTATTTTTAAATAATTCCTGATCATAACTTTTAATTTACAGGGTTTCTTTTACAATGTTGGAAATCTCGCTTACCAGTTTGCCATCAAAGAGATTAAGCGTACGTTCGGAAAAGGAAGCATCATGGGCAGAATGAGTTACCATTACTATGGTAGTTCCTCCGCGATTCAGTTCGGTGAGCAATTGCATCACCTCATCCCCGTGTACACTATCGAGATTACCGGTGGGCTCATCGGCAAATATTACTTTGGGATCAGCCACCAGGGCCCGGGCTACGGCCACTCTTTGTTGTTGCCCCCCGGATAATTGTTGGGGATAGTGATTAGCACGGTGAGCTATACCCATTCTTTCCAGAAGCTCAGCTACCTTTTTCTTCCGCTCTGATGCAGCTACTTTAAGGTAAACCAGGGGTAACTCTACATTTTCAAAAACGCTTAACTCATCAATCAGGTTAAAGCTTTGGAACACAAAACCTATATTGTTTTTGCGGATGTCGGCCCGCTGGCTTTCATTCATCTCGGAAATGAGCTGACCGTTGAAGATGTAACTGCCTCCACTGGGCTTGTCCAGCATTCCCAAAACGTTGAGCAAAGTAGATTTTCCGCAACCGGAAGGCCCCATCACAGAAACAAATTCCCCCTGATTGATACTGAGGCTGATCTTGTTGAGGGCCAGGGTTTCCAGCTCTTCGGTACGGTAAACCATTTCCAGCTCTTCGGTACGGATTAATTCTGTCACTTCTAACATATCTAAGGAATAATAATTATCGATTGGTAATTTTCATAGGTGCTGTAGCTCGAACTGATGATCTTATCGCCCGGCCTTAAGCCTTCTTTTACTTCTATAAAATCGGGATTTTGACGCCCCAGCACCACTTCTCTTTTTTCAGCTTCTGTTCCGTCCTCATTAACCACGTATACCCATTTACCACCGCTGCTGCCATAAAAAGATCCCCTCGGAACCAAAATCGCTTCTACTGAATTGCTCAGGGCTAATCTAAGACCTACCGTTTGGCCCCTGCGGGCATTGGCCGGGATGGTATCGGTAAAACTGAATTCTACGGCAAACTGGTTGTTCGTCACCTCCGGAAAGACCTTGTTTACTGACAGCCAATAAGTTTTACCGCCCTGACTAAACCGGGCCTGTTGGCCTTCTTTTACCCTGTTAAGGTAATGCTCGTCTACTTGTGCCCGTACGATATAATCATCCAACATATCGATCCGGCCCAGGTTTTCACCCTTAACCTTGCTCTCCCCGATTTCGGCACTAAATGAGGTCAATTGTCCGGCAATAGCTGCTTTAACGGTGAGGTTTTCCAGGTTTTTCCGGATAGCCTCCAGGTTGCGTTCCATCATTTCGATGGAAAGATCTATTTGTTGAATTTGTTGATTTTGATAGGCTTCGTTCTTAGCAAAGCTCTGCTGGAGCAGTTCCTGCTTCTCCCGCAAATATTTGTAGCGGTCGTGGCTGTCTTCGTACTCCTGTATAGCTATCACTCTTGAAGCATAAAGTGAGGTATCAATAGTATATTGCCGCTTCGTCTTTTGTTTTTCAAAGGCAATATCCAGCAACTGCTCTTTAATGGTGCGCTCGTTGAGTTCCATTTGCATACGGGTATTCCTCAAATTATTGATCTGCTCTACGATCTGGGTTTCGCGATTCATAAAATCCAGCATCAGATTGGTGTTGGACAATTTGAGCAAAGGCTGGTCTTTCTCCACCATCATACCCGCCTCCACGTATTTTTCCTGTACCGTTCCGCCCTCTACTGCATCCAGGTAAAATGACTGCACTGGTTCTACCGACCCCTGAATACCGATCACATCATCAAAAGTGCCGGCAAAGACCTCGGCAAACTGCAGGCGCTCACCCTCCACTTTGTATTTTCCACCTACCGAAGTGAGCAGGTAAACCGCCATAAGCAAGGCGGAAAATACCACGACAAAGACTGCGATCCTCCTCAACTTCTTTTTTCCTTTGGGTGATTCTATTTTGCGATCCATCTTCTGAAGTGTTGGTCTTGTTATTTCAAAGCCTGTTCCTCTATTTTTAAAACAATGAATATCATATGATTAAGTATTTTCCATGATTTATACAATTATAAAAGTGTTCGATTTTTAAACAGTGATTTGTACAAATACGCACAGTAATACTATTTTTCAGCATTAATCGATTGGTATGTCAGGAATAAAAGCTTCCGTATTAATTATTGATGACGATGAAGACGTTCTACAGTCTTTGGGCCTTTACCTCAAGCTCCATTTCAGTCGGGTGAATACCCTTACCTCTCCTCAGAATCTCAGTGAGGCTTTAGCTAACTATAAGCCCGACCTGGTACTGCTGGATATGAACTTTCGCAAAGCATTCAACGATGGTAAAGAAGGGCTTTACTGGTTGCAATACATTAAAGAACACCAACCCGAAATAGCGGTGGTGCTCATTACGGCCTATGGCAATATAGACCTGGCAGTAGAATCGCTCAAGATCGGGGCAACAGATTTCATTATCAAACCCTGGAATAACCAGAAACTGCTTTCCACCCTGCTCAGGGCCCTGGAAATAAACCGATCGCGGCAAACCATTAAGAAGCTGGAAACGGTAAACCGCGAGTTGAACCAAAAGCCGGAAGAGGTTCTCCTGGAGTTCAATTCGCCAGCTATGGAGGAATTGGCAGGAGTGGTAGAAAAAACTGCACCTACTGATGCCCATATCCTGATAAGGGGGGAAAATGGTACGGGTAAGGAAGTATTCGCCCGCTTGATCCATCAAAAATCAAAACTCTGTAAACAGCCTTTTATTTCAGTAGACCTGGGAACCATCCACCACAATCTCTTTGAGTCTGAATTATTCGGTCATAAGAAAGGAGCTTTTACCGATGCCAAAGAAGACCGCAAGGGTCGCTTTGAGCTCGCAGACGGTGGAACACTCTTTTTGGATGAGATAGGTAATGTGCCGCTGGAGCTTCAGGCCAAACTCCTGTCGGCCATCCAAACCCAAAAGATCACTCCTTTGGGAAGTTCTCAGAGTATAGAGGTGAATTGCCGTATTATTTGCGCTACTAATGCCCCTTTGGAGGAGTTGGTGGAGCAGGGCCAATTTCGCCAGGATCTCTATTTCAGGATCAATACCATCCAAATAGAGTTACCTCCTTTGAGAAAACGCAGGGAAGATATCCCTGATTTGGCTTTGTATTTCACCTCACTTTACAACCGCAAATACCGCAAGGAGAAAAAACTGAGTAAAAAAGGCTTACAAAAGCTCACAGATTATGCCTGGCCAGGCAATATCCGGGAGTTAAAACACCTGATCGAAAGAAGCATCATATTGAGTGAAGAGGACAGTATCGATCCCCTGGCCCATCAGTTGGTACAGCCCCCGCTGGAAAGATCAAGGGAAAACATCATTCCTTTGGAAGAAATGGAAAAGGATTATATCGAAAAGGTTTTACAGCATTTTGACCGCAATATCTCTAAAACTGCTAAAGCCCTGTCGATTAACCGAAGTACGCTATACAATAAAATTCAGAAATATGGCCTTTAGAAAGTACTCTGTTCAGGTAAACCTGATGCTTATTGCCATACTGCTTTGCTGTCTGGGCATGGCTTTGTCTCTTTTCGTTTTCCATTGGTACATCAGTTCGGGTTTACTTGTAATTGTATTAGTTGTTCTCAGCCGGATGTTGCTGAAACTGGTAAAATCCAACAATGAAAAATTAAGCCGGCAGATCGAGTTGATCATGAATAGTGATTTCAGCCATCGCTACCCGGAAAAAAATCAAGGCCTGGCCTTTGACCGCCTCCATCAATCCCTCAATCGCCTGAATGACTATCTCAGGAGCTCATCTCACCAGAAAGTTTTAGACAGCAGCTTATTTGAAATTACTATTGATCTCTTACCTATTGGCATTCTTATTTTCAGGGAGAACCAACCACTTTTTCTGAATCAGATAGCCGGGGAATTCCTCAATATTAAAAGTCCTAAAGATCAAAAACAACTGAAAGAAAGGGCTCCGTTTTTTGTTGATCGAATAACAGAATTGAGGGAAAAAGGTAAAGCTGACCTCAAATTGCATAACAAAGGAGAGCTGCAGCAATGGAGAATGGAATACCGCCATTTCACCGTTGACAAAATTCCTTATGAGCTGTTCATCTTCAAAAATTACCAGCGGGATTCCGAACGGACTGAAGAAGAGATCAGCAACCGTTTGATGCACGTGCTCACTCACGAGATCATGAACTCCATCAGCCCGGTAAGCTCACTTACCGATACCCTGAATGAGCAATTGCAAAGGCTTGAAAAAAATATTGCTGTAACTGAGGAATTCCAGGACATTAAAACTTCAGCCCAAATTATCAAAAAGCGAAGCGAAGGCTTATCGGAATTTGTAGAACGCTATAGTTTACTGGCCCGCTTGCCGCGACTGAAGAAGAGTTTTGTAGAAGTCAGCGAGATAACCCGGGAAGTAGAGCAATTGGTCTTGCCTCAATTTAACGGAAAAGGTATTGATTTTATCTGTCAGAAAGATAGCCGGAAACTGCGCTTCCGGGCTGACAGACAACTGCTGGTACAGGTGGTTTTAAATCTGCTCAAAAATGCCGAAGAAGCTTTTACTGATCGGAAAGATGCACGGATAATGTTGAATTTCAGTTCCGAAGACGGCTATAACTATATATCGGTAAGCGACAATGCCGGAGGCGTAGCGGCTGATATACAGGAAAATATTTTTCTGCCTTTTTTTACTACCAAAGACAAGGCCAGTGGCATCGGTCTGAGCTTGTCGCGCAAGATCATACAGGCCCACAGCGGCCGCCTGTATCTGCGTCATCTCAAAGGAGGCTCGGAGTTCAGGATAGAATTACCCGATTAGTGCTTTACCCAGTTTGCATCACTAACAGCACATACTCCACCGGCCTCTTCCAGCAGCAACCGTATGGCTTCCTGCTGGCTTTCAAAATCTTCTCCACTACAGTACCAAATGACCAAGGAATTAGTAAAGGCATCGGTTAAACCCAAACCATCTTGCATGCCCCGGTGGCCTTTGCCCTTTATTTTTTCGATAACGGAATAACCCTCTGCTCCTGCTTTTTCCAAAAGACTGATCACCTCTTCCAGTTCTGAATGAGATACTATGATCTCAACTCGTTTTATAGCCTTCATTTTATGAATATAAGTATTGTAGTATAGAAAAATAAAGCGGGATGCCGATGATAATGTTCAGCGGAAAAGTAATTCCCAGCGACATAGGCACATAGATACCGGGATTGGCCTGAGGCACTGCTATACGCATGGCAGCCGGTACAGCAATGTAACTGGCACTGGCTGCTAAAATGATCAGCAAAAAGGCATTGCCCAGACTTACTCCGACAGCATGGCAAACGATCATACATACAGCAGCATTGAGCAAGGGCACGAGGATTGAAAAAAGCAGAAGAAAGACACCCCTCGACCGCAAAGCTGCTATCCTTTTGCCAGCTAATAAGCCCATATCCAGCATAAATAAAGTAAGAATGCCTTTAAAAAGATTTTCGGAAAAAGGAGCTACAGCACTGTATTGCTTATCGGAGATCACCATCCCGATCACCAGGCTTACCAGTATAATGAATACGGAGCCATTGGTGAGGGCTTCGTGAAAAATATGCCTCATCCGCCCCGCTTTTGATTTATCCTGGAATTTGCGGATCAATATAACACCCACAATGATAGCCGGAGATTCCATGATGGCCAGGGCTGCGATCATATGCCCGCCAAAATCTACCCCGCTCTGTTGCAAAAAGGAAACAGCGGTTACAAAAGTTACCGCACTTACCGAACCGTAGGTAGCAGCTATGGCCCCGGCATTGTGTACATCGATCTTTCTCTTAAGGATAAAAAAAGTATAGATGGGCACTATGATCGAAAAAGCTACTGCCAAACCAAGCGGCACCAGCATTGCTTCTATATCGTCACCGTGCGAAAGCTCCATCCCGCCTTTAAGCCCGATGGAAAACAAGAGGTAAAGCGATAAAAAGCGGGCTACCTCGCGAGGAACTGCCAGATCGGAACGAACGGCAACAGCTACTAAACCGGCTAAAAAGAAAAGTATGGGAGGGGAGAAGAGATTTTCCAGGATCAGATTGGCGTTCATGGAATTTTAACCGCAAATATAAGAGGCAGAAGTATTTATATTATCTGTTTGTTAATAACTCTTCCCAACATAAAATTAAGTTTTCGCTTTTAAGTATAGTATGATCCGTTTACAGCTGACCCTTATCAGTCCACAGTCTTGAAGTTATTAGACCACAGTCTTACATCTTGGTTCTTAAATCTTAAGACTGTGGTCTAATAGCTATGGACTATAGGCTATTATATATTCTACTCCCCCTGCCCTAATGAAAAGCCCAATTGCCCTTCAAAATAGTAGAGGTTTTCGGTTTTGATCACATCCACCTCATTTTTCAGTAAACGGCTCATCAAACCGGGTACGGCTTCACGGCTGATCTCTTTCATAGCATTGACATCCTTGCCAGATTCAGCTGAAACGAAACGGCAACGCCAGTGATCGGTACAGAAGGTTTCGGGCAAACCATCGGGATATACTTTGACGCCCCGGTTGGTGATCATCTTCAAACGCATATCGGGACTGGCCAGTTCGCTTAGTTTTTGCCCTAACTCATCGGCAGAGAGCTTGGGATCGTCTACAAAAATGTCTACCCCCACCAGGGTCTTGCTTTGCGCCTGGTATTGGTATTCCGGGATGTGAATAGGTTTAAAAGCCTCCTTATCCAATACCAGGGTACTGAAAGACTGAGGCTCTTGCCCTAAACGGTCTATTACAGCCTGGGCAAACTCTTTGGTTCCTACTTTCCGGCTGCTGGTTTGTTTGTTGTAAATATCCCCGGTGTGAATGCCTTCTTCAATGGTCTTGCGCCAGGCGTTGGAAATTTTCTGTGCGGGCTCAAACTGCCCCAGATGCAATAACATCATAAAGGCAGCATCCAAAAGACCGGAAGGATTGGCCATGTTCTGCCCGGCAATATCAGGAGCAGAACCGTGTACCGCTTCAAACATGGCAAAATCAGTTCCTATATTGGAAGAACCACCCAAACCTACCGAACCCGTGATCTGAGCAGCAATATCACTAATGATATCCCCATAGAGGTTGAGCGTTACTATCACGTCAAATTTTTCGGGGTGATCGGCCAGCAGGGCACTTCCTATATCGATGATCTTTAATTCACTCTCTATTCCGGGATACTCCTGGCTGATCTCGCGGAACACTGTGCTGTATAAACCGTCTGTCAGCTTCATGATGTTATCCTTTACCATACAGGTCACCTTCTTACGGCCAAAGCTCTTGGCATATTCAAAGGCGTAGCGGATGATCTTTTGCGTACCGGGTATGGACACCAGCTTAAGACACTGGAATACCTCCGTGGTCTGGCGGTGCTCGATACCGGCATACAGATCTTCCTCGTTTTCGCGCACGATCACACAATCCATCAGAGGGTGTTTGGAATCAATGAAGGGAGCATGGCTTTTGCAGGGGCGCACATTGGCAAAAAGCCCCAGGCTCTTGCGAATGGTAACGTTAAGGCTCTTGTAGCCTTTCCCCTGGGGAGTAGTGATAGGGGCTTTTAAGAATATTTTGTTGGCCCGAAGGGTATCCCAGGCTTCGGGAGATATGCCCGAAGTATAGCCATTGAGGTATTGCTTTTCTCCGATTTCGATGAAATCATATTCCAGTTGAGCTCCTGCCGCCTCCAGTATGCTGAGGGTAGCATCCATAATTTCAGGGCCTATGCCGTCTCCTTTAGCTACAGTGATCTTGCGTTTTTGAGTCATATATGTTGAGTTTTAAGAGAATCTTTTCGGGGCGCAAGATAAATGCGAAACTCATCCTGCCCAAACCCGTTTCCCGGAAATAACCCACAAAACCAATTAAAGTTTTAGTTTACAGTTCCACCACTCTTTTTCGATGTAGGCTCCCTCCTTCTCATAGAATTCTACAGCAGGGGTATTCCAGTTAAATACCTTTTAAAATCAAAGGAACAAGTATTTTAATTGGATTACTAATGCGATAATTGCCAAATATCCTGAAAATCAAAATCAATGTTTAGAGTACTTTTGAAGAATGGAAGACAAAACATTCAAAGTATTAAATTCTCACAATAACTGGGAATTAAATTGGCTGCAAAATCCTGACTGGATCTCAGAGAATGAATTTAGATTTATTCTTACATTTTTAGAAGAACAAAAAATCATCAAACAGTCAATTTCTGACAATCATATTTTTCTTCTCACAGAACACGGAAAATCTGTACTAAAAGAACAGCTAATACTACGTAAAGAAAAAGAAGAATACGAAAAAATATCTAAACAAAAACTATACAACGAAGCTAAGTTGACAAAATGGAAAGTCAAGACGTTTTGGCCAATTTTCTTTTTTGGTTTATTTGGTGGTATCTACAGTAGCTTTGACTTCATTAGTAAAATAACTAATTCTAATAAGTTAGAAAAAGATCACACAGAAGTAATCTCTAAAATACAGGTAACTAATCCAGATCAGGTAGATCTTGATTCTCTAAACATAATTACAAAAAAAGTAAGCCCTACTAAAGTATATGATAATGAAGTTGTAAGAAAAAACCAATAATCCTTAAAGTTCAAGCTTGCAGTTCCACCACTCTTTTTCTACGTAAGCGCCTTCTCCTTCGTAGAACTCCACGGCCAGGGTATTCCAATCCAGTACTTGCCAGTCGAGGCGGTTGGCTCCGGCTTTTTTAGCTTCGGCTGCGGTAGCCCTCAGCAAAGCCAAACCAATACCCTTGCCACGCTGTTCAGGCTCTACATACAGATCTTCCAAATAATAACAACGCCCTTGCCAGGTGGAATAGCGGGGATAGTATAGCGAAATACCAACAATCTCACCCTTTAGCTCAGCTACCAGAAATTCAAAGGATCGATGTGTTTCAAAATCCTCCCGCAACATGGCTTCATTGTTCTCCACCAGGTGGGGAGCTTTTTCGAACTCCGCTAAGGCTTTGATCAACCGAAGCAGAGCGGGAATATCGGCTGTGGTTCCGGGTCGTATTTCAAAACTGTTCATATTTCCACCTCTACCTGGTTCTTTAAAAGGTCGCTAAACTCCTCACGCTGGCGGATCAAATGGGCTTTTCCTTTATGGATCAGCAGCTCGGCCGGGCGAAAGCGGCTGTTGTAATTGCTGGACATCTGAAAGCAATAAGCCCCGGCATTGTAAAAGGCCAGGATATCGCCTTCTTTGATCTCGCTGATCTGCCGGTCGCTGGCAAAAGTGTCGGTCTCGCAGATGTAACCCACCACGGTATATACCCTTTTCTTACCTTCTGGATTGCTCATATTTTCTATGTGGTGGTAGGCATCGTAAAACATAGGGCGTATCAGGTGGTTCAAGCCGGTATCTACTCCCGCAAAAACGGTAGCGGTGGTTTGTTTTACCACGTTCACCTTACAGAGAAAATAACCGGCCTCACTCACCAGGAATTTACCGGGTTCGAATTCTATCTCCAGTTCACGCCCGTAGCTCTCACAAAACTCGCCAAAAAGTTTAGTCATCTTTTCGCCCAGTTCTTCCACATCCGTAGCTATATCGCCAGATTTATAAGCCACTTTAAAGCCACTGCCAAAGTCGATGTACTTCAGGTCCTTAAAATCATAGGCCACGTCCAGCAAAAGCTGGGCGCCTCTCAGGAAAACATCCACGTCCAGTATGTCGCTGCCGGTATGCATGTGCAGCCCCTCCACCCTTATATCCAGGCTTTTGACCAGGCGTTCCAGGTGGCGGGTTTGATGTATGCTGATACCGAATTTAGAATCGATGTGCCCGGTGGAGATCTTGATATTACCTCCGGCCATGATGTGGGGGTTCATGCGGATGCAAACGGGATAGGAATTGCCGTAAGCGGCCCCGAATTGCTCCAGTATGCTCAGGTTGTCAATGTTGATCTTCACTCCTTTTTCCACCGCCTTTTTGATCTCTTCCATAGAGACACAATTAGGCGTATAAATAATATCCCCGGGAGCAAAGCCTGCTTTCAGGCCCAACTCTACCTCTTGTATACTTACCGTATCCAGCCCACTGCCCAATTGGTGAAAAAAGCGCAGCACATTGATATTGCTCAGCGCCTTGCAGGCGTAATTGATCTTCAACTTACTGCCCTTGAACGCTTTTTGCAGGCGTTTGTACTGCGCCTCCATTTTAGCGGTTTCGTAAACGTAAAGCGGGGAGCCGTACTCCTCACATAACTCAAGGGGGCTGATGCCGTCTATGCGGTAGCCGTTTTCAGTAAGTTGCATCATATAAAAAATTAAAAATCAGGGCGGCAAAGATAAGGTGCTTGTGGACTTACTGTTACAGCTTTTTAGCTTACCAATTTTATTTGAAAGCCTCAAAAACTAACTTTGTTGGCCTTAAACCTTAATCCACATGAGAAGACATACTACCCTGGGGGAGTTTATTATTGAGAACCAAAAGGATTTTCCCTACGCCAAAGGAGAGCTGAGCGCCCTGTTGAGTTCTATACGCCTGGCGGGAAAAATGGTGAACCAGGAGATCAACAAAGCCGGACTGGCCGAGATATTGGGCAAGGCCGGCAACGAAAATGTACAGGGCGAAGAGCAGATGAAGCTGGATGTGCTGGCCAATGAACTCTTCATCAGTACCCTGAAGAACCGGGGCGAGATCTGCGGCCTGGGTTCCGAAGAAATGGATGATTTTGTGGTATTTAACGACAAGATACACAGCGATGCCAAATACGTGGTATTGATCGATCCGCTGGATGGCTCTTCCAATATTGACGTTAATGTTTCGGTAGGCACTATTTTCAGCATTTACCGCAGAGTATCCGAAGCGGGTAAACCGGTTACTTTAGAAGACTTTTTACAGCCAGGCAATAAACAGGTAGCAGCGGGCTACCTGGTGTACGGCAGCTCTACCATGCTGATCTATACCACCGGCAACGGGGTTAACGGCTTCACTTACGATCCGGGCATCGGCTCTTTTTTCCTTTCCCACCACAAAATGCAGATACCGCAAAAAGGTAAGATCTACTCCATCAACGAAGGCAACTACGTCCACTTCCCGGACGGGGTAAAAAAATACCTCAAATGGTGCCAGGAACTGGATGAAGGTAGCAACCGCCCTTACACTTCACGCTACATCGGTTCTCTGGTAGCTGATTTTCACCGCAACCTGCTGAAGGGAGGGATTTATATCTACCCCAAAGGAACCAAAGCGCCCAAAGGTAAGCTGCGCCTGCTGTACGAATGCAACCCTATGGCCTTTTTGGCGGAACAGGCCGGAGGTAAGGCATCTGACGGTTACCAACGCATCCTAGACATTATACCCGAAGAACTGCACCAAAGGGTGCCTTTCTTTTGCGGCAGTATGAATATGGTGGAGAAAGCGGAGGAGTTTATGGATAAATTTCAGTAGCTCTATGAACAAAAGTCTATCATACCTAACTGTTTTCTTACTTATCTCATTGGCTCTGGATTCATGCAGTATGCAACCCAACCTGTATGTGTTGGCAAAAAATGATGATCGCAAATCTTTGCTTGAGCAGGGGCAGTACCGTAAGTTTATCTTTATACATAGTGACTATAGCCCAGATTTAAGAGCAATTATGATATGGCTTGATAGAAAAAACAGAAAAAGAGCCAAAGAACTGACAGAAACTTTAACTAATAATGATGAAAAAACCTTTGCCTTGGGGCTTCTTTCATTCACAGCAAAAAACTACCGTGAGGCTTTGGAGTACTTCAACAAGATCCCAAAAGAAAAACTCCATGGGCAGCCTGCTTTGTTAGTACTGGACTGCACTCAGGAGTTAGGTATCAAAAGGAATTATTATCAGGAATATCAAGAGATTTATGATGGGGTTCATGATCCTGTAATGAAAGAAATCATTGAAACCCGCTTTAGATTTTTCAAACATGCCCTATAAAGTTTTATTCCTTTTTACTCTTTTGTCAATATTTTTTTTCAGCAGTTGTTCTTCGACCAGATCTATGGAAACTGCAATGGTATCCAGACCTGTAACTTTATCTTATTTAGTTGAACCTTCAAGCGGCCTAAAAAAAGTTGACAGAAGCATTTTTGTAGAGGTAAACTACAGGGATAGTTCTATTAACATGCCTACTGGAGGCATTGAAAGGGACAAGTGGTATTATTTGCCCTTAATCTTTTATTCAGAGTTTTACGAGGCCTATACCTATAAGGTTTTGCCCTATGCTATAGCAGACAATCCCCTTGATTTTTTGCATCAGGGTTTTATCAGGGAAGCCGAACGCCATTCAAAATTCAATTATACTCCAAACCCTGATCTGGCAGATTATAAACTTATACTTAATCTTGATAGTATTTATGGT
>JANQHO010000091.1 GCA_028277105.1 Owenweeksia sp. | reverse complement strand
GCCTGCTGGAAAACCGTTTGCTCATCCACGGCTCGGTGAAAAGCCGTTTCCTGGCAGAGCTGCTGGCAGCCGGGGAGGTTTGCATCTCCGCTTTTCTGTTTGACGGCCTGGTGCTAGCCACCTCGGCCTTTGACCATTCGGTAAACTACCGCTCCGTAACGGTTTTTTCCCAGGCCGAAGAGCTGACAGATGAAAATGACAAGGAAGCCATGCTCTATGCATTTACCGAAAAATACATTCCTGGGCGCTGGCCCCATTTACGTCCCATTACCAAAGATGAGATCCGTGTTACCCGGGTGCTGGGCTTTGATTTGTCCCGGGCTTCCCTCAAAGCCCGCAGCGGTCCCCCTGGAACCCAAAAAGACGAGTGGGCCGAAACGGTCTGGAGTGGGGTAATCCCCTCCCATATTACTTACAGTCAGGCGGTTCCCGATCCCAATGCAGGTTCATTGAAGGTGCCGGAACACATTACAAAGCTCATCGATCAAAACAAATAATTTCTGCCATGACAAAGCTGAAGATAAATCCTGATCTCCGTCAGATCAACTGGGAAAGGTTGACCGAATTATTTGAAACAGTGGGCTGGGGGCACCGCCCGGCAGCCGATATCGAAAAGGCTTTTCGTCAAAGTTCCTATTGCTGTTTTATTTATGAAGGAGAAAAAATTGTAGGTTTTGGCCGAACGGTAGATGACGGAAAGTACTACGCCTTGCTGGTAGATGTGGTGATAGATCCCGATCACGAAGGCAAAGGCCTGGGAACCTTAATCGTGAATTCGCTTAAAGACCAGTTGGAAAGCTATACTTTCATCACCCTTTCTGCTGCCCCCGGCAAGCACGGTTTTTACGAAAAGATCGGCTGGAAAAGGCAAACCTCAGCCTTTATGTTCCCGGTAAGTGAAAAACAATTTGAAGAGCACTGCCGGTAAAACACCTGGCAATACCCAACAACAGTTGAGCATTCCCCGTGTATTTTTATAGCATTAAGGCAAATGTTATGGTAAAAAGCCTGTTTTGTGTAACGATACTGTTGACAGCTACTTCCTGTGCTACTTTCGTCAACATCAGTCCGCAAAACCGCATGGTATACGAACACTTCATCAGCCTTGACCTGGCCTGGAAATTCAGGCTATTCTAAGCAGGCACCTCACTCCCACCACACTTTGCGATACCAATTGTATGATTTCAACTGCCATAACAAAATATATAAACCGCCTTTGATGTAAAGCACCTCCCCTGATATATCGGGTAAGTTGTAACTGGTATTCTGTCCTCCGGTATTCTGTATCCCCCGGTTAATCCACCCTTCCTCAGGTTGTCCTTGTGGACCGGGTGAAAAGACCGACTTATAACTTATACCTGCCCATAGACCGAAGACCCTCCTTCTCCCCAAAGCATAATAAAATTGCAGGTCTATGGTTTGGGCATTCCCCTGAGAAGCCCCTTCAGAATAGCTCACCCAATCGTATTGGTAGACACTTCTCACTAAAAGCCGGTTGAAGTTTATGTAGGCAAGCCCGTGAAGACCGCGTTGATGGCCGCCCAGTATGAGCATATCCGGGACATCATGATCGGAAAAAACCATATGCGAGTAAGCGTATTGGAATCCGGCAAACAAGCCATAACGATCATCGATCCATTTCCCAAAAGCTAGTTTGAAAGGTATCAATTCCAGACGTTTGGCTTCCGTATCGCCACTCCCTATCATTTCATATCCCCTTAAGTCGGTAAAGAGGTCAATCGCCCCGGTAGCACTAAGGGAACAGTAGGAATATTTGCCGATACATTCAAATACCAGGGGGAAACGGGTATATGAAAAACTATTATTGGCAGATATACTCAATGGATCCGAGTTATTAGGATCATTATCTACCTGAGTGTAGCGGAAATTATCGATGACAGGGGTAGCCGTCCAATACTGCATTCCGAAGCCCAATTTTACCGGGTAGGTATCCAGCCATGGGTTGTTTTGGCTATAGACTGTAGAAATTGCACCTGAAAAAACAAGAGAATAGAGTAAACATTGCCTAATAATCAATGTTTTACTGACTGAGGAAAGTCTTTTATTCATAAGTCAACTTCCTGTTAAAAAGTATTAACAACAAGGTTATGAAAATTTCTGATCACTACTCTATATGGCTAAAGATAATGATTTTGGTGGTCCGATGAATGCATTATCCAAACTCATTAAATCTCCGGGTACGGCCACCTTATTGACCTTAGACCTGCCTGGAAGTTCAAAGTGCTTTAGGCTCTTTTTTGGCTTATTCCGTGTTTTGCCAATCGTAAGACCTCAATTGAAACAACAAAATGTATAAACCGCCTCTTATATACAGTATATCTCCGGACAGATCCGGTAAATCGTAACTCTGCCCTCCGGCCCTTTGTATTCCCTGATTGCTCCACTCTTCAGTAGGGGTTCCTTCAGGCCCGGGAGAAAAGATGGATTGATAGCTCAGTCCGGCCCATAGTCCAAAAATTCTTCTTTTTCCCAAAGCATAGTAAACTTCCAGGTCAACAGTTTGGGCATTCCCCTGGGAAGCTCCTCTGGAATTACTCACCCAATCATACATAAAAGTACCTTTTACCAAAAGCCGGTTCAGGTTAAGCATGGCAAGTCCGTGAAAACCCCGCTGGTGACCGCCCAGCATCAGCATATCCGGTACATCGTCATCAGAAAAGATCATGCGCGAATACGCGTATTGCGCCCCGGCAAATAAGCCTATACGATCCCTGATCCAGCCTCCGAAGGCTAATTTGGTAGGGATCAGCTCAAATCTCTGGGCTTCGGTATCGTCATCTCCTACTATTTCATAACCATTCAGATCGGATAAAAGGTCGATGGCCCCGGTAGCATTAGTAGAAAAATAAAAGTGTTTCCCTATACTTTCAAACACCAGTGGAAAACGGGTATAGGTAAAGCTGTTGTTTGAAGACAGGTTCAGCGAACCGGAATTAGCAGGGTTATTATCCGCCTGAGTATACCGGAAGTTGTTAATGACCGGGCTTACCGTCCAGTTTTGTACCCCATAACCAAATTTTACGGGGCTGGTATTCAGCCAGGGGTTTTGGGAATGGCCCGGAAAACCGCAACCTAGAAAAGCTATGGAAAAGAGTAAATACCGGCCGGTATTTACTCTTCCACAGACACCGGAAAGTGCCTTATTCATAAGTCAACTTCCCGTTTAAGGTAATGGCTCCGGGTTGTGAGAACTTTTCGTTCATCCCCACATTGGTAAAGGTAAAGGTCTTGGTTATGGGGTCGTGCACTATGCCCAGGCTGGCCAGGTCGCTGCTGCTGGCAGCAAAAGCACTGCTGGCGCTGAAGTCGAGTATAACCATGCCGTTAGCGTTGAGAATCTCTACCGAAAAGACGCGGTCGGGTGCAGAGCTTTCTTTTTGGGTCCAGGTATATTTTTCCGAGCTGACACAGGAAGTGCATTCTACTCCTTTGTCGGGAGAGTAGGTTGCTCCACCCACTTTGCTGAAGTCACCGCTTACTGTGAGCTGATTGTCGTTATTTCCCCCGGAACCTCCTTTGCTAAGGTTTACCGTAACCCTGTTGCCAATACCGGGATACTCTGGCAGGTATTCTATCTTGTTCAATTCTCCGGAAACACTGTCCACGTAAAGGTTCACCTTGGGGTAAGGCTCGGTGGGGTAAGGGTTCATATCGATCCAGATACCGTCACAGCAGTCCAGCCTGTCGGATACCAGGGCGAAATCAGAGGCGTTTAGGCTGATACCCGAGTCGAAATCGATGTTACCGTTGGCATCGATGATCACTGTCATCCTGGAATGGCTTCCGTGATCAACCGAAGTCACCGTATAAGTCTCCTCGTAGTTGGCCACCAGATTAGTACTGCCTCCTCCATCAACCGGGATGAACTGCCCCATAAAGACATTATTAGCCACGGCAAAAACATTGATCTCATTTACGCTATTGTCGCTCTTGAGGGAGAGCTTATAGGAAAAGCCGCTGGCATTGTCCGTCCAGATGTATTCGCCACCAGACTGGGTAAAAGAAGCAATGGTGATCTCATCCCCGTCATTGTCATCCGGATTCACATCGATACCCAGTGCACCGGAACCGGAAAAAGTAAATTTCACGATCTGATCCAGCACATAAGGAGCACCGCTTTGGGGAGCCGTGAATTTCATGCGCAGATCGGTACCGGCTATAGCCGAGGGCAGATTATTGTTATTGGGATCCTGATCGGGATCATCATCCTTATTACAGGAAGTGAAGAGAAGCATACCCGCCAGAGGCAGCATTAAAAGTAACTTTTTCATGTCTGTTAATTATTGCGATTAAACAGCACGAAAAGTAAACAGCCCCCTTCTAGACTGGCCTATCCATTTGGCTAGTTTTGGTTTTATAAAAATCTTATTAACTGGTAATCAATCTCATAGCGCTGGCCTTAGCTAAAGCTTCGGTACGGTTGTGAACATCGAGTTTGAGGTAGATATTGCTCAGGTGGTACTTTACCGTACTCACGGAAACGAATATTTCTTCGGCAACCTGTTTGTTGGTTTTGCCAGCCGCTACTTTTTGGAGCACTTCCATTTCGCGCTCGGTAAGGGGGTCGATCAGGTAGTCATTGAGATCTTCCTGCGTGATATCCACCGGAATACGGGCCTCGGTCTTATTTAACTGCAGGTCGATGCTGGCCCGCAACAATTCTATCTGGCGGGCGTATTCCCTCAGCTTTTCCTGGGTCAGGGCTTCTTTTTTCTTTTGCCGCTGGCGGTAGTTCCTGAAAATCATGAATACCAGCAATGAGATCAGTAAAAAACTGCCTGTCAGAATGATGATGGCGATCGTCTTTCGTTGGTTCTGAGCAGTAGATTGAGCCAACTTCATCTCTTTGAGGGCAATCTCCTTTTCCTTTTTCTCGAACTCATATTTAGCTTCCAGTTCCTGAATATGCTCGTTAGACTCCAGGTTATATATGCTGTCGTTCAAAGCCATTTGCAGGTGCTGGTATTCGAGGGCTTTCTGGTAATCGCTGGTTTCTTCATAAGATCTTACCATCATTCCTATCAGCAGCAACTCCTTGTGTAGCTCTCCGCTTTCTTTCACCAGGGGCAGGGCCTCCAAAAAATAAGTAAGCGCCTTGCTGTAACTACCAATATCATTATTTACCCTGCCCATATTGATCAGGGCGGTGATCTGCCCGGCCACATCCCCGGTATTCAGGGAAATTTCATAGGCCTGGTCGAATAGGGCAAAAGCTTTTTCGTAATCGTCTTTATAGCTGTAAGCATTGCCCAGGTTTACGTTCATCAGCCCTTTTATAGTAGAGCGGTCATCTTCCCCCAGCAACTGCCTGCCTTCTTCCAGGTAGTGGATACAGGAATCCAGGTTCTCCTCCAGGTAGGCCGATCCCAGCCCGTTAAGAGTACGGGCCATGGAGGGGATCATTTTTTTAGCACGGTAGATCGACAGGGCTTTTTTAAGGTACTGGATAGCTAAGGGAAAATCTTCCCTGCGAATATGACTTAAGCCGATGTTACCGCTGGCATGGGCCATACCGATGGAATCCTTTTTCTCTTCCAGTATACTGAGAGAAGTGTGGTAATTTTTTATGGCTTCTTCATAATCACCCTGGTAAAAGTGGTTGATACCGGTGTTCATCCCCACCTTCATCTTTATCTGGTCAAAACCGTATTGATCGCATAACTGCATAGCTTTTGCATAACAGGCAAAAGAGGAATCCATTTCGCGATAGGCCCCGTAGATAACTCCCCGGGTATTCAATCCATCTGCCATTTTTTCCCAAAGCCCGTTTTTCTGTGCTACTGCAATTCCCCGGGCCGATGCTTCCAGGGCAATATCTTTATCGTAGATATAGATTTTGAAGGCATATTCCTTCAGATATTGGGCTTCTTCAAGAGGAGACAAAGTATCCATGGCGAGCTCTACCGAGTCGGGGAGTTGAGCTGATAATCCACCGCAGATCATTCCTAATGATAGAATTGCAAACAGTTTTAGCATCAGGTTATTAATGGATTTCACCGGCCTTTGGTCGTTTTTGTTTTACTTACAAGTATAAGCAAAACAACAATTTTTGTTGCATTTGATAGTTGAGTTGTTCCTGGCTTTGATCTGAAGTTTAACTTTGGAGCATACAGCTAAAAACAAAATGAGTATTTACAAGGAGCGAATTGACCAGTTGGTAGAAAGATTAGAGTTATTGCCCCATCCCGAAGGTGGTTTTTACAAAGAAACTTACCGCAGCAAGGGATTGATCTCAAAAGATAGTTTACCTGCTGAATTTGAGGGGGAAAGAAACTACTCTACCTGTATCTACTTTTTGTTGACTTCGGAGAATTTCTCCGCTTTTCACCGTATCAGGCAAGATGAGATCTGGCATTTTTACCTGGGTTCTCCGGTCACCCTTCACATTATCTCCCCCGATGGGGAATACTCTGCTTCAGAAGTAGGGCATCATATAGAAAAGGGTGAAGTACCGCAGTTAGCTATCCTGGCCGGACATTGGTTTGCTGCCGAAGTAAAAGCGAAAAATGCCTTTTGTTTAGTAGGCTGTACGGTAGCGCCCGGGTTTAATTTTGCCGATTTTGAATTGGCCGGACGGGAAGCTCTTCAAAACAAATTTCCTGAGCACATTGAGATAATAGCCCGTTTGACCAGGGTTTAGCCTCATTTATTATTTTGTTCTGGTTCCTCAGATTACAAATATTATTCAGTCATTAACACAGTCAATGTTTAAACAATAAATTTTATCCCCATAAAAAGCAAGATCATTTATTGGATCACAGCCGGGCTGTTAACTCTGATGATGCTGGCCTCGGCCACGATGTACCTCACTCAAGCAGAAAAGGTAAAAGAAGTTTTCACCAGCCTTGATTTTCTACATTACATCACCTATCCCCTGGCTATTGAAAAAATTCTCTGAGTGATAGCTATACTTGGCAACTTTAACTAAGGAGTTGAAAGACTTTGCTTATAAAGGCTTTTTCTTCAACTTCCTGCTGGTTGTTTATGGCCATCTTCAAGTACAGTATGGTGAGTTTGGCGGTGCTTTGGTAGCTTTGGCTTTACTGCTCACTTCTTACATATACAGTAAAAAAAGGCTACAGTCCAAAAGCATTAGCCATTAAAATTAAATCTGCATGGTAAGTTCTGTACCAGCTATATTCCCGTCAGCACTGGAACAAAATTGACAATTAGTAGTTTTATTCCCGTGTTACATTATACTACTTATACTACAAATCCGCGTAATGATTGGGTGACTTTTGTACACGGAGCCGGAGGCAGCAGTTCCATCTGGTACAAACAGATACGCGACTTTCGTAAACATTTTAACGTACTATTAGTCGACTTAAGAGGACACGGTCGCTCTAAAAAACCCGTCCATGAGAATCTAAAACACTATTCTTTTGACGTTATTGGTGATGAAGTAATGGAAGTTTTGGATCACCTTCAGATAAAGTCTTCTCATTTTGTGGGAATTTCCCTGGGTACTATCATTATCCGTGAGATCACGGAACGCTACCCGGAACGCACCAAAAGCATGATACTGGGTGGAGCAGTGATGAAACTGAATGTAAGAGGACAAATACTAATGCATTTGGGAGCCCTGCTAAAATCTGTTATCCCCTACCTGCTTCTCTACCGCTTTTTTGCTTTTATCATCATGCCCCGCAAAAAGCATCGCGAATCCCGCAACCTTTTTATCAACGAAGCCAAAAAGCTCTACCAGAAAGAATTCAAAAGATGGTTCACCCTCGCCTCCCAAGTCAATCCCTTGCTGTCTTTATTCCGGATAAAAGATACGGGAGTACCCACTCTTTACATCATGGGTTCAGAAGATCATATGTTCCTACCCTCTATCACCAAACTGGTAGAAGACCACACCTCTTCTACCCTTTTTGTGATCCCTCAGTGTGGGCACGTGGTGAATGTGGAAAAGCCTGAGATCTTTAATAAAGAAGTCATCGGTTACCTGAATACGATCAGGTAGTTATATTAAACTTACATTAAAGCGCGTTATATCTTGATTATTAACGCACTATGCTCAAAAAGCTGTTTCATTTTTTCTCCCAACCCAAACACATAAGCCTGTTAAATACCATTTTGCTATGCCTGGCTGTCATAGCAAATATTTACTGGCAGGCCTTCTGCATTCCGGTAAGCTGGGCCATACCCTTGCTGGCCCTGAGCTTCATTCATACCGCCTTTTATCCCTTATTGCGCCAAAAAAGATTTGCCGTTCTCTCTGGCTTTATCAATGGTATCAGCTTTTGCATTTTTATGTATTGCATCTTCTTCATGGCTTTCTGGAACTTTTTGAGTGTGGTGATGATTCCCTTCTTTGGGATGGGTTTGCTGACTTACATCCCGCATTTCTTTGCCGGGCAACTTTTATGGGTAAGCCTCAAAAAAACTGCCTCCTTCAGATCGAAAATATCTTTCTTGAGTGGGGTTGTTCTTTGCCTGATTGCCAGTGCCGGTGTTATTTTCCAGTATCAAAAATCGCTACGGCAAATCGAATACTTTAAAAAAAGTGATTATCAACACCTGGACAAGAATTATTTTACCGAAAGGATACTGGGAATGCACTTTATTTATCACACCCGTTTTAGCGAGTTTGATGGCTGGCGGCCCCCTAAACATGATCCAGCCCCTATTTTGGGATTGTGGTTCAACAAAATGGAAGATCCCCTTGAGGTAAACCTGCAAAAGCGCCTTCAACTTTACCGGAAATTCTTCCCGGAGCGAAAAGTTAAGTTCAAATGCAGTTGTGCCATTAGTTACAGCAGTTCCTATCACTCTGACGGGCTGTGGAAACCATCTGACCATTAGCATTACAGATATAAGGCTCTGACAAGCTCAATTATTAATAATGATCCTGGCTTTGTATATTTAATCTTCTCATTTACACTTTTTATGAGCCATTCTGATAATAAGAAAGAAATACCATACGAAATTACAGCTGGTGGGTCATTAGGTTTACTGGCTCTGGGAGCCGTTGGTCTTAAAGCCTGGCGTGCTAAACGTGCCGAACTGGAACAGCAGAACCAAAATGTATCAAACCCCAAAACCGAAGAAAGTTGAAAAAACAAAAAATGCTTTTGATCGGTTGGGATGCCGCTGACTGGAAAATTA
Source organism: Owenweeksia sp. (assembly GCA_028277105.1). GTDB lineage: Bacteria > Bacteroidota > Bacteroidia > Flavobacteriales > Schleiferiaceae > JANQHO01. Next base: position 7,157 of record JANQHO010000091.1, on the reverse strand, counting down.
TCAACCCCTTGATGGATCACGGCTTAATGCCGGCCCTCAACCAGTTGGTAGACAAAGGGGTTATTGCCGACATCGAAACCTTACAACCTTCGCTTTCCCCCATGTTGTGGACCTCTATAGCTACAGGAAAAACCGCAGATAAACACGGCATACTGGGATTTGTAGAAGCTGATAAAAAAAGCCAGGGAGTAAAGCCCGTTACCGTTTCCTCCCGTAAAAGTGCGGCTCTTTGGAATATACTGAACCATCAGGGGTATACCTGTAATGTGTTTAACTGGTGGCCCAGCCACCCTGCTGAAAACATTGATGGTATAATGGTATCTAATTTTTTTAACCAGGCAACTGCAGAATACGGCAAGGAATGGCCGGTAAGTGAGGGGGCTGTTTACCCTGAAAAATTACTTAACAGCTTAAAAGAACTCAGGGTTCACCCCGGTGAGATCAGCCCGGAAATGGTAATGCCCTTTATCCCCAAAGCCTCAGAAACATCAGGCGAGCTGGCAGATGAGGATTACGCCAAGGTCGAAAAGATCATGAAATTCCTGGCCCAATGTACTTCTACCCACGCCCAGGTTACCTGGGCGATGGAAAATACGGCCTGGGATTTTACTGCTGTTTATCTCGAAACCATCGATAAGTTCTGTCACACTTTTATGCGCTTTACCGCTCCCAAAATGGACAAGGTAACCGAAAAGGACTTTGAGCTCTATCAATACGTCATTAATGCCGTTTACGTATTTCACGACATGATGCTGCAACGCTTGCTGGAACTGGCAGGAGAAGATACCACCATTGTCCTGCTCTCCGACCACGGCTTTTACTCGGAAGACCGGAGACCCAAGGCATTGCCCAAACACCATGCTTCCATAGCCTTACAGCATAATCCCCTCGGCATTTTTTTAATGAAAGGACCCGGCATCAAAAAAGACGAAAGAATATCCGGTATGAACCTGTTGGACGTCACCCCCACTCTGCTGGCTCACCTCGGTATTCCCATCGGCAGGGATATGGATGGCAAGGTACTGTACCAGGTCTTTGAACAGAAGCCCGGGGTGAAGTATATTGACAGTTGGGAAAACGATATCCCTTCTGTAAAAAGTTCAAAAGAAAATACTGCGGTAGAAACCAGTGATGTTCTCCTGAAACAATTGGCCGAACTGGGCTACCTAACCCTGGAACCTAATAAAGAGGAACAATACAGCAAAACTCAATTTAATTCACAGTATCACTTATCAGTAGTGTTGAGAACTACCAACCGGGAACTGGAAGCTCTGGAATTACTGGAAAGCCTTTATGAACAGGACAAAATTGACGCCAGGATAAACCTGGACCTGATCAATCTGTATGTAAGTAAGGGTTTAGTAGAAAAAGCGCGTTCGGTTCTATCGGAGTTCAGAAAACTAAACGTTGAAAAGCTCGTCAACTTTGACCTGTTGGAGATCAAACTACTCAGGGCCGAAAAGAATAATGAAAAGGCCATTGCCAAACTGGAAGAATTATACAATAAAAGGAGTAATAGTATTCCTGTAGTATTAGAACTGGCCAATTGCTACCGCATCGCCCAACGGTATGAAGATGCCCAAAAAAAATACGAGACCGTAGAAGAGCTCGACCCGCATAATCACATAGCTTTACACGGATTGGGGGTTTGTTTGTTAAAACAAGGTAAATTTGAACAGGCTGCTGACAAACTTCTTACTGCGGTGGGGATACACTTCAATACGCCTGCCTGTCACTTTCACCTGGGGGAAGCTCTCATAGGAATGAAACTCTATGAAGAAGCCGCTTCTGCCCTGGAAACAGCTGTTTATCTCAATACAGATATGAACCGGGCACGGAAAATGCTCATAGAAGTGTATCGCAAACATTTGCAAAACGAAGACAAGGCCGGAGTACATCTCAATTATCTAAAAAGGGAAGGCCGGAATGACATTATCGTTGTATCCGGTTTACCGCGTTCCGGTACTTCCATGATGATGCAAATGCTGGAAGCCGGAGGTCTTGAAACCTATGCTGATCATCACCGGCCTAAAGACGAGAACAACCCTCGGGGTTACTATGAATCGGAGAAGGTAAAAAGGATAGACCGCTACAACGCCTGGCTGGAAGATGTAGAGGGAAAAGCGGTTAAAATAGTAGCTCCTTTACTGAAGCATCTTAAACTCAAATACCGTTACAAGATCATTCTTATGGAAAGGGAGCTCGATGAAATACTCCTTTCCCAGCAGAAGATGAAACAAAGGCTAAGGTACACCCCCGGAAGCAAAGCACCAGCTTTTGACGTAAAACTGGCCGCAGCTTATAAAGAAGAACTCACCAGGTTAAAACAATGGGAAAAGGATAACCCCCAAATGGAAATACTCAAGGTCAATTATACTGATGTGATCCAAAAACCCGAAGAACAGATCAAAAGGATCAGCGCATTTTTGGGCACGGACCTCAATGAGAAGAAAATGCTCAAAGTTGTTGATGCAAGTTTATACCGGGAACGCCTGACTGATATCACTACTAAATAATGGAAATAAAAACTGTTAAACACAAGATCATTAATCCTCATAAAACCAAATCGGTTAGAGAATTGGGAAAGGTTGACATTACCGCTTTAAAGGAAAGAGTATTGAAGCTTCCAATGAATACCTGGGAAGTAGAAAACCAAGGCAAGCCCAACAAATTCAGGGAATTTCACTCTACCAAACACATTATTTTCAAGTTTGTAAGGTCATTTGACGATTGCCGGACTTCTTATGACCTGCCAGCCTGGAAAGATTGGAAGGATATGCTCCAGCCCATAATAGATAAAGCCGTGGAAGAGTACCAATACCGGGACGGTATTTTCTCCCGCATTATGCTGGCCCGTCTCGAAGCTGAATCGCAGATCAATATCCACAAAGATGGGAACCGGGCAGCTACCTTTCCCCATAAGATCCATATTCCATTGCAAACCAACCCATCCTGTACTTTTTTTGTAAACCCCAAACGTTACCATTTTAAAGAAGGCAAAGTGTACGAAGTCAATAACCTGGCACGCCATCAGGTAGACAATGCCGGAACCGAGGCGCGTATCCACCTCATATTTGAATATTTCTCCGAAAGTGTGCTTAACCAGGCCCTGAATGATTCTTTCTCACAAGTATAAGCTGCTGTTTATTGCCATACCTAAAACCGGCACCCACGCTATTCGCTTTGCCTTAAGAGATCACCTGGGTCCGGATGACGAAGAACAGGTAGGCCTTTTTGTGCAAAAGAAATTCTCCGCTGAACAGATTGCCAAAAAGAAACACGGGCATATCAAATCGACCGAGCTGAAAGCCGTTCTTGAACCGAAAGTATGGGAATCCTACTTCAAGTTTGCTATAGTGAGAAACCCCTTGGATCGCTACATCTCCTTCTGTGCTTTCATTAATCGCAATAACCCGGATTTTCAGGTAAATCCTCAAAAATATGTCCATGAGATCATCGACCGGCCCAAAGCCAGACGCAGAATATTATTCCGTCCTCAACACGAATTTGTTTGTAATGAGAACGGTGAGATCATTGTAGATTTTATAGGCAAATTTGAACAGTTGCAAAAAGATTACGACCGGGTGGCGGAGATCAAAGAGATCCCCCGGCAAATATTGACTTCTATCAATTCTTCCCAACACCGGCATTACAGCGCTTATTACGATCAGGAACTAAGGGAAAAGGTAATAGACTTTTACAAAACAGACTTTCAATTATTTGATTACGAGACCAATTGAATTATTTGCTATATTGTTTTCTCCAAAGTACTGAAACATGAACCCCAAACTGAGACAATACAGCGCCTTAACTGCTGGAGTTCTTCTCGCTGGCACTAAAGTGGCCAAATCACAGATCAAATATTTTGACGTAGATCCGGATGCCGTTATCAATCAAAACCAGTTTATCGATATAGATCTCGATCAGGACGGATTTAGCGATTTGACTCTGGAACAATATTATTATTACTACTATTACTACGGATATTATAGCTACTATGGTGGTAACCAGACTTACAATACAGTTTGGGTAAGCCAGCACCCCCAAACCAAAATGGTAGCCCATACCATTTTTCCTGCCGGTAATGCCGCCCGGCTCGACCAGGGGATTGTAGTGGGAGGTACCAGCAATTTCACTACAGCCTCTGCTTATACCAATTTGGGATCTTCAACTAATGGCATAAGCAACACCAATGGTGCCTGGTCTAACGGAGGTCCTCATTTTGACAAATACCTGGGCGTACGTCTTACCAAAGGAAGTGACTCCTTTTACGGTTGGATAAGACTGGATTACAACGCCAGTTCCACCCAATTTACCGTTAAGGAGTTTGCCCTTAATATGGAGCCTAATGCACCTATAACCACCGGACAAACTGTTTCAGCAGTCGACAGTACCTTCAGCCTGCAGGAGAACCCCAATATCGGAGATGTGGTGGGTACCTTGGCGGTAACTCTCGATCCGGGAGTTATGCTTTCCATTACTGCCGGCAACACCGGTAATGCCTTTACTATCGATCCGGCTACGGGTGAACTTATTGTTAATGATCCCACCGCGATTGATTTTGAGACCAACCCTGTTTTTCAGCTGACCGTCAACGTAAGTAGGGGAATGGAATCGGATGATGCTACTGTTATTGTTAACCTTTCCGATGCCAATGATGAATTGCCTGTTATTAATAGCCAGACATTCAGCGTAGCGGAAAATGTGGGCAATGGTACTGTGATAGACACGGTATTAGCTTCGGATCCTGATGTAAGCAGTGTTTTAACTTACTCTATTACTGCCGGTAATACCGGTAATGCCTTTGCTATAGATCCGGCTAATGGTGAGCTTACTGTAAATAACTCTTCTGTACTTAATTCTGTTACTACTCCTACTTATTCCTTAACGGTAGAAGTGGATGACGGATTGAATACGGCTTCTGCTACTGTCACGATTAATGTAACTGGACCCGTTAGTCTGGCGGAATTCGATGTGCCGGAATTCACCATCACTCCTAATCCCGTTATTGACAATTGGTTCAGGGTTCTTATCTCTAATCAGGATGCGATTACTCTTAACATTTTAGACTTAAGTGGCAGACTGGTAGAAACTTACGAGAACATTACTGAAGAAATAACCATACAAACCGATAATTACGCCAAGGGCACCTATCTTATCCAGGTAATAGATGCTCATAAAGGGGTGAGCATCGATAAAGTAGTGATCAGATAAGGGCTGGCTAAGCTTCACGGTCTTGTAGCATGGGAATATAAGCCTGCCACGGGCCGGTAGCCTCTTTATACTGTTTACCCATAACCCGGGCTATCTGAGCTATATGGCTAAGATCGTGTACTGTCCAGGTAGAAAGAAGCTGCCTTAATGTAACCTCCCCAAAATCGGGATGAATGCCTTCCATGGCCAGATGTTCTTCTTTTAGATCAAACTCCTTTAGTGTTTTGAGGTTAGCCTTCCTCTTGACGGTAAACTCTTGTAGCAGATCTTCCAGGCTTTTGCCTTTGCTGCTTTCAAACTGGGCAAAGCGGTCAAATGGTACAAAACGTTTGTCTGAACCAAACAATATGGTACGCGCCCGGGGGATCCAGTCCGTATCTTCTCCGTGAATTAAATGTCCCATTACATCATAAGCCGACCAGCTCTCCCCCCCTTCATTCTGCCTCGTCCAGTCATCCGGCAGTGTGCTGAGTAATGAGCTCAACACTTCAGGGGTTCGCTCCAGTATTTCGATTGATCTTTCCAGTTTGAATTCCATAGTTCTATTTTGTAAATAGTAATCCTGATTTGAGCTTGATATGTTTCTAGATGCAAATTGCATTGGGCAAAAGATATATCCTTCTCATAAATGGATAAGTAGCGTTTGGCAAAAAATCTTTTGTTGTTATTGGGTAATTTCGTTTTTTGCAAAAAAGAAATAAATTATGAAATTTCTGCAAAAAACTATCTTTTTACTTTTCATCCCTTTTCTGGCTAATGCTCAAATCACATTAGAGGCTATAGATCCCGGGTTTATATTTAAAGTTGCTCAAGATGATTATATCTACGTTAAGTTAAACCAAGCAAATAACACTCTTGACCTGCATGATTTTAATCACAGCCTGATCAAATCAGTAAGCTTACCCAATAATGTATACGCCCAATCTATATATCAATTCAGTTTTTTTTCACGTAAGCTTTTTGATTGTGATTCCAGTAATATAGAATTTATGGCGCTGGTCAATGATACCACACTTGCGTTCCCTTATCAAAACTCTTTAATGGTAATACGTGAAGATGGCAGTGTATTGTTAGATTTAGATTCCATAAGTGCAGCAGCCGCTTTTAGTTGGGATGGTGTACGCCATTTCATCCACAACACTTCGAATGGGGCTAAAATGCTGGTTTACAGTCAAAATCGTCAGCGCTCAGAATTGTACGCATTATGTGGAACATTGCCCATAAGCTACAAAGTACAGGAAATTCCTTTTATAAAAGGCTCCTACCCTAACCCTGCTAAAGAAAGTATTGAAATTGAATACAGCCTTCCTTCTACTGCCTCTACGGGAAAACTCACCATCACTGATTTAAAAGGACAGTTAATAAAGGAATATACTGTCAATCATAATTTTAGCTCTATTATTGTTAACACTGCCAATATCAATTCCGGCACATATATATATACCATAGAAGCGGATGACGGGAGTCGTACTTCAGATAAATTCATTAAGGTGAAATAAGATCAAACACCCTTTTTTTAAAAAACTGTATTTGTTTAATGGATAAGGCTTTTTTAGTTTTATCTCTCTATGAAAGAGGAGCTTCAGCAAGACTACCTAAAGATCAATAAAGAATCGTGGAATAAGCGAACTGATATTCATTTCGATTCGGAATTCTATGACAATGAAGGTTTTATCAAAGGCCGCTCTTCTCTCAACGACATTGAACAGCAACTGATCGGGGATCTCACAGGCAAAAAAGTGTTGCACCTGCAATGCCATTTCGGGCAGGATACCATCTCCCTGGACCGTTTGGGTGCTCAAGCCACCGGGGTTGATCTTTCTGACAAAGCCATTGCCAAAGCAGAAGAATTAGCCCGGCTTACCCAAACAACTGCCCGTTTCATCTGCTGTGACGTTTACGGATTACCCCAAAAGCTGGATGAAAAGTTCGACCTGGTATTT
>JANQHO010000017.1 GCA_028277105.1 Owenweeksia sp. | reverse complement strand
ATTTAGCAGTCGAACTAGTTCACCTTTACCCTCTGGTTGCTCAGATGAATTCTGTTTAGTTGTTTACCTTATAAATTTATTGATGCTAATCTAATAGCCTGTCGAAGTATAGCGAAGGACTCAGTGTGCACTCAGAATCACTTAGCCTGACAGTAAAAAATGGACAGTCCCATGAGTGTTTTGGCTAAGCCAAAACGTATCGAAGGGTGATAGTGGAAGACTGAAAACCAGGCTTCGACCTGTCTGCCAGAGACAGGTACTCCCCTTTGGGGAACTCAGACTGACAAAAGCGAGTCATCTGATCACTCCTCTTCCTATTTTTGCCCTCAATATGACCTACCAACAAACTTTGGATTGGCTGTTCAGCCAATTACCCATGTACCAACGCTCGGGGCAAGCCGGTTATAAGCCGGGCCTGGACAACACTTTACGCCTGATGGAATTGCTGGGCCATCCCGAAAAGCAATTTAAAAGCATACACGTAGCAGGTACTAACGGAAAGGGTTCTGTTTCCCACATGCTGGCCGCTATTTTTCAAAAAGCGGGTTATAAAACAGGACTTTACACTTCTCCCCACCTCAAGGATTTCAGGGAGCGCATCAGGATCAACGGACAGATGATCCCAGAAAGTGAAGTAATCGGCTTTGTGGAGAAGCACCGGGATGAATTTAGCTGTATCGGCCTGTCTTTTTTCGAAATGACGGTGGGTATGGCCTTTCATTATTTTGCTAAGGAGCAAGTAGACATAGCCATTGTAGAGGTAGGTATGGGTGGCCGCCTGGACAGTACCAATGTGATCACACCTGAGCTGAGTGTGATCACTAATATCAGTTTTGACCATATGCAATTTTTGGGAGATACTCTTCCCAAGATCGCCCGGGAGAAGGCTGGTATTATCAAATCCGGGGTCCCGGTTGTGATCGGGGAGGCTCTGCCGGAGACCAAACCCGTTTTTGAGAGCATAGCCAAGGAAAGAAAAGCACCCGTGTATTACACGGACAAAAACGCTCCTGTGTGGAAAAATGATTTACCAGGCCCTTACCAACCAAAAAATATAGCAACTATACAAAAATGCGTGTTTGTTTTAGAAGAGATGGCCTACCCTATCTCCTCCTGTGCTAAAGAGGCTCTAAAGGCCGTAAAACCGCTTACAGGCTTACGTGGGCGCTGGGACATCATTCAAGAAAAACCTAAAATTATTTTAGATACCGGCCATAATGAAGCCGGAGTGAAGCTAATTGTCAATCAAATACTAAAAGAAAAGTACAGTAATATACATATCATTTGGGGGATGGTGAATGATAAAGAAACTAGCTCTATTCTCCGTCTATTGCCTCCCCAAGCTCAGTATTACTTCTGCCAACCTGATATTCCCAGAGGAAAAAGCGCTAAAGAATTACAACAAGAAAGCTATACTTTTAATTTAGTTGGGGAAATTTACCCTAGTGTGAAAGCAGCCCTTGAAGCAGCTAAAAAAAACGCCCACACTGGTGATCTCATCTTTGTGGGCGGTAGCACGTTTGTGGTGGCGGAGGTTATTTGAGTTTCTTCCAACAGCTCCCCTCCTTCTTAAAGGAGGGGCCGGGGGTGGTTAGACAAGCCCAAAAACTCAAATAACCTCCTTGAAATGGACTCTTATTTTTTCTAGCACCATTTCCAACTGCTCAAAAACCTGCCTGTTCTCAAAACGTAATACAGTAATTCCCAATTCTCCTAAAAATTTGTCCCTTACGCGGTCTGCTTCGATACCTGCAGCGGTAAAGTGACCAGCTCCGTCCAGTTCTACAGCCAGTTGCTCAGCCGGGCAGTAAAAATCCAGGATGTAATTCCCAACACTGTGCTGCCTTCTGAATTTACGCCCTTCCAATTGTTTGTTCTGCAAAGCTTTCCATAAGCTGGCCTCAGCGGGAGTTAAATTATTCCGCAATTCCCTGCGCCTTTCTTTCAGGTATCTGTGGTTGTGCAGATTCTCATTCATACCTGAATTAAATTACAAAAAATAAATAAGCTCCCCTCCTCCTGGGAGGAGGGGAGCTATTTATGTAGCTGACCGGCTGTACTTTAAATTAAATACTGTATTTTTTAGTGAATAAACCTTCTGCGATCATCGCGGGCGAAGTGCAAAGAAGACCCGCGATCTTTAGTTTAAGATGCCGCATCAAGTACGGCATGAAATAGAAACAGTATGTCAGTCTGAGTGATTCTAAGCATAGTAAAGAATTGTATCGAAGACTAATATTTCATACTCCTCCTTCGATACATCCTCGAAGGCATAGCCTTAAGGACACTCTGGATGATGACTTCAGATTTCAGTTTACGAATTTCTGACTAGCTTGCCGTAGCAGTGCAAATATGCTTGAGCGGAGTTATAAACTCCGCTCAGTGTGGGTATACTGGACACGAGCTACAAGCTCGCGCCAGCTGGGAGGAGATCATTTTGTGCTTTTTTGATCTCGTGCTTGGACTATTTGCAACAAATGCATAGGCGCTTAGCTCTGGAGATTAATCCACTATTATTCAAAACCACGTTGGTAAGTAGTTCCGTCTACATCTTCTGCTTTATATTTTGCAACTTTTCCTGGTTGTCTACTTCTTCCATGAAAACGCTCTTCTTTATCAATAGCAATTCGATGAGCTCCCTTTTTATTAGGATCTAGTTTAAACCCACCTTTACCATCGGGTATAGCATAATCATAAGGTAGTCTTTTATCAGTCCTTTGATATATTTCTTCAAGTGCATGAAATACCACAGAGCTTCTAGACTTTTCAACTAAATTTCCATTCTCATCTTCCTCATAAAATGTAATATTTGGATGTATAACTACTTGGCCATCTGCCTTTCCCGATGGGTCTCCGTATTTTCCTATACTTCTCATTCCATAAAATTGACTTAATGGAGTTGTAGAAATAACATGGTCAGGAGATGTACCTGAAAGAAAAGTCCCTTTATCAGTAACAACCTTTTCACTGACTTCATATAGGTATCTTTTATCACTTCTAATAAGCTTTAGAACTAGTTCAAAACCTGAATCATCTGGAGGTTCAACATTTTGTTCCAAGAGTCTTCTTTGTTGAGTTTGATCAATTACTACTTTATCCCCTTCCAAAGATATTAGTGGTTTATACTTATCTGGAACTAAGCTTAAAATATCTAAAAAGGCAGCCCCAATACTTCCTCCTAATCTTAAAGTATCGCCATCAAGATCTATAATAAGAATTGGGTTATTTCCAGATCCAGAGTATGGCGAAAAAGATGGATATTTTTTATAACGTGGATCGACAGAAAGCCATCTTCCTATTCTTGAGTCATAATTCCGATAATGAGTTGTATATGAATTCCCCTCTCCTTTCACTTCATCATCTTTCTCCATACCGTTAAAGCCATAACGATACTTATCCGCCCCTTGCTTAATGCGCCCAGGCATTTGCATACCAAAGGGATAATAATCGCTCCAGTTAACTACCTCAGCATACACCTGGTCGTTATTGGCTTTGATAAGCTGGATATTGTCGATCCGGGCCGGGCTGCCCCCGGTATTGGTGAACTCAACATCAATGTTGAAGGAACCAATCGCCCCGGCACTGATCACATAAATGCCAGGCGTGGGAGCATTAAGGTTAACTCCCCCACCCGTTCCTATAGTAAGATCCACATTGGCGGAGCCAGCCACCAGTTCAAACACCAGATAATAATTACCGGTAGATTGTCCGCTATAGGTTTTAGCAGCATTGGTGGGAATATTTAATTCCCCATTAGTCACGGAATTATCGGTTCCGGGTACGGTACGCACCCAACCATTTATGTCTTCGTTTTCAAAGTCATAAAAGCGGTAGAAGTAGCCATCAGCAGCCAGGCGTTGGTCGCTTACCGCTGCCCGCACATTACCCAGGTGGTCGGTCAGTTCGTATTGCTTATTGCTGTAAGTGTTGGCGCGGAGCTCATAATTAACACCTACACTATTCCAATTAATGCCCTCGGGAAAACTACAGTTACCCAAACAAACATTTACTGCGCGTTTTAAGGCTCCCAAACGGGAGGAACCGTAGAGCATCACTTCTTCCTGCTGCAGAAGATCGCTTTCATTATCATAACTGTATACGGCCATTACATTGCCCGAGGCATCGCGCAGGTAGATAGTAATCTTTTCTGCGGCTCCTTGGGTCACTGTTTTACGCACCCGGTTGCCCATGGCATCATAGCGGAAGCGGATCACCTGCCCGGGAGCGCTGCTGCCCGCACCAAAAGTAACACTGCTGATCTTGCCGTAAGGGGTCCATTGGATATCCAGGTCTTCTTCGGAATCCTGCACCAGATTTCCCAATTCATCATAGACATACTCCGACAAATAGTTCAGAGGAAGATCATTACTCCCTGAAGCTGTAGCACCATCCGATACTTCAACCAAACGGTTATCAAAACGTTGACTGGAAGTGAGGTTATACACATAGGTAAGCTTATCCACCTCTTGTTGGTTCTGATCATAGCGGATCAGGTTTTTCAGGTTGCCGTTGAGGTCGTAAGTGTATTCGGAATTAAAAAACGCCTTGGGTACGTAGCGGGAGTCGCTGCCGGAGGCAGGATCATACTCTTCGGTATTGGCAGAACGCAGACGGTTCCAGTAATCGTATTTGTATTTGTGCAACCTGGTGCTCATAGGAAAAGAGGCAGAAGCACCCTCACCCGAGCGGGTGTTGGAAGTCCAGTAGCGGATGTTACCGTTGCGCAGGTTGTCGGTATTATCAGTCCAGGGCGAAGTACCGGTATTGAAGCGGGGCAACTGGTCAGCTGCTGCGGTGGGCAGCCCGTTGGGATCCACGTAACCTCCTATATTGGTGCCCGAACGGATGTAATCCCCGTTGTAATAGCCCAGTTCCATGGCGTATTCATCCAGAGCCGGGCTGTAGGTGCGGCTGAACACCCCATTGGTGTTCAGCGCCACACCTGACAGATGGCTGGGGGAAGGCTGGTAACGCACCGGATCGTGGGCGTAAATAACAATTTCTTCGGAGGTCCCTCCTCTATTATCAGCCCTGAAATCCGCACCAGCTGTATTGATGGCGTGTACAATGGCCGTGGCAACTTCTACCGGATCATCGGTAGTGAGGTTATAAGTCGTAATGCCCAGCAGATTGGTCGTAGTAGAACTGTAAACATTCAGTACATCCAGCCCATTGATCGTCCGGGTAACTCCGGAAACAGGCAGTTCTACCGTGGCTTTCATCACGTAGGCTCCGTCATTGCCAGGGTCATTTTGGGTGGCATTTTTTTCAAAAATAGGATGGTTCAAGCTTTTCAGCCAGCCTTGTAAAGTATAGGTATGGTCGATACCCTGTACCTGATACTCTCCCAAACGGGTACGGGCCAGGGGACCATGAGCATAATATTCATAATTAGCATCTTCATCCCACACTTCTCCATCCAGGGAGGTTTCTACTTTTACAATGCGGTTGTCTTCATCGTAATAATAACGGTGGAAAAAGCTTTCATCCGAAAGGCCGTTAACCGTATTGATCTTTACCAGGTTCACATTACCGCTCAGCAGGTCGTATTCGTATTCCACAGTCCGCCAGCCCAAGGGCGGCACTTCCTGCACCAGGGTTTTGACGTTGCCGTGTACATCGTAGCTGTAAAAAGTACGGACTACATCGCTAGTACTCGCATCGTAACTTTCGGTTTTCCAGATGCGGTTGCGCACGTTCTCAAAATCCACTACTACAGCAGAAGCTGGATCAGCAGCTGTTTGCAGATTGGAGGTAGAATAAAAGATTTTGGTGCGGTCGGTCACCTGGCTCACGTCACCCAACAGCGTAGTAAGGGCACTGGAAGTATAGGGAAAGAAGGGGTTGGCGTTTACCGTACTCTGGTAGGAGGATAAAACGCCAGGGTTAGCAAAGCTCAGTTCCCCGGTCTCGATAATACGGCCGAGATAATCGTAAATGGTATAAGAAGCCCTGTTCTGCGGTTGCTGCCTGGCATTCTGGCTCAGGATCAGTTGCTGGTTGTAATTGTAGAGGAATTCCGTAGTGCCTCCATCGGGGGTATTTTGCCACATGAGCTGCCCTAATGAATTGTATCGGTAATCGGTAGCTATGCGGTGTTCTAACCACTCAGGACTGCCGATACCACTTTGGCGGTAAGCATTGGCATCCGCCATCTCCGTTTGGTTCAGCACCTCTACCCCTTCCGGAGAAACAGTACGGATAAGGTTACCGGCCCGGTCGTAATAATAAAGGGTATAGCCGTCAAAATTAACCCGGTAGGAGAAGCCTAACTGATCACTAAAATTGGCAATGCAGTCGTTCTCATAGCTGGCGATCAGTTCTTTCTTCTTACTCTCAAAACACAGATCGAGGTAGCTGCTAATCTGGTTTTGAATGTATTCGCTCAGTTCATCTTCGCAGGTAAGGATATCTGCCTCCGGCACATCGGGCTCTTCCACTTCAGGCAGGGACCATTTTTCGCAGTAGTCGCAAGTAGGTTGTAGCGGAGGGTTACAAACATTGCGGTTCAGTACCAGATCGGTTAAAGGCTGAAAAGTGGTGGCCCTTACCGTACCGTTTTTGGTAGGTGGATTGGTACCGGTATTAAAGGTGTTGGTTTGCCAGGCTACCCCATTACCCGTACCGGGGTTTACGCCATTAGCGTAGCTCACCCGTATATTGGTATTATTAAAATCAAAAAAGAGATAGTGTTCATTAGCTGAAACCTGTACCAGTGAGATGTTGTTGAAAAGGTAAGCACTGCCGTTGCCGGGCATATTGGCCGGAAAAACACCGGAACCATTGGCCATAAGTACAAGGTCTTTCACCGGGAAGGTATTGGCTAAACCGCAGCTGGTATCGCCAAAAGAGTAGTCGATAACCGTTGCACCAGATGATTTACACACCAGTTTAAAACGCATATAATGAATATCGCTGTAATCAAAGGTTTCGATACCGCTTACCACAGTATTGACTACGGCACCTATCACTTCCACACTGGCGGTATAATAGCTGCCGTTGATCACAAAATCCTTCTCATCGTAATACTGTACCATATCGATTTCCAGGCCTTCATCGGTACACTCGCTCAGCAATTGGCTCTGCTTGCGGTATTTTACCAGCTCTCCGGCTGTATTTTCAAACCAGTTACCAATGCGGTTCAAGTCATTGGGGTTAGCCGTTAAGTCGAGACCTGTATATTGGCTGGCACTGGACACCAGATCATAACCATAAGGGCAATCACCTGTTGGTAAGTTGTCTTCCTGTATGGTAGTGCAGCCTTCCTGGTCGATAAGGTCTGGTAGTGACATACCCTGGTTGGTCTGCGTAAAATAACCGTTGTTGCCCATTAGTGTACTCACACTTCCTGAGACAAAGAGACGCCAGGTATCATCGGTAAACTGGGTATTGCGGTCGGCCTTCACGTAAATCGTTATGGTATTCCCTGCAGCCTGGGCGTAAAAGTTGGGAGTGGAAGCCGTGATGTTTATTTCACTGGCGGCATCGCTGGCGGTAGTGACAGCCGTACTAAAGCTGGCCGACTGATTCATGATGTAACTGTTGTTGGTATAATAAGTAAAGGGTGCTACTGCCTGGGTGTTTTCCATGGCTATTTCCAGCAGGAGGTCCTGTCCGGCCGAGCCTCCGCTCACCGTTACATCCGTGCTGAGCATGTAGGGAATATCCGATACATTGTGGTAGTAATAATCAGTAGTTACCAAAGCCGGATTACACTGAGCAGGGAAAGGCTCAGCATGCAGGTTCTCATAAGCATCAAAATACAGATCTGCAATGGTTTGCCGGGTGTTGTAGCCCGCATAGTTAATACCTTGAAACAGAGGGCAAATTGCAGAAATAATATCCGGGGATACCGCCCAGGCCATAAAGGGGCTTTTGTTCCAGGTATCACTGGGATCCTCATTGGGATCATAACAGTAAAGGGCAAAATTCAGTTCGCGGATAATATCGTCTTCAGGATCTTGTGGATCCATACCCGGATCGAAAATAACGGAAACGGCTACTTCAATTTCCCCGTAAAAGGCAGGGTTAACAGGCGATAAGTCATAAAGGTAATCCTGGCGCTTCTGTACAAAGAGAAAATCAGGATTATAGCCCGGTGTAGGGTTATTATGCAACTCGGGATTGTAAACATTATCCACGCCATTGGGGTAATTTTGTAATTCATCCTGGTTAGCTGTACGGAAAGGTTCGGCCAGTATCTCATCCCAGGAATCATAGATAAAGGCAATGATTTCGTCTTGAATCTCGGTTTTAGTGCCAGCTTGCGCATAGCCATTGCTGATAGCTTGTTTAACGGAAGGAGTATAGAGGTAGGATTCCTCAAATTCCTGCTGTTCCCTCACCAGTTGGTCCGTGATACAGGGATCGCTTACCGCATCCGTTATACAACCGTAAACCGCACTGCAGCCGGGGCAGGCAGCCGGATCAATGTAGGGGCAAAAATCCACTGCTGTACAGGAACCGGAACAGTTGGGGCCAGCACAATTATTGTCTTCCATTTCCTTGAATTTCCGGGTAATGCCCAACTGGCAACCTTTCAGACAAGAGAGGTAAAGATTTTCCATCATACACTCCTTATCATTATCGCTAAGTAGGTTTTCATTCCAGTTGGGATCGGACGGGCTGAAAGCCGGAGGGTTCTGAGCCATATTCAACTCCTGCAAAAGATTGTTAACCGATACTTCAAAAGCCAGGCGCTTTTCCTTACAGCCTTCTTCACAAGCTTCTATCATCAAGTCGATCTGGCTGGCCCCGGCAGTGTTTGGGCCTGCTATTTGGACCCCGCCACCACCCGAACTGGGATTCTGGTTTTGATTATTACTGATACAGGAGCAGATATAGTTGGCAATTTGCTCATCTATTTCTGTCTGAGTAAGCCCTGAAGTAGCCGGCCCACTGGCCATTACCGAGGCATTTTGAACACACCAGCCGTTCTCAATGGCCGCCTGGGAGTACAAATTAGGATTTTGTGAAGAATTAATGGGCATATAGGGTACCAGCATAAGCTGATTAAGGGAAACATTATAACTACTCTGGAGGGTTGAAATATCATATCCGGTTTGTTCATCGTAATACACCACAATCCGGTAAAAAGGGTCGGCTTCAGCAGCGGCCCAGGCATCGTCTTCCTCCTGGGTAGGCGTGTTAGACGGATCATTTTGTACCGCCACCCGGTAATCGGCACAGGTATGCCCAAAGGGATCGGAACCGATGCACTGGAACAGCATGGTCATAATGTCGAGGTGTTCATTGGCCTGGGAAGGCGGGGTAGAAGAACCGGTAGCATTACCGGCCTGCCCGGTAATCACCAGTTCCATGCGCTGGATATTACCATCGAGAAAACCGTCCATCCCCATTATACAGGCGACCAAATCATTAATTGGCATGCCCCGTTCACACAACAATACCTGTAACCAATCTCTTATGGTAGCCATATCCACCCCCGGCAAATACTGGTGACTAAGCAGATCTGCATTGGGTATCTGTAGATACTGCACATAAGGGTTACCGTTGCTGAGGGCATGGTTTTGCTCTTTCGCTGCCAGGTCGACAATAAGCTGGGAAAGGTCGTCCAGTTGGGTATTCAGCTCGCCCGGATCACCGCAGTTCACACTGAATTCAGTGTCACAGGAAAAAGTATCGGGTACAAAAGGGCCGCAACAATTATCGTCTTTGGTCATATTCGCAAAGCGGTTGCGCAGATCGTCAATGGCCTCCACCAATATGTTATTGGTATCCGTATCCAGGTCGTATACACTAAGCTTACGCTCTATGGTGTAGGTGCCTGTTTCCAGGAAAACGGAGGGGTTGGCAACAACCGAAGTGAGATTGGCTATATTGGAAAAATAATTGGAAGTGGAAGGATTACCAGCAGGGTCAAACAGCCAATTGGAAGCGCTGTAATCTACCGTTCTGATATCACCGGCTGCCGCAGCGGCAGCTATATCGGCAAAAGAAGTATAGTTAGGTATACTGGCACAATTGGCAAAGGGACCCACCAAAAAGGACAGGATAGCATTGCGATCGGTATCATTGGGATACTCTATGGAGTGGATGCTGATGTCTACCCGGTAGGCACAGGAATAACAAAAATCGCAGGTGGTACAGGAAGGATCGCAGCTTACCCCAAAGCTGGCAGGTGACATTTCGTAATTGAGATTGACCGGGGTCACTCTTTCCAATATGGTACCACCACCCAGGTTTATGTTGCGGTTACCGGAAACTATAATATTCTTGGAGGTATAGTTTTCTTTACCCTGATTGGCGGTGGCGGGCAAAACATCTTCAATGGTAAAGCGCCTATTGCCCCCTACTCCCAGTAAATTATCCAGGGTAACGTCATTGTCAAGAAAAGAGGCCAACTTGTTGCCGTTTTTGCTGTAATACTCAATGGTACGCACCCCGTTGGGATCGGTCACCGCAATTTTATAAGCCGAAGAGGCTTCTGGTGCTTCATTGCCGAAAATGCGATCCAGTTCGGTTTGGGTAGGAGTGGCATACTGGCGGGTAACATTGTGGTTTTCATTGGGATCCTGGCTTTGCGACAGCTCAAAGCCTTCGCCTATGCCCGCTTCGCGCATTACTCTCCCAGAGGGATCGGGCAAGTAAAGCATACGGCTATAGGCTGCCTGGGTAACGGGTATGTATTGATCCAGGCGATCTTTGTTATTAGTGCTGGAATAATACTCCAAAACTGTCGAGGCTGGGTCTAATGCCGTGGCATTGTAGGGGTTGGAAGGATCGTCAAAATGCTCAGCTGCATAAGCCTTAGCAGGATTGCCCAAGGGTTTTAAAACTGGCTCATTATAACTGATGTAAGGTTGTTCCAAAGGGCTGGGCATGGAACTCACCACCGGCCGGCCCAGGTAGTCGTAAGCGGTTTCCAAGCCTACTACCGTATTGATGGAAGCAATGCGGGATTGGGTTTGCAACACTTGGTTTAAGCCATTGGCATATTGGATGACTTCTCCTTTACGCCCTCCTTCCAGAAAAGTGCCCTGGTACTTCCAGTTGACGTCTTCATCGGCCTGCTCGTAGTAAAACACATCTTTACGGGCAGCAGAATAAATGTTATTGTTGTTCATAGAAGATACACTGGCATTGACCCTGTAGGGATTATCGGATATTACAGGCGGAGCCGGAGGAGGAGCCACGCTGAAAGGGCTGCTGGACAGGAAGCTGTTTATCTGGCTATTGGTACTTGCAGTTGACCAGTCAGCGTAATTCATATAATCATTTTCGCCTGATTCTTTATTTCCTACTCCCTTTACCCGCCAGATATAATAGCCCGAACCCTGGCGGGGGGTAAAATCATAAATGGTGCCATCTACTATAATGGAGGAAGCCCCGTCCCAATCGTAAATTAAAGCAAGGTTATAACCTCCGTTACCATTGCTTGTAAAGCCAGGCTCTACCTTGGCAATCTGTAATTGGTATTGCTCAAAAAACTGATTAGCGGCTACTTCCCAACTCAGCTCTACTCTTTCGCAAACCGAACCGTTATCGGCAATGCATTTGGAATTGACATCAACCGGTATGATAGGATTGGAAGAATTATCCAGCCCGTTTTTGGCCACCACCTCTACCACCCGAATGATGACTTCAAAATCCGTACTGACCCCGGAAGTATTGGCACTACTGAATGATATAGCCGATGCGCTGTAAGGAAATTGCATAAGGTGCTTGGTGCGATTTAATGCATTGCCCAATTCCAGGGTAGTAGAATTTGTACCGGCAGTAATATTTAAACTAGCTGACCAGGAACCAGAGGGACTGACAAAATCATCCGGAGCTCTTAATTCTATTTCGATATTACGTTTGATCAGGTCTTGCCCTTGATTAGCTCCACTGTATGGAGGTGTATAAGTAGGAGTAAAAGGACTATTAGCTGGCTGGGTTATGGTAGAAAGATAGCCTTTTTTCAATACCGTTAACTGTGGTGTTTGTGCCGTAGAAAATGTAATGATGAACAGGGTAAAGAGGGATAATAGGATGCGTTTCATAATTCAGTGAATTTTCCGGTTAGATCAATCAGTTCGTAATGAGCGTAGCGCTGCAATAATTCTTTTTTACCGGGGATCTTGCAGGGGGCATGGGATACCTTAAGTAGTTCATAGGTCCGGGTAATTTCTCCCCATTCCGGATCGGTATAGCTGGAGCTCATGCGACTGATGACGTTCTTCGATTTGTCAAAGACATAGCTCAAAGACCAGCGCTGCTTGGCTTCGCATTGCTTACACCTCAAGTCAAGCACATAGCTTTGCCCGGTTTCATAGCAAGCTTCAACATGAAAAAAAGTGCTCAGGCTATCACCCCAGGAAGCCAGATCAGGCATATCTTTGTTTGTTTCCGGTTTTTTAGGCACCCAGTTTACTACGATTTGACGGGCTTCATGTACAATGGCAAGCTGGAAGGAATCCAGGCGATAAGCCGCAAAAAGGTCATTGGAGGTAACTATACGATCGCCCTTGAAAAACAGTTCCGAATCTATCTCGTGATCCAACTCTCCATTTAAATAAGCCGTATTGCGATAGCTGAGTTGCACACAGGATCCTTTGATCTCCAGATCGGCCTTAGCAACCAATTGTATCATACGGGCCAGACAAGAGTCTTTACTTTCAAACGGAGCCTGGGCAAATGCCAGGACAAACTGCATGGTTAGAGTAAGTGTAGCTATAGTTTTTTTCATTGCCAGTTGGTTATTCCTTGTTGATTTTCAGCTCCTTCAGACACGGTCTGCACACCCCTTTCCGTTTCGGTAAGAATGCGCTTCAGGCTGCCATCCGGGGCATACTGGAAGATCTTAGCAAAATGCTGATCGCTGAACTCTGCCGCTATACGACCTGCTTCATCGTATACGTAACATAGCATAGATGAATTCATGGGTTGGATCTTCACGTCATCCAGGTGTTTACGCAAGCCTGGATCAGAAGTGGTATTGCGGTAGCGCAAGGCGAGATACATGCTACTGTTGGCACTAAGATTAAAATTGTTACCCTGGATAAAAGAAGCAGGTACCTCAGCTTCAATCAAACACCAATCGTTAATACAGGCTTTCACCCGGAAGTCAAATTCATCTACTCCGGCACTGGAAATCCAGCTAATGCTTGAAGGACTTGGCCCTGCTTTCCCAACCCAAAGGTGAAGGTCATTCTGCGTTACAACTGCCTCTCCCCCGGCATTTATCCAGATATTAATCACAATACCATTATTCAATACCTCCTCTGAAACTACATAAGGATCATCCCCCTCAGTAAATTTGTAGGTATAGGTTCCGTTGGCAGCATTGAGTGCTACTGACTGTTTACCAGTATGGTACTTAGCAGCAGTAAGGCTAGTCCCCTGATCCAATACATGACCGTTCTCCAGGCGGTTGCTGTTAACAGAGGACAAGGGGTTTTCATAGTAATTTTCATAAGATTGGTAAAAGATAGCCTCCCGCCCCGCATTTTGTGCTACGGCAGAAAGCTGGCGGTTATTAGCCGTGAAAAGGGCCGCACTTCTACGCCCCAGGGGGTCTACTTCTTCCAGGGGCATACCATCCGGGCTGGTATGGGTAATGGTAGAAGTCTTAACCCAGCCAAAGTTCTGGCTTTGTCCTACGTTGTCCCAGTCGAACTGCACGTACTGAAAAGCCCCGCGGTCAAACATCTTATAATCATCGGGATTACCTGGGGTATTAATAATGGTTTCATCCAGATCAGCCACATAGGTATAGGAGCCATTGACCCTCCATTTGTTAGCCTCACCCCTTTCGATGGAATTAGCGTGATTTTCAAAACGCTGAATATCGGTATCGGTAAGACCTCCTGATGAATAATTGTTATCGAATGCTACATAATCCACATCGTTCATGATAAAAGGGTATTCCGGCATATTATAGTCCCATACATCCTGTAAAGTGTTGGCGTAAGTACTGATGATGCCGTTGATCTTATCCGCTGAGTTATCTACTTTGAGGCAAGAGAAAATGGTGTTGGGTAAACATTCCGGATCATTGGAGAGAAAGACAAACTCCCCGGTAAAGGTTTCCAGGGCAAAATCGCCAAAGTTGTTCAGCGGATTGGAAGCATTGATCCCGGGTGCCATGATCTGGTCGTCACAACAACCGTAACCGTTTGCATTTCTCGTCAGGTCGATAGTAGGGCTGGGACCGGGAATAGGCGGAGCCGGATATTGAGGTGTAACACAACCGGGCATTGCCATAGAAGGGACGCTAACAGCAGAAAACTGTATGTTATAGGTAGCGGGAAAATAATAATAGATGGTTTGAGTAGTTCCTGCCTGGAAATTGTAAATGTACCTGGTAAGACCATCTCCCTTAACCACTTTTAAAGCCTGAAGGCAAGAATAAGGCCCGTGGTAAGTAACCCTCACCTGATTCCAGTGAACCGGATCCCGGGCAATCGTGACATTTAATGTTTGAAGTTGAGCCTGAACGTAAGCTGTAATCCCCAGGCTGGCAATAATTAAAAAAATGTATCTTTTCATATCCTTCTATTTTTACCAGGCGACTTCCTGGCAGTGTACCTTTTGCCAATCGCCATTAATATCTTTTATTTCAAAGCCCGCTATAGCGACATGTACCCTGTCATTTCCGGATGAATTAGGGGTGATCCGGTGGTAGATCATCACATTTGCAATGCTGGCACTTGAAAAATCTGCATTGATATTCAGGTTAGCCCCCCAACCGGCAAAATGGGATACATCCATGCCGGTATAGGGTCCTGGCAGGGTAATAAGGTTGCTGGAAGGAACCGGAGGTAAGGGCGGAGGAAGGTTAGATACCTGGACTCCTTTAGTTCCGACCATATTTTTCAGGTCCACCACAAAAGGATGAGTTTGATCGTAGTTTGTGGTATAAGAGTAAAAATTAGAACCGGTTGATTCTGTGAGGTAAACCGTTTTGCCGATCTCTTCCGATAATAAATTGGTATAGCCACTTTCCAGTATGTCGATACTGCTGATGGAACTGCCGGCCGAAGCATTAGGGTTATACATGGAACGCTCAATGTATAGACGGTTATGAGTAGGGTCTATCTGCGTAACGTGATACAGGTCATGGTTTTTATTACCGTTGAGTTGGATAAAATCCCCCCGTACAAACCTGCCCAGTTCTTCACAGGCTACCTGCTGAGAAGGCATAATGAACTCTACGTAAGTACGGCCAGAGGAAGCTATTCCTGCCTGTATGGTGGCTCCTGCTGAAGGAAGTACCCGCAGGTTTTCATTGATATAATCTGGTTTAAG
The DNA here is from genome assembly GCA_028277105.1 of Owenweeksia sp. Taxonomy (GTDB): domain Bacteria; phylum Bacteroidota; class Bacteroidia; order Flavobacteriales; family Schleiferiaceae; genus JANQHO01. The sequence goes on along the minus strand of JANQHO010000017.1, from coordinate 57,143 downwards.
GTTATCGTATTTCCAGGCTCCCATATACGACTGACTGATGAGGCTGTTCTGGTCGTATTCCTCAGAAGAGCGGGTCACCACTGGATCACCGGTATAATTGTCAAATACCAGGTGCTCCGTTACCATGGTACGCCCCTCGGTTTCCGAAACGATCTTTTTGAGAATTTTGGGATGGTATACAATGCGCGACTGGGCGTGTTTTCGCAGCATGTGATGCGATATCTGGGCACTCAGGCCAATATCCACCGGCATAGGCCAGCCCACAGGGACAAATATCGGGAAAGGCACTAAAAAGGGTCCGGTAACGATAAAGATTGGAGTAAAGGCCACATCTACCCGGCCGCCAAAACTGTAATCTTCTACCTTGCCGGAATAGGCCAGTAATTCTGCCTCGCGTCCCAGTGTATATAAGGGTACAGTAGAGATATTCATATCATCCCCCATAATTTTAACCGTTTCATCCGGCTGGAAATAGACATAAGATTCTTTGCTGTATATGGTTCCGCTATTGGTAAAATTCACAACAGACTTGGCCGTACCGTGGCCTTCGAAATTCTCGAACAAATAACCCTGGGAGAATTTTTTGGAAGTGGTGGCGTAGGAAGCACTAACACTAACCCCTCCTATGCTGATAGGTGGCGTACCGATGGAAAGCGGCAGATTGCCTCCCAGGGGGCCCAGATCTTTTTTCAGTTGAGTTCGCTTTACCTCAAAGGGGTGGTCTTTGGCCGTGTAATATTCAAATTCTGTCCAGCCGGTAGAGGTTTCACCCTGGAAGATCGGTTTCACCGTAACTTTGGAATAGCCTATACCCGGGGAAGGCAATAAAGATTCCCCTACTGGCCCTTCCTGGCTGTACATATCCCGCCCGTAAAGTAGTGCATTTATCTTGCCTTGCTGCCCCCTCTCAATGGGTACTACCAGACTGTTCTCTTTGCGGCCATTGGCCGGTTCATTGGTAGCCACTCCGCTGGAGATGGTTTGTCCGTTCTCCGTAGTGGTATAAGCGTACTCTTGTCCCAATAAAGTAGCCCCCTGCTTATAACTACCGATACCCTTATCCTGTAACAACAAACGCTTCACGCGGATACCTCCCCCCAGTTTACTGTAATAGGTAGGAGACTGCTGCAGGCTGCCATTGTAGGTATAGTTGCGGTATTCTCCCATAGGTACGCTAACCCGCACCATGCTCATGTCAGGTTGAAAGTATTTACAGCGATCCCAGGTTTTGAGGTTATGTTTCAACATACTGAGAAAAGCAAAACCTATCTGTTCTTCATCCCCATTATCTACTGCTCCGGCCAAAGAAGATACATTGCCACCCCCGTCTATTTTCATTTTGCGCATATTCTTGTAAAAGTCCATACACACTTTCTGCGGTATCTCCCGCTTACTGGTTTGCCCGGTATAACTAATGGGAGTTTCATTGGGATTGCCTCCGGATGGCTTAAAGGTGAAATACACACCCGTGCCATCATAGCCAAAGGAATGGATACGGGCGTAGCCTTCGAGATAATCCGAATGATTCTTAGTATAATTTGGAGTTTCCCCCATCAAAGCGTATAAAAAATTGAAATAGAGGCGCTCTTTGTTGACTTGCTGCTGATAAAATAGTTCTTGGGCAAGCTGATGTTGTTGTGCAGGGAGCGTTAAAGAGTTATAATCTATTCCGAGGCTTTCCAAATCTAGGTAATACCGCTTGCCGTTAAAATCTTTCTCCTTCCAACTGTTTCTTCCTTCTAAGCGGACCATCACTGAAGCGCGTTTGTCCTGCACATACTGGTAATCGTTTTCTTCGTATTGTACGAGGATACGCCCTCCGGAGGGAAGCTGGATCTCTTTAAGGGCAAAGGCAGCCGGATCAAAGTGACGGTAGTCTGGATTTTGCAGGACATAGGGAAAGAAAAGGGCCAGGTTGCCGGTGACACCAACCGGAGAAGACAGCTGGCTTTGGACATGGGAAAAATTGCGGTAATTGCCCCAGCGATCAGTATTGGAAGGGTGGTAGTTCGGATCCTGATCATTGAGATTGGCTTCCGTATACCATGCAACTTCTTTAAAACCGGTTTGGGTATTGTAAGGCAAGGGAAAATCCAGCGCACTGGCGTTGGCGGGATATTTATACTTAAAGACATAAGGCGATATCTTGCTTTTTACCACTCCCCCGGATTCGACCCAAACTCTGTCCAGGGTTAGCTTTCCCTTTTGGCCTGAAGTAGGATGATCGGAGTTTAAAAGCTCCCCGCTAATGGCATAGCTTTCATAATCAAAGTGTACTACTTTAATAGGGTGGGTTCCGTTTTTGGGTTCCAATAAGTCCTTGCCCTGACTTATAAACTGGCAATCGTCCAGCGAATACAATTCGATGCGATCCAGTTTTTGCAACCTATTAGCAGGAGTTCCCCCTGTACCCCTGATCAGATCATCAGGCGCGGGACTATTAGCCAGGGCAGCAGGCAAACCGTCATAACGGTCGCTGGTATAGAAAAAGGCTACGTGGGTCTTTGACTCTACGGAATACACATAGTAGACTTCTTTTTCCCCGTAGCTAAAGTTTCCCATATCGTCATTGTTTTCGGAAAGGCTGCCATAGCTTACATTAACCCCCTTATAGGGTGAACGGTAGCCATACCAATCTCCTGCTCCCCCAAACTGACGTTTGTAATTTACTTTGGTGTAATTGCCAAAATCATCACGCGAAGGACCATTACCCGTCCGGTCTATGTAATTGCGGTCGTAGCTTTGGGTCAATAAAAAAGAACCAGAGTAAAGATTGTTATCCACTACTCCCAACTTACGCTTAGCCGAACCGTCTACATTGGCCGTTACCTGCATCAGTAAACCACTGGTAGTCCAGTTTGGCACTGAAGAAAGGCCACTGGCTGCGGGAAAAGAATACTGCAATTGGCGCTCATTTTTCACATGCACGGGAAGGCCAAAAACCTGGGTACTGCCATCTTTGTTGGTAATGCTCACTTCTCCGATGGAAGTAGCCTCCAGGGCAGGGCGTATGGAAGAATTGAAGTCAATAATATTTCCGCTTTTACCGAGAATATTGAGTTGCTTTTGCTTAACCCGGTAGGCTACCTGGCTGCCCGATTGTCCGTTTGAGGTTATACCGAAATCACCGTTAGTTCGCACGTCAACGTATTGGCTGCGCTGCTTGAGTTTTCCGCTGCTACGCGTATCCAGGGTTTGGATACCGGTATAAGAACTACTGACATTTGCAGAGTTTCCGCTGAAACCGGCCCGGATGGGCTGGTTTTGAGCAGGGGCTAAATCGAAATAGCCCGCGCGGTCACCCGAAACCCGGAAGAAATACTTCTCATTAGAATTGGAAAAGCTGTTATCGTCTTTGAAAGTAAAGCCATCATCGTCCCATTTGTCGGTTTTGGTGTAGTGATAACTACCGCCAATAGAGCCTCCGTAAGCACTGGTAGTATTTAATACAATAAAGGGGTAAGGAGCTGCAAATATTGGCAGGTCTATATCAGCCCCTACATCGGCTGAAAAATCCTCACTTTTGGATTCGTTGAGGCGGTAATGGCCAAATTCACTGCGATAAGCCCTGAAGCTACCCCCTCCTACCGGAGAGGAATAAGAAAAAACATCATTGGAAGGAAGGGGATAACCTATTATTTCTTCCCTTTCCTGATAAGGCTTGTCCATTTCCACGTAAAAATCCATAGCGGCCGAAATGCTGTTATAGCCAGTTTCATTATTGAAATAGCCAAAGCCACTTTTAGTGACAGATTCTTCGTTTTTCTGCGAGGCAAACGAACCAAAAACCCCGGTTTCTATCATGTTGAAAGGAGCAGGGGTTGGGTCAATTCCCATATCAAAAGTTATTTCTGCAAAATAACCTCTGTACTGATGGGAAACTCCGGGATAAGAAGAAGGGGGCAGGTTGAGCAAGGAGGCAAAAGTATTGTTGAACAAACCTTTAGCCGCACCAATTCCGGTGCTCTTTCCCATACTTTTACCAAAAGAGGCAGCACTTTTCAAATTGGTAATTTTCATAGTGCCCTTTCTGCGTTTGTCCATATTCTTGAAAAAGCTGCTCCGTTCTATCATAGGGGGCTGGGCATCATCATTTTGTGTTTTGGATTTTTTCTCCCCTATTTTTTTGATGCCGGTGAGCAGCAATTCGGCAGGATTAATATTGGGATTAAAACCAAAACGTCCGTTGGAATAGGTCACTGAAAGATTAGCTACCCCGGCAAAATCAAAACCTACACTGAGTACATTTTTAAGCCCTGTATAATTGTTGTAGGAAACAGAAGCACTACCGGTAAGTCCGGTATTTCCGGTCTTGAGCGGGTCAAAGCCGAGATGAGCTCCTGCACTCACCGTCCAGTTGGGCTCCATGCGGTTGAAATAGGTTATCTGTTGGCTCCCATCGTATTCATCGGGCACTCCGCTTTTTATGCGGTTGATGGCCCCGATATTGAGGTCCCAGCCCATGCCTACCCAACTGGCTAAGGCTTCATTATTGACATTATTGCTGGAATAAGAAAGAGTAATGGGAAAGCCGTTGGGCACTTCCAGCAGCGGGATCTGGTAATTGAAGCTCCCGTCAAAAGTATTGACCATATCTGCATTGCTTACAGCGGTAAAGGAGCCGTATTCGGGCATGGAAGAATGCCCGGTTATGGCCACAGATTGGGTGGGCCATAAAGTCCCGAACAAGAGCAAAAAGATCAAGCTGTAGGAGACAGGCTTTTTAACTTTGCGTATAGGTGTTAACAAATTCATATCATGAAAATTTGGTGAGGTCTACTTGATTAAATCGTATTTGATACTCCGGTAAGTGGCTATTCTCAAATACCAGAGTAGCAGAGGAACTTTTCACAAACTCCGTAAAAGTGATAATGAAGCGTATACGCCCCGACAGGTTACTGACTGGTTCTAACTCAAATAAGGAGGGAGTAACTATTTCACCATTGGGAAAACGCAACTCTATGGAACCCCTTTCTTTTTGAGTAAATACCCAATTGAGATACTGGATGAGGGATGCCTGATCTTTTTGGGCTTCTTCCCGGACTTCTACATCGAGATAAAACGAACCATAATTATGATCTGAGGTATCAGCTGTATGATTAATACCCTTGGCAACATTGAGCAAGCTGAGATAATCACGGGGAACAAGGGTAAGAGAATATTTTAGTTTCTCTCCCACGCGTTGGTATCGGTAACCGGAATTGGGCTCGTGAAAGGCCTCGTGCCACTCTTCCAGGGATTGGGGGTAAGGCGATGTACAGGCACCGGCTATTAATAGTGCAGTCAAACTGTATAAAACCAGAGAGATGTTATTTTTTAGCGGTAGGCCCATGGTAGGAGGTATTGAGTTCGGCTAATACTTCTTTGGTGATATCGAGGTCTTCATCCCCATACATGATGCTGCCTTCATCGGTAGCTCCGAAGATCATCTTGTAGCCATGGCGTTTGGCATAATCCTGCACAAAGGCGTTGATCTGATTGAGCACTCCTGCCGAGATACGGTTTTCTTCATCTGCCAGTTGTTGGTTGTAATCCCTTCGCATGGCTGCGGACTGTTTTTGCCTGGTTTGGATCAATTCATACATCATATGGGCTTGCCTGGGATTACTTTTTTCCAGCTTCTGAAACCTTTGGATATCCATCTTAAGGTTGGCATCTGCAGAGTCAATATCCTTCTTTAATTTCTTTCGCTGCTCTTGTATATCTTGTAAAGCATCAAGGGTGCCCTGATACTCACTTAACAAGGTAGTAGTGTTCACATAGGCTATAGGTATAGTAGTAGCTGTGTCGGAAGAATCATTACAAGACGTAAGGATTGCAAGAAGGATACAAGTAGCGGATAAAAGGCAATAATGAATGTATTTCATCTTTAAGCAGCAGTAGAGTTATTGTTTTCATCTGGAGCAGAAACTCCTTTTAGCATATCTAAAATACAAGGGTATAATGGGGTATTTCAGGTTATTGTATGTTTACCCGGTTTTACTGTATAGATGTTCTAAACCAACAAATAAGTATTTATATAAGGGTTATATATGCACCAACCCCACGTAGTATTTTAGAAGCCCCAATGATCAACGGCAGCCACATATCAAAACTCCAGTGGGTCTTTCTTCTCCTGGCTATCGCTTTAAAAGGATTTTCACAATCTAAGCCTTCTTTTAGCTATACTCAGTATTCAGTAAATGACGGCCTGCCCAGTTCGGAGGTATACCAATCGTTGCAGGATGACGAAGGTTATATGTGGTTTGTTACCGACCGGGGAATAGCCCGCTTTAACGGCCGTGAATTCGAGCGCTTTACTTTTGAGGACGGCCTGAAAGATGTCACCATTTTTAATCTCTTTAAAGACGAAAAGGGCCGGATCTGGTTTTCCTCCTACAACAATGATATCTACTATTACGAAGAAGGCCGGATACACCGGCATTGCTTATCCGATTCTTTAAAAAAAGTACCTGATGTTATTGGCAGTATATATGTAGCAGAAGATAAAATCACGGTATCTCAAACAGATGGTCGATTAATTACATCCAGGTACAACTGTACAGATATAAAGATGTACTCCAGTTATGCCGAAAACAGTCCATACTTCGAGCTCGTTGCTACTGATCATCCCATTTTTGCTGCTGCTTTTTCTTTCTTGCACCCTTTAAAGGGTGTCCGATTGAAAAGGATCGAAAAAAAATCAGTTGTTGTTTCCGAGTGCTTGAGCCTTCCTCATAATTTTTCCAATAGCTGGGTATATGCCCACCTGCTGGACAGCACCTACTTTTGCATTTTTAGTAAATATTTACTTGCTTTTGAACCAGGAGGGGAATGTGAATTGCTGGAATTTGAACACTATCTCAACAATGCTCTACTCATTGATCATAATAACCTTTGGGTCGGTACCATCAAAGGGCTATACCGCTATTCTTTAAATGACCTTTCCCGGAAACCCACCGTTTACCTGGAGAATTACAGCATTACCTCTATCTATAAAGATCACGAATCGGGCTACTGGTTTACCACGCACAACAACGGGGTCTTATATGCCCCTTCTATCAATAACAAATGCTTCAGAGCAAATAACGGCCTGACTAATGAGCAGATTGAGGTAGTAACTTCACAAAATAGTATATTTTATTTGGGAAGCTACGATGGTAGTCTTTACAGCCTCCAGCCTGATTCGGCAAGCCTTAAAAGGTTATTGACCATAAACTCCCATATACAAACTCTGATAAGCTGGCCAGACGGAAAGATAGGCTTTGGATTTGGCAACAACTACGAATACGATCCCCAAACTGGAAGACTTCATGATCTGTCCCAATTATCTCTTCTTAAAAATGCCTTGCCTCAACACAATAAGCTGGTCACTCTTAGGTATGATTCGCTGAGCTTAATTGACCGGAGATCTATGACTGTCGATACACTTATCTGCAACATCACGAATAAAAATTACAGGTACGTAGCTTTAATCCCTTCCGGAATATTGCTGGGCAGCCGTTTTGGGCTGTACAAAGTTGAAAAAGATACTGTTCTTCCTATGAAAAATATCTACCCCGCCTTGGGCAGCCGCATATCTGACATGATCAACCTGAACGATTCCGTTTGTGCCATTGCTACTTTGGGAACAGGAGTAATCATTCTGAACGACAGTAAAGTAACCCACCATATCACCACAGACAAGGGCTTGGCCGATAATTTATGCAACCGCCTTTTTTTTGACGGAAACTACCTTTGGGTGACTACCAGTTCCGGTATCAGCAAATTCGACACGGACTTTTGCCCCGTTCGCAACTACAATTTATCAGATGGTTTGGTTTCCAATCTGGTTTATGATGTAGAGGCTAATAACGGATGGGTTGTAGCCGCCACTGATAAAGGGGTTTCCTTTTTTAAAGAAGAACTCTTTCCAGATGATAAAAAAGAAATTCCCATTTACATTAAAACGATAAAGATCAACGGAAAAGACACTTTACTTCAGCCCAATACCGTTTTAAGCTACCGTGAAAATAATTTTCAACTGAGTTTTGATGCGGTCAATTTTAAGTACCGCTCCTCTCTACTGTTCCGCTATCGCTTCGAAGGCTTTACCAACTGGACAACTACTCGCAATAATGAACTGGAATACAACTCCCTGCCACCGGGCAGCTACCAGTTGGAAATACAGGCAGGTGATGGCCACGGATGGTGGTCTACCAACACTGCTTCCCTTTCCTTCACTATATTTCCTCCTCTATGGTACAGGCCCTGGTTTATTGTAGTGTCAATCTTGGGCCTCGCAGGAATTATTTTTATAATTATTAGGTTGCGTATTAACTACATGAAGAAGCAGCAAGCCGTACTAGACGAGGTCAGTTTTTATCAAAATCAGGCGCTCGGTTCGCAAATTAACCCGCACTTCATTTTTAATAGCCTAAACTCTATACAGGCTTATGCCGTAAAAAACGACAGTAAAAGTTTAATGACTTTTGTAGCGCGTTTTGCCCATCTTTTCCGTTCAATTTTTGAAGTAACTTCCCAAAACATGGTTATGTTGGAAACAGAACTCGGGCTTTTAAAACGTTACCTTGAATTTGAAAAGCTTCGCTTTAAAGAAAATATAGATTATGAGATTATCGTTGATAAAAATGTAGAGACTTTTGATTGCTATCTTCCGCCACTATTGATACAACCATTAGTAGAAAACGCTATCAAACACGGTATACTCAAGAGCGATCAGCAAAAGGGTGGCAAACTTAAAGTTGAAGTCAGAAAAGCTGACGATCAATTGATCATTGTTGTCAGCGATAACGGAGGTCACTTTCCAGACTACAAAAAAGAAAATATTCTTATGGAAAAAAGTGGCAGGCCATCTGGTATGAAGCTGGTAAAGAAAAGGTTGGAGCTTATGCAAAAATGGCTGGGCCAAAAAACTAATTTTGACATTGTAACCAAACCACAATTAACCCAAATAATTTTAACAATACCCTATTTACAAATAAACCCTAAAGATGATACCTACCATATTGGTTGATGATGAGCCCGACTCTACCGTGGTATTGCAGTCTTTGTTGGATTTGGACTTTCCAGACATCAAAATTGTAGCGACTTACCACAAGGCGGCTGATGCCATAAAAAACATACCGCTGATCAAGCCCAAGCTTATTTTCCTGGATATTGAAATGCCAGGCACCAATGGCCTTGAAGTGCTGGAAACCATTGATAAAGAAGATCTGTTCTGTGTATTTTTCACCGCCCACGAACGCTACGCCCTTAAAGCTATTAAGCTGGATGCCCTGGATTATCTACTAAAACCCATAGACCCGGAAGAGCTGGTTAAAGTTGTCAACAAAGTGCGCCTGAAAATAGCTAACAATCAAAAACCTGATTACGATAATCTTTTAAAAAGCCTTCACGATCACCAGTTAGTTCGCATACCTACGGGAAAGGGCTGGCAAACTATTCCTGCCCGGGAGATCATTTATATCAAAGCTGAAGGAAATTACAGTGGGGTATATCTAAAGGATAACAGCAATATCACCGTTATTAAACTTTTGAAGGAATTTGAAAAAGAGTTGAGCTCCCTGGGCTTTATCAGGCCTCACAATTCTTACCTGATCAACACCCTGCACATTAAGGAATACCTGAAGGCCTATGGTGGTTCTTTTGTGATGAGTAACAAAAAAGAAATACCACTGTCTAAAAAATACAAGCAACTGTTAAAGGAATACATTTAAATAAAATATAAAAACCTGGGATTGTTAATACCCTACTATACTAAAACACCGCGATAATGTTCAAAATTAGTTACTGGCTTAGGTGATTTTATAAAAATTGTACAATCAGTATAAGTTAACTACCGTGATTACTATATAAACAAAAAAGCCCTTATAAAAGATAAGGGCTTTTAGCATCAATAAGATTGCAGAAACTTTATGGCCACTGCATCCAAAAAGATGTTAAAGGAGTATTAGGAGGAGAAGGATGCTGAACTTGAAGATAGTGCATAAAACTTGTAATCTCAGGATTGATGACAGCATGATTTAGTGTTCTTGTAAAACCATATCCATTATTAGAATATTTCAATTGAGGGGTTACCAATGGGATTTGGTTAAAATAATGATAGGTACTACCTGATTTATTGCCTATTATCTCAAAATAGTTATTAATATTAGACTGAAGTTCATAACGTGCAGGAACAATTTGAGAAGGGACTCCACCTACCCAATGCCATAGCGCAACCACCACTCCAAAAGTGATATTTCCAGAACCTTGAGCTATGTAAGGATAATAATGAACCTTATATGAAGTTGAAAAATCATGAATTTTCAAGCTACAACCACTACCGCTGGTATGGCAATTTGAAGTTTTATAATTGGCACTGTTTATAAGCACCTCTCTATGTTCGTTTGTAAACTGGATAAAAGATTCCCTGGAATATGATATCTGGTCAACGCTGGCCACATCATTAATGTGTGATTTTAAAATTCCGAGATGAGAGTATTTGTACAAGGTATCATTTACCTGTACCATACCAAACCTATTGAGAACATGTAAATATTTTTCCGGCAAAATATCCATATAAACTCCTTTATAAAAATGAAAAATTGCCTGATTATAAGGTAAGTTAATTTCTGAATTATTCAACTCTTTTTTAAGATTAAAAAGAGTAGTATAGTTTTTCCAAGGATTATAATCTGACTCTATATATGTTTTTTTGTCATCAGTCCCTGATTGTAAATAATTATTCATCAACATCTCATTTCTTTCGTCAATGAACTCCTGTATTTGCTCCAAATCCTTTTCTAGATCTTCAAAAGAGCTGTAGTATGGTATTGACTCTGATAACTGATTTTTAGGCCGTTCATGGTTATCAAGGTTTTCTTCATTTTGTTTTTCGCAAGAAAAAAAAATACCTGATAAGGCAAAAAATAAAAACAACTTTTTCATGGTTAAAATTTAGTTAATAGTAATTATTTATCAGGAGTAAAAATAGCTCCACATAAAATCATTTATCAATAAAAATGTATAACTGTATTAAAAGAGTAAATAAATTGCTTTTTCTGCTGGGTAACTAGCTATATAAAAAAACCCTTGCCTCAGCAAGGGTTTTTTATGTATGATTATTAGACCGATTCAGGAGTTACTACAATCGGAATACGTACCACCGTTGTTGTAAAAATCAGCTGCATTTTGTACCAGTTGAGTAAAGTTGATAATTTCATCCGTACCGCTGCTTAAAAGTTTATCCAAAATACTGGCTGAATCAATACCCACATATTGATGTACCGCTGCAAATAGCTCTTCGCCCAAATAATGCATGGTATAAGCATCAGTATGCTGGTAACCCGCTTCTGCCATATAAGTAAGCAGGTTAAACACTGTAAGGATGTTAAGACTATCGCTAGGATTAACGGCATTTAAAATAGTAGTGAAATTCTGTTGACACAGTTCATAAATAATTCCTGCTCCTTCTGTTAATTTCACACAACTCACATAAGCATTTTGTGTAATGGGATTAGTATCGGTAAAATTTACTCCCGGATCGGTAAAAGTGGAATCTTTATCACTTCTTTCATAATCATAGCTACCGGGTAAGCTTCTGGCATAACAGAGGATACCTTTAGCCAGATCATTAGCCTGAATTCCTGTAACCGAGCCATTGCAAGTAGTGATATTCAGATCATTGTAAATATTGCAAAGCTGTTGCATCATGTCCATTTCAAAGGCATGGGGAACAATATCGTTATCGTTAAAAGCTGCATTGTAGTTATCGGTACCTAGCTGCTTGGGTAAATAGCTGGCAAAATTCGATTCACCGGGAGTAGGACCTGCAGTAGGCCAGGTTGAAATAGTCAGATTTTTACCATTGGCATCCATTTTCTCTTGCAGGGCTAATGCCAGCATAGGTGCCAATGCACCTCCTAAGCTATGCCCTGCCACCGCTATTTCAATATCCGTAAAATCTTCATTGGCATCGCTGGTCATTTCGTTGTTCAGGAAAGTTAAGATACAATCCCCCTGAAAAGACATATGATTCCACAGCTTATCCAAACCTACCGAAAAACCCAGGGCTACCGCAGGTTCACCTTCTTTAGCAGGGTTCTTAGAGGGATCAATTAACGGGTTGTCACCCTGACAGGGGTCACTTACCACTGGCCAGTTTAACATAGTTCCAGGCTGAAGGTCTTCACTATACCAGCCGTAATAAGAATCGGGATTGGTACCAGCCACTGCCACAACATAAAGCCGTTTAGAGCTATCGCCTGGTTGGATTCCCCTAAAAACATACATAAGGTTATCTGTCACAGAATCAGAGTCGAGATCAGTTTCTGTAAAAGAAACCGGGCCCCAAACAACTGCTGATTGGGGATCATTGCTCACATCTTTTAAAGCTGACTGTATAGTAGAATCGCCTAGAGCTTCATTAATGTAAGTAGTGGCATGATCCGTCAGATCACTTAGTTTTCCGGCTATTCCTGCATTTACATTGGATAACCATGACAATAGGAAAATTACTCCTTCTTTTTCGCTTACTTGTGTGTTTTTACTGTTTGACATTTTTAAACATTTGGGTTTGATCACCTACTCTCTTGAAGGCTTTTCGGCATCCGCCTTAATTGGTTGATTTTTACACTTCAAAAGTGAAAAGCCCACGCTGTCTGTTTATCCGCACTATTACCCCATTATTAAAAACAGGTAGTACTACCTGTTTCATCTTTGGGTATCCGCTCTTTATTCCATTCGGTAATAAACCAATGACTGCCGCTTGATCAGCTAATATTTTTTGAAGAGAATATTGTTTTTTAAGTGTGATAGTCAGCCAAAGTCATTCAAAAAAGCCTGTTCATATCAACAATAACTGTTGATATGAACAGGCTTTGGCTCAACATGCCCCAACTGTTAATTAAGAAATTAGAAACGCATGTAGTCTTAATCTAAATTGAGCAATAACCTATGCACCTACCTTAACCTTTGTAAGCCAATTGTACAGTACGGGCACAACCATTAAAGTAAGTAAGGTGGATGATATCATCCCACCGATAAGAGTCCAGCCTAATGGCGACCAAAGAGAGGTTCCGGCAAACGTTAAAGGCATTAATCCCAGGATGGTAGTAAACGAAGTAAGTACAATTGGAGTAAACCTTCGCTTGGAAGCCAGTTTAATAGCTTCCAGCTTCTCCATGCCTTCGGCAATCAATTGATTGGTATAGTCCACCAGAATGATTGAGTTATTTACTACAATTCCCTGCAAACTTATGAATCCAACAAATGCGAAGAACGAAAACGACCACCCAGATATGAATAGTGCTATAAATGAACCACTTAAAGCTAAAGGTATGGCCGAAAATACAATGAGAGGCTGAGTAAGGCTTCTAAACTGTAAAACTAAAACCGCAAATATGAGGATCAGAGCTATAGCGAGTAGAATACCCAAATCCCCAAAGCTTTCTGTTTGGGTTTCATACTCTCCCCCTATATAATAACTATAGTTATCTGGCCAGCGATAAAAATCAAGCTTCGGGATTAGCTTCTCAGTATAATCCTTTGTTTTATCCGGATCAACTACATTAGCAGTGATCGCTGTATTCTCTTTGGTGTTGTAATGGTAAAGTGTAGCGAAGTTTTGATCAAACTGAATGTCCGCTAATTGCTTTAAAGGAATGTCATCACCTGTAGTATTTGTGATGTAAACACTATTAAAATCTTCAATGGAAGGCTCATTTTTAAACGGCATACGGATAACAAGGGGATATTTTTCGTCATCCTTATCAATTTGAACTTCATCTATAGTTAATCCATTTAAAGTAGCGCGAATAGTTTGGTCAATAGCTAATAAAGGTACATTGTACAATGCAGCTTTCTCGCGATTGATTTTTACATTGATATCGGTTTTACCGATAGAAAGCGGATTATTAACGTCTATTATCCCCTCCGTTTTACGCATTAATTGCTCTACCTCATAAGAAATTCGTTTTAGCGTATCTACATTTTCACCGATCAACAGAATCTCTATGGGTGCTTCAAATGGTGCTCCATTTTTTAATTCTCTAAACGAAATCTGTGCTCCGGGATAACCTGTAAATTCTTGCCGCAACTGTTCTAAGGTTTGGTAAAACTTTTCAGGGTTCCAGGTTTTAAAATTAACCAGAACTTCTCCGTGATAAGACTTGTATTCTTCTGGTATCCGATTGTAATACACCTGGGGATTTCCATGACCTGCATTTATGGTGTAGTTTTCTACAAATTCAACGGTATCCAATACTGATTCAATGTAAGCCATTGTTTTATCCGTGTGATTAACGTTGCTGGTATAAGGTAAATCCACATCAATTAGTAACATGGGCTTGTCTGCCGTAGGAAAAAAACTGACGCCAATACTTGGGAAAAGCATACTGGAAGCAATGAGTAGCCCTATACCAGAAGACACCACTATTATGCCCTTGCGCAATGAAAAATTTAAAACAGGACTATAGTACTTTTCTATAAAGTTTTCAATTCTTTTAGTAATGTATGAGGCCTTTCTTTCTTTTCTTTTCTTGAGCACCCTACTCGCTAAAATTGGCGTAAGCGTTAAGGCTAAAACAAGCGAAGCTGCTAACACAAAGATGACCGTTAGCGGAAGGGTTCGCAAAAACTCACCTGGTCCGCTCTGCAACATAGACAAGGGGGCAAATGAAAGTATAGTGGTTAATGTGGAACTGATAATGGCATAACCAACCTCACTAGCCCCCAGGGCTGCCGCTTGTTTGAGTGAATGACCTTCCCGAGTAAAGCGCACAATATTTTCAATAACCACGATGCCATTATCTACTAATAAGCCCAAGGCAATTACCAGGGCTGCAATTGATATTTGCTGTAAGGCATAACCCGATAAATCTAATAATGCAATAGATATTAGTATGGAAAGTGGGATAACCACCATAATTACTACGGAAGAGCGCCATCCTAAAAAGGTCAAAATAATGATGCCAACCAGAAAAATCCCCTGCAAAAGGTTAGAAACAAAATCATTAATCCTGAGATCCACCGCTGGTGCTTGTTCAAAGGCTGTTTGTAACTCCACTACCTCTGGTAATTGCCGTTCAAAATCTGATTTTACTACATTAATAGCCTCTGCCAACTGAATAATATTACCTCCTCTCTTTTGAGTAACAGTTACATAAATGGCCTTTTTCCCGTTAAAACGGGCGATCCACCTTAGGTCTTCATAGTTAAAATCAACGTCAGCAACATCTTTGAGGTAAACAATTTGATTTTGATCGGATAATATAGGAGTTGCCCGAAGCTCTTGCAATGATTTATAGTTTCCTGAGGTTTGAATATTAAACTCTAGATTTCCCGCCTTAAGGGTTCCGCCTGGTACATTTATATTGTTAGTCTGGAGCGTTTGAACGATAGCATTCAAGCTAATCCCCAAGTTTGCGACCTTCTCAAAATCAAGGCTAATCCTAATTTCTTCTTTTGGGCTCGCTTCTACTTCTACCTTTTTCACCCCGTCTACAGCTTCTAGCCTATCCTCAAAATCTTCAGCAAGATCATTTAATACTCTATATGATACAGATTCTGATACTAACGCAAATTGATACACTACAACACGGTCTTCCGGTTTAAACTGATCTATGTCAAGTTGGATGATCCCCTCTGGCAAGGAAGGACGGATTTTATCAATTTCAGAAACAATATCGTCATATACATCATCGTAATTAATACCAAATTCAGCTTCTATCTTAATCACAGCTAAGCTATTAGCTATTTCGGTTTTGATTTCGGTAATATCGTCTAATTCGTCAATAACCTTCTCAATGGGATCCACTACCAACTCTTCCATATCTTCTGGACTAGCTCCAGGATAGACCACTACCACAGTGTAATTGGGCAAGCTCAAAAACGGATCTTCTGATCTTGGCATCGTATTAAAACTGCGTACACCAAGAAAAATAGTAAGTGCAACGGTTGTTAATACAAAGAGGTAATTTTTGATTGCTAATTGTGGGAGTCTCATGGTTGTACTAAGATTGAGTCGTTAGACCTTATGAAAGGCGCCCCTTCTGTTATGATCCTGGCATTAGAGGGGAGCTCAGAAGTACTAATTGTAAAATACTCATCGTATAACCCGATGATATCGACTGTAAGACTACTAGCCACATCATTGTTTACAGTGTAAAATATTGTGGCCTTTTTGTCCACCCCCTCAACCAAGGCGTTTATAGGGATTTTATACACTGGTTTTCCAACTTTTGGCATGATCTTCAGCCTGGCGATAAATCCATTTTTAAGCTCTGGTTGGTATTCCAATAAAGTTATTTCTATTTCATATAAGCCTGTTCTTTCGTTTGCAGCCTGAGCAATTTCTGTAAGTACCCCCTTGTAGTCTGTTTTAGGAAATGCATCAAACGAAATAAGCGCTTTGTCATTCAGGGATACATTCACAATATCTTTATCTGAAAGTCCCACCCTTATTATCTGGGCATCCTGAGTACCAGAACTTCCCACCAGAAATACGGGCTGCCCGGGTGATACTAATTGGCCTTCTTCCACAAAACGCTTGAGCACGGTGCCTTTAATGGGTGATCTAACAACGGAGTAACGCTGGTTGAAATAAGCAATATCAAGATTGGATTTAGCTATATCACGTCCCGTTTGCGCATCTTGTAATTGCTCTAGCGTAGCTACCGTATCTTCATAAAGATTAGCTACCCTATTGTAATCGCGAACCGCTTTTTGGTAGCCGTTTTTAGCACTTTCTACCTGGGCGTTTATCTCGCTCAAGTCAAGACTGGCCATTTTATCACCTTGGTTTACAGCAGCACCTTCTTGGTAATTTAGTTTGCTGACGATACCTCCTGTTTTAAAAGAAAGTAGAATTTCTTCTTTGGAAGCAAGAATACCAGTAGCTAAAACCGGGTGAACAACTGCTTGATCATCAAGATTGGCTACCCGGACTTTTTTAGGATTACTTTTCGTGTTTTCAGCTTGTTTTACATACTCTTTTTTGCAGGAATATGAAAACTGGATAACTAAGATGGTGAGGGCTATCGTGTGTAGTTTCATCGTGTTGTTTGTATTGTTTTATTGAGATTTGCTTTAGCAATAGCTATATTGTATTTGGCAATAGAAGCAGCCAGTCTAGCGCTTGTCAGGTTATTTCTAGATTCATTAAATTGAACCAAAAGAACCTGATTGGTAGCGTATTTTCCTTTTACGATGTGAAAATTCTCTGTTGCATTTTTCAGTTCTGACAGATGTGCCTGATAAACCCGTGAAGCCTCTTCCAATTCGTAATAAGCGTTAGCAACCTCTAGTTTGATTTGATTAATAATGCTTGTATAATCGGTTGTAAGCTGTTCTTTCTGCAGTTTGGCTTTATTGATCTTAGATCTGTTTCGTCCGCCCTGAAAAATGGGCCAACTCAAACTGAAGCTGACCAAGTAAAAATCCTGATTATCGTCAAACGTATAGCTAAAACCTTGATAACCGAGTTCAGCAGCCATAGTAATATCCGGAGCTAGATAAGCTTTCTCTTTCTTAATAAGATATTCCTGTACTTCCAGTCCTGCTTTTACTTCCTTTATTTCACTGCGTTGGGTTACTGCTTTTTGTTGTGCATTATTAAGCGTAAGCTGATTGGGAAACAGTGTGATCCCATCGCTTGCCACAGCTTCTATTGGCTCATTTAAATCTCTGTTTAAAAGAAAATTAAAAAATATGCGCGATGTATTGATCCCCTTTCTTGTGGCTGCTATTTGAGCCTCTAGTTGCCCCAATTGGGCATTGGCACTGTATAGCACCTCCTTTGTAGATACATTATTATCAATCAATTTCTGGTTTACACGGATAAGCTCCTTAATCAGGATTCTGGTACTATCCAAAATAACTTTCTGTTCCAGTAATTGTAAATGATTGAAATAAGCTTTTGTAATTTGAAAGATCAATTGATTCTTGAAATTTTCCTGCTTGGCTTGAGCAACAGAAACATTGGCCTGGCTAGCCCTGTACCCGTAAAATATATCGGTATTCAAAATGGGTTGGAGTATTCTCACCTTAGTTTCGTGAAAATCGTTGGGTAAAAATTGCTCGTTAACATTTTCTATGTCCGTAGGGAACTGATTGGTACCTGTTAGTTGATTCAATGCGGCATAAGCCGGATTAAACAAGTCCCCTACTGGAAAATCTATCGTTCTACCGCCTTCGGCCAAAATGTAACTGGCTTCAAAAGACACATCTGGAAAAAAGAGGCTCCTTGATATATCCCTGTCATCCATGCTAATCTGCGTATTGAGCTTTTCCTTAATGTATTGCTGATTGTTTTCCAGGCCAACCTTTATGTATTCATCTAGCACAGACTGGCTAACTACTGTTTGCATTGTCAGTAAATGGAGCAGAGCCATACTAACCATCTTCCCTTTCATAGCTTTTTTATTGTATGTTGATTATTGAAATTGGTATTTTCATTTAAGTAACCCACTTTATTTAGGTGTGATAATATATCTCTGGCTCAAAACTATTAACCAGATCAATATTTGATCTATGTTCTTTTTTTGAACAATGTTCATAACTGAGCTAAATTTTTTTATGCCCTATCAATCATTCTAATCATAGCATCATATCCTTTCATTACCATGCCCGAAGTGTTTTGAAATTTCACGCCATTCACTCTACCGCTGTTATATAAAGAGCATATCCCGTGAACCGTTCCCCAAATCATAAATGACAAAGAGTCCAAGTCATGACCTTTAAAATGCCCTTTATCCATACAAGCCCTAACGGTAGAGCGAAGGACATTAAAAGTGGCCGCTCCCTCACCCCATTCGTCCCTACCATGCGCGTCCAAAAACTCTATAGGAGCCTTCATGGTAAACATCAGCTCGTACATATCTACATTGTTAACTGAAAAATTGATGTAAACCCTACCCATAGCTTTTAATCGCTCTATTGGGTCGGCTACATTTTCCAAAACCCGCATAGCCCCACCCAGTTGCTTAAAGCCCTGCGTATGCAAGTCGTGCAGGATTGCGTTTTTATCTTTGTAATAAACATATACAGTACCTACACTGTAATCGATGGAATCCGCAATATTCCTAATAGTTGTCTTTTCTATTCCTTTTTCAATGAATAGTTCCTTGGCACCTTGTAAAATAAGAGCCTTCAGCTTTTCTTTTTCTTTTTCTTTTCTTTCAGCTGTTCCCATTTCAGGTACAAAATAAATGAACAATGTTCACTGATCAAAATAAAATACCTCAAAATTTTATTATACAATATAAATCTATCTGAAACCGCATGAAAATAACTTGTTATCTTTAGAAATGTCTAACCTATTCATTGCAATAAAACAGGTAGTACTACCTGTTTTATTTCTTACTGCTTCCCATTACCTTTAGGCTGCTATTAACCACAAAACCCAAAAACATGAATACCAGTACTATCAGCCCGTCCGAAGCTATTGAACAAGTGGATAACTGGCTTGCAATAAGCACCCATTTTACCCTGGTCAGGCAACTTTTTGACAATGGCTTATTCTTTAGAATTGGAAGTGATTTTGACCACACGCATTTTGAAGGCCAACTGGCTCACGCCTATTTTGCGGTGAAATCCACTCCGGTTGAGGGTGGAATGATCCAGCTCGAATTCTCTTTACTGTTTATTTCGGAGTCAGATGATGAAGTGAGAGAAGGGGAAGGCGAACCGGAAGTTTATATATATCGGGCTCCTTACATCAATGATGGATTTACGATTACCTTGAATCCCGAAACTGCCGATCAATTACAGGAACGCTGGGCAGATGAGCATCAAAGCTGGCTGAACTTCATGATCAATGAAAGTGCCGAAGGAATGACCCTGGTTTCTGATGTTCCCACTGCAGATATTACCACACACTTTGAGCAAAAGGATGAACTCTTTGTTTTTATGGGTCTGGGTAATGAAATAAACCCCGCCCATCAGTTACACTTACTCTTTTACGATGGGGATTCCGGTAATTTCCTCAACCTTTCGGTAGATGACTTTACCACGCCCAAACCTCCTTTTGGCACCGATCAGGAAGACCGTTACAGTCTCTTGCAGAACTTTTTTAAACAGTGACTGCCGCAGACCTCATTAAATTCATAGCCCTAGCTGATCTGGCACTGGTGCTTCTTGGTACCGGCATCAGATTGGGGGTATTTAAAAAGCTTCATCCCGCTCTTAAGTTCCTGGTAGCCTACCTGCTAATGGTTGGTTTAATTGAAATACTGGCTAAACTCTATGTTTACGGTTGGCTACAGGGTAGCAATCTTTATCTTTTACATTTTTATACCCTGGCTGAATTTGCCCTGCTGGCACTGATGTATCTCGGTATATATGGTTTTAAAAACCAACAAAACAAAGCTTTAAAGCTATACTTTTTGGTAGCTTTCTGTACTATTTTGCTCTATACTCTTTTTAGCCTCAGTAATAGTGATAAAAGCTTTGAGTTGTATAGCAAACTGATCGTTAACGGAACTATGATTGCCCTGGCGTTAACCTTTTTTATCCAAAGCCTGCGAAACCCTAACCGCTACCTTCAAAACTTCAATGCCCTGGCTTACCTCAACTCCGGTATATTACTTTATTTTACAGGTAGCTTTATTATCTACCTCATCCTTAATCAAATGATCAGAGCCGATCTTTCTGAAACACTTTACCTCTGGCTCATCAACGTAATCCTTACTTTTATCTTTCACCTCGCTTGTATTACAGCCCTATGGCAGAAGGACAGCCGCCAAACGAAAACTTCACTCTATGGATGACCATAGCCGTACTGGCTATGACCGCTTTGGCTATAGCGGTTATTATTGTTTTTCGCCTCGCTATGAAAAGAGTAATGGAAGAGCGGGAAAAGATGCGCCAGGCAGAGCTGAAACACCAGCAAAAACTGCTACATAACAGTATCAGTACCCAGGAGCGGGAACGTCAACGCATAGCGGCAGACTTGCACGATGAACTGTCTTCCCAACTCAACGTACTAAAACTGAGTCTTTATGAAATGAAGCCTCAACTGCCAGAGCTCTTCGCTAAAACCGGTCAACTGCTGGATGGAGCAATCGATATTTCCCGCTATATTGCCCATGATCTTTACCCTCCTCTATTGGCGCAACTGGGCCTGACCGAAACCCTACAGGATTTTCTACAACCCCTGGAACAGCAATTAGAGATAGATTTCTACCCGAATGGCAACGCGAAAAACATTCAGCCTGAACAAGCCTTGCATATGTTTCGTATCAGCCAGGAGCTGGTACAGAATGCCTTGAAGTATGCCGAAGCCAGCCGGCTATCTTTTATCTTGAGAATTACTGATAATTGGATCGCTTTAAGGATAAATGACAATGGTAAAGGCTTTGATAAAACAAAGATCAAAGGAGGCCTCGGTTTGGCTAATGTAGAATCGCGGGTACAAATATTAGGTGGGAAGTATAAAATTAAAACTGCTCCGGGAAAAGGGACAGGGGTAATACTACTCGTAGACAAAAAACCATCGCAGCCGTAGACCTGCTTTCCGCAGGCAGGCTTATCTACCGGCAGGTAGAACCGCGATCCCAACTTTGTTATTAGGAGTTTAAGATACCGGATCTGATCCGGCATGACCGCCTGTAAAGAGACTCATCGCGGGCCAAGACCCGCGATCTTATAATTGTTATCCGGGTCCACGCCCAGCATGACCGTTTTCATTTATACTTATCACAGATCGAGATAAGGGTTGATTACACCCGACAATTAACTACTTTTATACGGCAATACAACTTCCATGCCCCCTATCAAACTGGTTATAGCCGATGACGAAACCTTATTTCTCAATGGACTGAAGGCTATATTGGAAAATCAGGCCCGGTTGAAAATACTGTTTACCGCAAACAATGGTGAAAGCTTGCTGAAACAATTAAAGACAAGTGAACTGCCGGATATTGTACTGCTGGATCTGAGGATGAAGGAAATGGACGGTACCGAAATCACCGAACACCTTAAAGAATTCTATCCCGACCTTAAGATCATTATTCTCTCCAGTCACTACCGCGAAGCTTTTTTGGGCTATATGATGAAACTGGGTGTGAATGCCTTCCTGCCCAAAAACATTGCTCTGGACGAGCTGATGCGTATTATTGAAAAGGTCGATAAAAAAGGACTATACTTCACCGATAGCCAGTTGAACAGCTTACACCAACAGTTGAGCTCCGGTCAAAAAATGAGTTCCCCCAAACTGATTGAAGAAACGGAACTGACTAGACGGGAAAAGGAGATTTTGCAACTGATCTGTGAGCAATATACCAATGCTGAAATAGCTGAGAAGCTCTTTATCAGCATCCGTACCGTAGAAGGCCACCGCAATAATTTACTACTTAAAACAGGTGCTAAAAATACGGTGGGTCTGGTGCTGTATGCTCTTTTCCATCAATTAGTGAACTGGGAAGAAAAGTTAGTAGAATGGAGCCTTAATTAATTTAAAATAACTCTCCTTTTTTTGTGGTATTCTCAGGGTATTTTACTTCACAAATTACTTCCATAAGTCACAATTGACATACTATATATAGTTAGTTGTAAATTTTTATAGCCTTAAAACAAGTATGAATGATTTAATATCGACTATAAGCTACTTGCAATAAATACAAATTAATGTATTCTATATTTATAGATATCATGAGATCATTTTGCCTGTTTATTATAGTTATCACAGGCCTGTTTCACATAAGCCTGGCTCAGCTACCGGTTCCAGGTATGCGCATTTACGATGCCTCTAAAGGTTTTCCCGCTTATAAGAGCTACATCATTAACCAGGATAGTACTGGCTTTATATGGATAGGAACCGATCAGGGAGCAGTTTTTTTTGACGGGCAACAATTTGAAATAGTTGACGAAAAATCGGGGCTTACCGACAAAGAAATATTGCAGGCTATTCCAAGCCAGGGAAGAAAGGTGATATTAAGCCCCTTGTTAAACAATTGGGCTTGCTACAAAGACGGCCATCTACTGCCTGACTCTCTTTTGGAGCTTAAGCAGATAAAAAACCAGAAAACAAATATGTGTATTTCTGACGGTGAAAACCTCTGGCTCGGTGACCTGATCAATAATAAAAGATTGCTTTATAGGCTGAATAGTAAGGGAATTGAAAAAGTAGAAATTACCCTTGACCAAGCATTTACACCAGTACAGTTTTTTGGCGATACCCTTCTCATGCAAATAGAAACAGGGGAAGAAACTCAACTTGCTTATTACTTTTTTTCAAATGGTAATTCAAAAAAGTTCACAGGAATAAGTAAAAAATCTGAATGGAACATAGTAAAGCTGAGTAATGACCGAAAAAGACTTATAGTCTATTCTCAAAACAATCAACAGTTAGACCTATTAGAACTCAAAGGAAATCACCTAACTCTTAAATATTCCTATAAACTCGATAAACTGGTAAAACAAATTGTAGTAGATAAGAACAACCAGCTTTGGCTTACATTCATTGGAAATGGGTTACACTTTTGGGGAAACATAAATGCACTGGACTCTTCCTCAAATCCATTGGAGCTCTTACCTGAAAGCACTATTAATCATGTTTTTACAGACAGGGATGAAAACATATGGCTATCTACTGAATCAAGGGGGATATATTTTATTTCAGCCAGCCACTGGAAGAATTATCTACTCAATTCCTCTATGAACATACCCCTGGATAAAATTCCATCTTCTATTGAGAGAATACCCGGAATTGGTATATTCGTTTATTATACCGAGAAAAACACATTCGGCCTCTTACAAAATGGAAGATATGCGGATCTAAATCCAAACAATCTCTCTTTCAACAATATAACAGATTTATACTTGGGCAATGAAGACTTATATGCCTTTACAACCGGCAAATTACTTCATCTGAAATACAATCCTGATCACACAGTTGACTTTAAAGCATCAATAATACCATTTGTTGTTAAGGATCTGTATAAGAACAGCTCTTTATACATAGCTACCCACAACGGACTATATTTAAATAGAAAAGATAAAACGGGGCAACTCGATATCCTTTATCCTGACAGAACCACCAGTGTAAGCGGTCTGGATGATTTTATATTTATCGGAACACCTAATGGCTTATACCTGTCAGTTAATGATTCTCTTCCTAAACTGGTAAATGACTCTATATTAGGCAGATCCCACATTACTGCTTTACAACCAATAGATGAGAATCATCTTTTAATCGGTACATCTATTAAAGGCCTTCATCTCTTTGAAAAAGAACAAAAAAGATTTTGTTCCCTGCTTTTTGAGGAAGCTGCTATTACAGCCACAATAAGAAAAATTGAAAAAGCGGATCATCAATGTTTTTGGCTGGCTACTGACATGGGTGTATATAAAGTTCAGCACAACGATTTCAATGATCTGCACCATAAGCATTACGATTATTCTGAAGGCCTGCCTTCCGATGACGTAACTGATCTGGCAATTTACAACGACACGGTTTATGTACTCACCTCATCAGGCCTGGCTATACTTCCCCCAAAGTATCAAGGCTTGAAGAACACATCTGAGAAAGTTTTTATCTACAAGGTACGGGCAGGGGACGACTATTTTTATTCTCCCGGAAAACTCGAGTTGTTATATCGACAAAATGATCTCCAGCTATCCTTGAAGAGCTTCCCCTATCAGCTAACAAAATCTCCGGTATATCATTATTTTCTGCAAGGTTATCACAAGCGCTGGTATATTACTAATACGCCCGAAATAAACCTCAACAACCTCCCTCCGGGAGAATACCAACTCCAAGTAGCTTCTGATAATGGAAAACAACTTTCAAACTACACCTTGCTGCCCCTTACTATTCATCCCGTTTTTTGGCAAAGGATTTGGTTTAAAGTATCTGCAGCCATTTTATTACTTACAATGTTAATACTGATAATTTACCAAATCTTAAGAAGATCTCACTTAAAAACTATCAGAAAATTAGAGAACAAACGAAAGCTGGCCCAACTGGAGCTCGAAGCCATAAAGGCACATATCAATCCTCACTTTGTATACAACTGCCTTAATTCTATACAATATCTCACTAAACAAGGGCAACTGGATAAAGCCGATCTATACATCAATTCCTTTTCGGTTTTATTGCGGCAAACCATGCACTTATCCAGGCAAACTTTTGTAGACGTAGCCACTGAAAAAGATTACCTCGAAAATTACCTGAAAATGGAAAAAATGAGGTTCAAAGACAAACTCAATTATATCATAGATATCCCTGTGAAGCTTTATCAAAGAACTATCCCGGCTATGATGCTGCAACCTTTTGTGGAAAATGCTATAAAACACGGTATTGTTCCACTCGAAAAAGAAGGCTATCTCAAAATCACATTTAGTGAAACGCCTGATTTTGCTCTTAAGATCACCATAGAAGATAACGGTCCCGGATGGGATCCGGAGCAGGTAAATAACACCTCATCCCTGGGGCTTCGCCTGGGTGGTGGACGGGCCGACACCTACAATCAATTATTTGAAATGGGTATCCGCATAAATATTGAAAATAAAACTACTCTGGCTGATGATAAATCAGGAACTTCTGTAGAACTCTTAATCCCCTTGAAACATGAAAACTACAGCTATAATTATAGATGACGAATCCGATGCTCAAAACCTGATTGTCCTTCTGCTGGAAAAACTCTTCCCGGAAATCAAAGTGGTAAAAAAAGCCAATACTGTAAATGAAGCTTATACCTTTTTGTCTGTAAATACGGTTGATCTCATGTTCCTGGACATACAGATGGGCAACCAAAACGGTTTTGATCTACTGGAAAAGCTGGAGAAACAACTTCTGCCCAAAGTAATATTTGTTACCGCCCACGATGAATATGCCATTAGAGCTGTAAAAGTAGCTGCACAGGATTATATTTTGAAGCCTGTTAATGAGGCTGAATTTAAAAAGGCGGTTGACAGAGCTCTATCTGAAGAGTTTAATACACCTGTGCATTTCCCCAAAACAGGTATTCCTAAAATAGCCCTGCCCAGCCTTACAGGATTGGACTTTGTAGACATTGATGAGATCATACGCTGTGAAGCTGATAATAACTACACCCTGGTTTTCTTTACTAATGGAGATAAAAGAATTATCTCAAGAACACTGGCCAAATTTGAATCAGATCTGACACCCTATTGCTTCTTAAGGGTACATCACAAGCATCTGGTAAACTTAAAAAAGATCAAATCTTACTCTAAAGGCCGGGGCGGTGGTTTTATAGTAATGGATAACCAGCAAACTATCCCGGTTTCTTCCCGCAGAAAACACCATCTGATCGAAGCGTTTACATCATAAGCTCTTTTCATTTTCTACACTTACAGCTATTTTAGCAACACTTGCTAAAGCGTATTCCGCTTTTAGCAGCTTCTTGATTTAATATTGATCAAACAGCTGGTTCAAAGGCCACACCACTACTAACATTAATTAATTATGAAGCATTTAAAATTGACCCAACTATTATGGTTAGTAGTTCTGTTTACAGTTCTGTCATGCAAAAAAGAAGCACCTGAGCCAAGCAGTATCAAAAAAAACGGAGGTTTGTCTCCCGTAGTCTGGCCAATGGTCGTTAACGGCACCCTTGAATTTTCAGACGGCACCCTTGAATTTTCAGATGGTCAGCATTTGGTAGAATACCTGAGCTATCTGGATAGTATTGTAATGGATAGCATTGTCATTCCCCCTGCAGATACTTTCACTTATGATCCGGATGAAAAGCTGGAATGGGTAGAAAGCAATTTACCCGGTTTTATCTCTCTTCGGGCCCAGGCTATGGCCGACTTTGAAATACTGAGTGAAATGGGCTGGGCTCACCTATCTGATATTCCCGAGATACATTTTATACAGGACATCGCTATAAGGTCGGTATTAAACACTGATAAACAAGTTATTGTAGGCACAAAAAAGTACAAGTACATCAATGAAGAAATAGGTTTATCCATTGATATAGCAGCTCCACAGAACTTACTGGACGCTTTCGATGCTTTGGGAACCTCCGCTACCACGGCAGATGTTTATGAAGATGTAATGAACTACGATATAGATGGACTCGCTGAAGTATTTGTCCTTGATGAAGGAGCTGGGCACCATGGAGTTCATAAAACTACTATTAACAATTTCCACATTTCAATGCCGGGCCTAAAGTTTCCCGATCCCTGTAATAACCCCAGACGGCTAAGGCTGGAAAACCTTATACTAAATGAACTGGCAGGGCATAATGCTTATCAAAACAAAGCGACCTATACCATTGACTGGGGAGACGGGCAAACCAGCAGTGTTACTTCCAGCAAAGGGCTCAACAGCTCCATAGTACCCTATGTAGAACATACTTATGCCAATAATGGAACCTACACCATCAAAATTGAAGCAGTGTCCATTTATCCTACTTTTTCGGGTAACACCCCTGTAGCCTGGTTGGATATACATGAAGTTGTTATCGGTCCCAGAAATTGCTTATACGGTTATGGAAGAGCCATCAACAATGCCCACTGGAAAAACTCTCATGGTACTGCCTGGGCAGCTACCTGTTGGGTAAATCAAAATAAAAACTGGTTGGGCTGGGAATTTAACCGTGCCGGTGCCTGCACCAGAATTTACAAGTGGACCAACAGATTCGGAAGTTGGCGATGGAGGTCGAGAAAAGGGTATCCATGGACTTATATGGATCTGTCGCGCACAGATCACGACTGCAACCCAATGGGATCCGTGATCAGGCAGGCCGGTGGCGGTCATGCTAGTTCAGCAACTGCCCAGGTAAAGTTTCCAAATAATTTTGGCTGGACCAATTTTTACTCTGATCATCAGTCATATCACAATGGGCAGTGGAATAAAAACCATCAGCTCAATTTAAGTGCCTGTTACTAGTTTTATTCTTTAAACAACAAGGGCTTCTTTGAAATAGAAGCCCTTGATTGATTTGCACAAATTTGAAATATCATTCTACGGGCTCCTTTCAACTCCATGGATCAAGGTTATATTTCCGAGCAATGAATTATATTGTCGGATCAGAACTTTTATCATGCGCAAAATATTCCTCCTGCCCGTAGCCCTTACAGGTCTTTTATCGGCTGCCTATACTTTTAAGTCAGTCGCTCCTGCTGCTCAATCCACAACCAAAGGCCTGCCCGAAGGTTTTGTATACGTTAAGGATGTGATCCCCGATATAGTGCTGGATATGCGCTACCTCACGGCCAATAATTTTTTGGGCAGCCCGGTAGAGGGTTACAAAGCCAATAAATGTATTTTAAGCAAAGAAGCAGCCATGGCTTTAAAAAAAGTACAGGAAGACCTTAAAGCTTTTGGCCTGGGCCTCAAGATATTTGACGCCTACCGCCCCCAGCAGGCCGTGAATCACTTTGTAAAGTGGGCTGAAGACGTGGAGGATGTTACCAACAAACCTATCTATTACCCCAATATCCCTAAAGACCAACTGTTTGCCAAAGGTTTCATTGCAGCCAGATCTGGCCACTCCCGCGGCAGTACGGTAGACCTTACCATTATTTCCCTCAAGGAAGACGAAAACCAGCAGGAGCTTTCCATGGGCACCCGCTTCGATTTCTTCGGCCCTCCCTCCTGGCCCGATTATCCCGACATTTCCTTTACCGCCCGCGCTCATCGCAAGCTCTTACAATTGGTGATGGAAAAGCACGGTTTTAAGCACCTGCCTGAAGAGTGGTGGCATTTTACCCTGGTAGATGAACCTTATCCCGATACCTATTTCGATTTTCCGGTAGAGTGAAAGTCGCTTAAACGTAGATAAAATTCCGGCAAACGTAGATTTTATTTCCTCCCGGCCTGAGCTAAGGCTAGGTTTGGGCTCAAATCTAAACCGGCAATGGAATACAACTTTTCTAAGGCACTGCCCTTTCTTTTATTTATTGGACTGGGGTTATCTTCAGAAGCTCAGAACAAATACACCATAAGCGGCACGCTCAAAGACGCCTCTAACGGGGAAGACCTTATCGGGGCCAGCATTACGGTAAAGGAGATGTCCGGTACGGGAACTGTAACCAATGTATACGGTTTTTATTCCCTTACCCTCCCGGAGGGAGACTACACCCTGCAATACCAGTTTATTGGTTTGCAATCCCAGGAAAAACCCATTCAGCTCACCAAAGACATGAAGATCGATCTGGAATTAGAGTCCACCGCCCAGGAGTTGCAGGAAGTAGTGGTATCAGCCAAAAAGGAAGACCAGAACGTTACAGCCAACGAAATGAGCGTGGCCAAGATATCCATTAAAGAAGTGGAGAATGTACCAGTGCTCTTTGGAGAGCGGGACCTGATCAAAGTTGTACAATTATTACCCGGAGTGAATTCCGCTGGAGAGGGTAATAGCGGGTTTTACGTTAGAGGAGGGGCCGCTGACCAAAACCTCATCCTGCTGGATGAAGCTCCGGTTTATAATCCTTCCCATTTACTGGGTTTCTTTTCGGTCTTCAATTCCGATGCTTTAAAAGATGTAACCCTGTATAAAGGGGGCATTCCTGCCGAATACGGGGGCAGGGCCTCGTCTGTAATGGATATTAAAATGAAGGAAGGCAACAGCAAAGAATACGAAGCCACCGGTGGGATCGGCCTGATATCTTCCCGTTTAACGGTGGAAGGCCCTATTCAGAAAGACAAAAGCTCCTTTATTGTTTCGGGTCGCAGAACCTATCTCGATCTGTTTACAGGCCTTGCTGGCGATGAAGACATCAGCAATAGCACCCTCTATTTTTACGACCTTACCGCCAAACTGAATTACCGGATTGGCGATAAAGACCGTATTTTTCTATCTGGCTATTTCGGCCGGGATGAGCTGGGCATCGACAATTTTGGTTTTGACTGGGGCAATGTGACCGGAACCCTCCGCTGGAACCATATTTACGGGGATAAGCTCTTTTCCAACACCTCATTGATCTACAGCGACTACGATTACGACATCAACATAGGAGGTGATGAAAACAGCTTTTCTATCGGTGCCGGTATTGAAGACTGGAACCTGAAACAGGACTTCACCTATTTTCTGGATGCCCGGCACACCCTGAAGTTCGGAGGAAATATTATCTACCACAATTTTGTTCCGGGAGATTTTGACGGCAATAATGAGAGCAATTCCGTTAGCATAGATGAGCAATACGCTCTGGAAGGGGGGGTATACATTCAGGATGACTATAAGCTGAGCCAACGCTGGGGTATTCATTTGGGTCTGCGATACTCTTTCTTTGATTACCTGGGCCCCAGTAATGCCTATGAGTTTACGGCAAACGGAGATCTCATTTCCAAAACCACTTTTGATAACTGGGAATCCATCCAAAAATACGGAGGGCTTGAACCCCGCCTATCGGTAAAATATCAACTGGACGAATCCAGCTCCTTAAAAATGTCTTACAACCGCAATTACCAGTATCTGCATCAGTTGTCCAACTCCACTTCTGCCCAACCTACTGACCTTTGGGTGCCCAGTAGCAACAATATTAAGCCGCAAATCTCCGATCAGGTGGCTTTGGGGTATTTCAGAAATTTCAGTAAAAATATGTATGAGTTTTCCACCGAGGTTTACTATAAAGACCTGCAAAACCAGATCGATTACAGGGACGGGGCTGACCTGCTGCTCAATGAAAACGTAGAAGGCGAACTGGTTTACGGTCGTGGCTATGCTTACGGAGCCGAATTTTTACTCCGCAAGAACCGGGGAAAACTAACCGGTTGGGTGAGTTACACCCTATCCCGTAGTCTGAGGCAGTTTGACGATATCAACAATGGCGACCCCTTCCCAGCCAAACAAGACCGGATCCACGACATTACTATTGTTGCTTCTTATCAATTGAATCCCAGGCTAACCCTCTCGGCCAACTGGGTATACTATACCGGTAATGCCGTTACCTTCCCTTCAGCCAGCTACTTCGTAGCTGGACAACGGGTTCCTTTTTACACCGAGAGAAACGGCTATCGCATGCCGGATTATCATCGCCTGGACCTGGGAGTGACCTGGATAAACAAGAAGACTGACCAATTTGAATCCAGTTGGAATTTTTCGCTCTATAACGCCTACAACCAGTATAACGCCTATACCATTACTTTTCAGGAAAGCGAAGACAAGCCCGGTACCACCGAAGCGGTACAAACCACCTTATTTGGCATAGTTCCATCAATTTCCTATAACTTCAAATTCTAATTGAACATGAAAAAAATTGCCGTTATTTTAGTCGCCTTATTCATTATCACCTCCTGCCAGGAAGTGATCGAGGTTGACCTTAATGAAGCCGATCCCCGTTACGTTATAGAAGGAAGCGTAGTGCTCGGGACTAACGACTTCAGGGTCAGTCTTACCCAAACCACCAGCTATTTTACTTCTGAGACCCCAGCTAGAATTGCCGGGGCCAGCATGGTATTGAGTGATGATGAGGGTAATTCACACACCTTAACCGATTCAGGTAATGGCGCCTATTTCTTGCCTTCCTTTACTGCTACGTCTGGCACGGAA
Source organism: Owenweeksia sp. (assembly GCA_028277105.1). Taxonomy (GTDB): domain Bacteria; phylum Bacteroidota; class Bacteroidia; order Flavobacteriales; family Schleiferiaceae; genus JANQHO01. Next base: position 25,719 of record JANQHO010000017.1, on the reverse strand, counting down.
TATACCCTTGCAGTAACGGTTGAAGATAAGTCTTTTACCGCTTCAGCGGTTATGCCTTCAGCCATAGAGATTGATACGGCCTTTATTGAAGAAAGAGACAGGATAAGCATTAGTTTTGAGGATCCGGCTGCCACAGTTGACTTTTACCGTCTGCAAATGTTTGTCAATGGCCTAAGAGAAAATATTGGTTTCAATGGCTCGGCCAGCCTGGTAATTGACGATACCTTTCAGAATGGTGAAATAATTGAAAGGAGTGTGGGAGGCTCTGGTGGTGTTCCCGGTGGCGGTGGGCCGGGAGGTAGTGATGATCCCTCCTTTATTACGGGTGACGTGGTTCTGATCCGCTTGTCTGAAATAGACACTAAAACCTATGATTTTTTCCGCTCCCTGGAAGATGTTTCCGGGGGTACTGGCCCCGGGGCAGCTGCTCCCGGCAATCCGGTAAACAATTGGTCCAACGGTGCTTTGGGATATTTCGGTACCGAAGCCATAGACGAAGTCACCATTGTTGTTCCGTAACCTGCTGATGAATGAAATTTGACCCTAATCATATTTTCTGGAAAGTTCTTTTACACCTCATTGTATGGTCAGGGCTGTTCTCCCTTTTGCTATTTGCAGGGCCGGTCAATTTATCGGTACTTCCCAACGACATATACTATCGCATAGCCGGTCATCTCACATTGATCGTTATTTTTTACTACATCAATACCCTTTTGCTGATACCTCAACTCTTGTTCAGGAAAAAGGTATGGTGGTACCTGCTGGCGGTACTGACTTGTTTTGTCCTTATCTATCTCATTAACATCTCATTCGATGAGTATTTTCACATAGAAAAATGGAAAAGGCCTCAACCCCTTGCCGAGCTGGATAACCGCTTCTTAAAAGAAGGCCAAAGACCCGATCCTCAGCATCTGTTTGTGGTCATGTCAACTATTTTGACCTTTGCCTTTGGCTTGATTTTTACCGCAGTGAGCCGGGCTCTGAAACAGGATAAAGACAAGGAAGAAATGGAAAAGGAGAAGCTCACGGCCGAACTGGCCTTTCTCAAAAACCAGATCAACCCGCATTTTTTCTTTAATACCCTGAATAACATTTACTCTTTTGTGGGTTCCAATCCCGATAAGGCCCGGCAAACCATTCATCAGCTATCCAAGCTCATGCGGTATATGCTGTACGAAACCGATAAGCAAACTATCCCCATCGGCAAAGAGGTAGCTTTTTTGGAAGATTACATCAAACTGATGAAGCTGCGCCTGGCAGAAGATGTAGCCGTTGATCTTAAAGTAGATCAACTGGAAGACCACCTCGAAGTACCTCCCTTGATCTTTATACCCTTTATAGAAAATGCCTTTAAACACGGAGTGAGCTACGAGCAGCCTTCCAGCCTGAGTATTTCACTGACTTCCGATCAATCGGGCATTTATTTTGATATCAGCAACAGCATTCACAAAAAAAGCAATACCGGAGAAACGGGGGGTATAGGCTTGACCAATATCCGCAAAAGGTTGGAACTGTTATATCCTAAACAGAATTACCGGCTTGACATTCAACAAAAAGATTCGAAATTTACCGTAAACCTGATATTGCCCCGGGATGATAAAATGTATAGCCATAGATGACGAGCCACCGGCTATTGAACTGGTAAAGGAATACATTGGAAAAGTTTCCTTTCTGGAACTACAAGGAGTTTACTACAGCTCATTAAAGGCCCTGGAATCCCTGCATGAAAAACCAGTAGACCTGGTTTTTATGGACATAAATATGCCCGACTTAAGCGGAATGAATCTTTCTCGTTTGCTGCCGGAACAAACCCGGGTAATATTTACTACCGCTTACGAGCAGTATGCTCTGGAAAGCTATAAGGTTCATGCCCTGGACTATTTACTGAAACCTTTCAGCTTTGAAGATTTTCTAAACTCAGCCACCAAGGCCAAAGAATACTTTTCCTTGAAAAAGGACGCGCCATACCGGAAAAATGAAGATTACTTTTTTGTAAAAGCAGACTACAAATTGATCAAGATCGTCTGGAAGGACATACTTTTCATAGAAAACCAAAAGGATTACGTAAAGATCTACCTCAGTGATGGCCGCGCTATTATGACTTTGATGAGCTTAAAGTCACTAGAGGAAAAAATGCCTCGAAACGCCTTTATGAAAGTACACCGCTCCTACATCGTTAGTCTGCAGCACCTTACCACCGTAGAACGAAATCGCATCGTGATCGGTAAACATTACATTCCCGTTAGTGAGGCTTATAAAGCTGAGCTTCAGAAATACCTGGGGTTATAAAATCTGCTAATAAATTACTACTTATCACCAAGTGACGATTTTAACTTCGTAAACTCCTGTTCTAATACTCTGACCCTTTCTTCCAGCGAATTTGTACGGTAAGGAAGCCTATGGTTAAAAATGTACTTTACTACCCATAATTCTTTCAATTCTTTTGGGTTGATCTCTTTGTCAGGTACACTCTCATGGTCAGCTTTGAGGACTATTTTATTGTCGTTAATAAATATTCTGCGTATCAAAAAATCTTCTTCCAATAACAACATACTCAGTGTTCCCTCCTCCAGATCACTGATCCTTATTTTAGGTATGGCTTCCCCTATAACCACATCTTTAGGATAGAGCCCACTTTCGTTTTGGGCCATCTCTAAATTATGGATGATATAGCCCCGCAATTTCCTTTTGCTCATCACCGGTAGCTGAAGTTTGGGCAGGGTTTCAATAAGCCCCTTATCCGTAAAATTTTTGCAGTACTCACTTATTTTGTCAACCGTAAGGCAAGGTATTTGGGTAAACTCTTTAAGCTGGTTTTCATCAATAGCAGCTGCAATATCACCTTTAAATTGCAGTAACTGGTTTACCGTAAGCTCATGCGTTAGCAAGCTATCGATCGAAACACTAAAATAATTAGCAATCCGGATAATAGTTTCCAGTTTAGGTTCACTTCTCCCCTCCTCGTAGGCTCCCAAAGTGCCTCTTTTTAAGTCGAATAGATCAGCAAAAGCCTGCTGGCTCAATCTCTTTACCCCTCTGATCTTTTTGATATTCTTCCCAAAAAAAGTCATAGAATGCTAATTTTATTTGCAATTTGGTTAAAAAATCTTATCTTTACCCCATTCTTATTAGCTAAAGTAGTTAATAATTTTAGCTTAGGTAGGTGTCTATCCGATTTCTTTTCTCAAAAAGAAAAAGAATATTAATGTTGAGATGGTGGCCGGCAAATATTATTCTAATAACTTTAGCAATCATCATAGATGTTTTACAAAACATCTTAAAGTTGACCCTTAATTATCTCTAACTTAAACAAACACGCCAATGAAAGACCAGTATCAAAAGACTAAAGAATACATTCAGGAACTCGAATTTTTGATTACGCTGGAAGATGAATTGAATGGGGTTATGGTTATTCAAAAAGAGTCGGCCGGAATTAAGAATTTGATCATAGGTGTAGCCTACCCTATCCTAATTATCGAACAATTCATCTTTACGGTAAACTTTCCTTCACTGGAGATTTTCAAAAGCCTGCTTCAAAAAAACCGGGACATTATTCATGGAGCTTTTGTACTGAATGAAACTGGTGATAAGGTGATCTTCAGAGACACTTTACAATTGGAGAACCTCGACCTTAACGAACTGGAAGCTTCCTTAAACTCCTTGAGTTTATTACTAAGCGAATACTCGGATCAAATCATAAAATTTTCTAAAAATTAATACTATGAATATTTTCAAAAGACTTTTTAAAATAGGACAAGCTGAAGCTCACGCTGCTGTGGATAAAATGGAAGACCCTATTAAACTAACCCAGCAAGGTATAAGGGACATGAAAGAAGATCTGGCCAAAAGCATGGAAGCCTTAGCCCAGGTTAAGGCTCTTGCCATACGTGCCAAAAACGATATGGAAGAATCCCAATCTAAAGCTGAAGATTATAAAAACAAAGCCGTTCTTATCCTTAAAAAAGCAAGTAGAGGAGAACTGGATATTGCCGAAGCAGATCGCTTAGCCAAGGAAGCTTTAGTCAAAAAGGAAGAAAGCCTTAAGCAGGTGGAGAGACTTCAAAAAGAAGCTCAAAAATTTGAGGAGTCTGCTAATCAGTTAAACACTACTATCCAGACCATTAAGTCCAATATCAGTAAATGGGAAAATGAACTCAAAACCCTAACTGCCCGCGTTAAGGTGAGCAAAGCCACCAAAAACCTGAACAAACAAATGGCAGAAATAGATAGCAGCAGCACCGTTTCTATGCTTGAGCGCATGAAAGACAAAGTGGCTCAGGATGAAGCTTTAGCTGATGCCTACGGCAATATGGCCAATGAGTCCAAATCTATTGACGATGAGTTGAATAAGATTGTGGACACTTCAGAAGCTAATGCCGAAGATGACCTGGAAAAACTAAAAGCGCAGTTGGGTTTAAGTGAAGACGGTACCAACCCATCTAAAGAGGAGTAATATTGGACTTTATTAAGGAAGTTTTTTTCTCCGAAGTCAATATTGGGCTTAGCATACTACTACTGCTGGTTGTAATCTACTGGATATTTGCCATCATTACAGGTTTGGATACCAATATAGATACGGATATTGATGTAGACATTGATGTGGGTGCTGAAGCTGACTTAGGCTCTTCAGAGTCAGTAGATTTTGAAGACATCACTAATGCTGAAGCTAAAGACCAGGCTGTAAGAAAAAAAGGTAAGCTCAATTGGTTTCAGATCTTTCTCATCTACTTCAATTTTGTAGGCCTGCCACTCATGTTCACTTTCACCTTTTGGGTGTTGATCTGGTGGACCATTACGGTAACAGGTACCTACCTTACCGGAACTTATGACAACAATATTGGCTTCCTCTTTTTCTTTGGTGCCATGATTCCCGCCCTGTATATCAATAAGATGGTGACCAGCCCTTTTAAACGGCTGTTTAAAAAGTTCAACAGCAAGGGCGATCAATCCATTGACCTACTTGGCAGAGCAGGTATAAGCCTCTCTCAACTGGAAGGGGAACGAATTGGCACCGTTGAAGTTAAAGTACTGGATAGCCCCATAAAGTTTTACGCCAAATCACTGGATGGTTCCCTCATAAATTCAGGGGAACAAATACTGGTGATCAAGCAATCCTCAGATAAAAAATACTACTACGTTCAACCCTATACTAACTATTCATAAACAATCATGAGCACTATTGCACTAACCGTTATTGGCGTTATCGTAATCACCCTCCTTGCCCTGGTGATTATCATTGCCGCTTTTTATAGAAAAATCCCACAGGGCAAAGCATTGGTAAGAACAGGTTTTGGAGGTGCCGCAGTTGCCTTCGACAAAGGGTTATACGTTGTACCCGTTGTTCACAGACTGGAGATTATGGACATCTCCGTAAAAAAAATTCAGATTGAAAGGCTCGGTGATGATGGCCTCATTTGCAGAGACAATATGAGAGCTGACATTAAAGTAGCCTTTTTTGTAAGGGTCAATAAATCCAAAGACGATATTATCAATGTAGCCCAGACTATAGGTGTTTCCAGGGCTTCAGATTTTAAAACTTTAGAAGACCTTTTTGAAGCTAAATTTTCTGAAGCCTTAAAAACCGTAGGTAAAAAATTCGAATTCAGTGCTTTATACGAAGCCCGTAGGGAATTCAGGGATGAGATCATCAATATCATAGGAACAGACCTCAACGGTTATGTCCTTGACGATTGTGCCATTGACTTTTTGGAGCAAACCCCCATCTCTTTCTTAAAGCCGGATAATATTCTTGATGCAGAGGGTATCAAAAAGATCACGGAACTCACTACTGCTCAAAATATAAAGGCCAATCTGATTAAACGTGATGAGGAAAAGGTCATCAGAAAACAAGATGTTGAAGCCCGCGAAGCTATATTAGAGCTGGACAAGCAATTAGCTGAAAAAGAAGAACAGCAAAAAAGAGAAATTGCCAACATCAAAGCCCGCGAAGAAGCAGAAATCCAAAAGGTAAATGAAGAAGAACGTCTGAAATCAGAATCTGCCCGTATCCAAACAGAGGAAAAAGTAAAAGTTGCAGAAGAGAATAAAGAAAGGCAGGTAATCATTGCAGCAAAGAACAAGCAAAGAACGGATGCGGTGGAAACAGAACGCGTTGAAAAAGACCGTTTGCTGGAGGCTACCGAAAGAGAAAGAGTTGTGTCGCTAGCCACTATTGAGAAAGACAAAGTAGTAGAAGTTGAAAAGAAGAACATTCAAGATGTTATCAGGGATCGTGTAATGCTGGAAAAAGGCGTGGTGGAAGAACAGGAAAACATGAAGGACATTGAGGCTTTTAAGACAGCCGACCGTGATAAACAAGTGACCATAACCAAAGCTGAAGCTGACGCTCAAGAATCCTTGATTAAGCGTATAAAAGCAGCAGAAGCTGAGAAAGAAGCTGCCAAGCAAAAAGCAGAAGAAATTAATATTGAAGCTCAAGCCCATAAAGAAGCGAGTGAAAAAGAAGCTGAAGCCCGTAAGACTTTGGCTGAAGCTCAAGCCAAGGAAGAAGCAACGATTGGTTTATCTGAAGCACAGGTTATGCATGCTAAAGCAGATGCCGAAGAGCGAAAAGGGGTAGTTGAGGCTTTAATAATAGAAAAGAAAGCCAAAGCTGAAGCTTCTGGTATAGAAGCTAAAGCTGATGCCATTAAGAAAGAAGGATTAGCTGAAGCTGAAGTGATCAAGGAAAAATCCCTGGCTGATGCAGCAGGTATAGAAGAAAAAGCTGAGGCTATGAAGAAACTCGATGGGGTAGGTAAAGACCACGAAGAATTCAAGCTACGCCTGGATAAAGAGAAAGAAATTGAACTGGCCGGTATCACCATTCAAAAAGATATTGCCAACGCCCAGGCTCTGGTAATAGGTGAAGCCTTGAAATCCGCTAACATTGATATTGTAGGGGGTGAAACCATGTTCTTTGAAAATATCATCGGTCAGATCACTAAAGCCAAGGGCATAGATCGCCTGGTTGACCATAGCAACAGCATACAGGATGTAAAAGACGCTATTTTAGGAAATGATGATGTAAAAGGCAACCTTTTAGATAAGATCAAAGAGTTTGCTGAGAAATATGGTATCTCCTCAGAAAATATCAGAAACCTGACGATTGCCAACATTCTACTGGAATTACAGGACAAAGCTTCCAATGCTGACGAAAGAAATAACTTCCTGAACTTATCCAACCTAGCCAAGGCCTTAGGTTTATCAGACAAAAAAATAGGATGATCCATTGATGGCAAGCCCCTGAAATATGGGGTTTCCTTTTCAACATCTTCTAAATTATTCTATGCAGGAAAAAGAAAATAAAGAGCAACACCAGTTGAGTGGTGGGACGTATGAGATTATCAAAAATCGACTACAATCCCACAAAGAATCGCTGCTCAACCGCCTGGACCAACTAAACGGGGAGCGTAAAAAAGTTTTTGGCGCTATTGAAACCAAATTGATTGCCAATGACCGTATCAATACCGATAATAATTGTATTGCCCGTGATATAGTAACTATTGGTGAGCTTTCCATTTTTGGCTATAACGTTCACTTTGGCCTTCGTACAGAAGTTACTTTATCTGATGTATTCAGTATTTACCGCTACAAGGATGAGCACTTTCAGGAGGTGGGCTTAGACCTCATACAGGATGATACCTTTCTGACCGATTTCTCCAACCTTTATAAGTATTACAGGCATACCATCTTTTCCAAATTTGCCTTAGTGGGAAATTACCTCCACATGGTATTTCAACTCAGTGAGATCCACAATGACATTAAAACTTTTAAATGGCTGATTAAAGATGAAAAACTTCATTACGTAGACAATAGGAGTGAGCATGAGTACCGCTTCCCTATACAACATGAGTTTAACTGGCAGGAAGTTAATCGTGATATGCACCGCTATGGACCACACCCCCATATTTCTATTTTAGATAAAGTTTTTGTAGAAACTATTGGTGGCGACCTTACTATTAAGATTGAAGACAATACAGATGATGGCCAGGGGATTTACATCGAAGAGGTAGAGCACAGAGACCAGACTTTGGATGATGGTCAGTATCGTTTTGCGGATTTGGGCAATCTTATTATCCTTGAGATCAAACCTTTTCATGAGAAAGCCCGCTACTTTGTTTACAATCACAAGGCACAGGAAGTTAAAAAGATTGACAGCATAAAAGATACTGTTGTCATGCTACCTGACGATCAAGGGATTATTTTCCCGAATGGTTACTATCTGCAAACGGGAGAATATAAGATTATAGATAATGATCTCAGGGATATTAAGTTCCAGCAAAAAATATCCTCGCCCAATGGCGAAGATTTTCTTTATGTTTTTTATGGGGCACACCGCGGCACCTATCTCCTGATCCATTATAACGTAATCGATCAGGAAATTATGACTCCCATTATTTGCAATGGCTTTACCCGCCTACAAAATGGAGAGTTGTGTTACTTCCGCAATGAAAATGAGCAGACTAAACACCATTTAGTGCAAATCTGGCAAACACCCTTTATGAAAGGGAATTACATCCCTTCCCAGCATAGTGATTCGCTGCTCTATAAAATTGGCAATAAAGACATTGTAAAGGCTACGGCCGAATGCCATGCTCTTATTACCCTCTTAAACAAGGAAGATAGCTATGCCGACCTGTATGCCGATATTTCCAAACTGGCCAAAGACATTGTAGACAGTTACTATTGGATATCACAAAAGGAAACCTTTGTCCTGGCCGAACCGGTAAAAGAGATCAAAGCGGCTGCAGATGCTGCCATAGACGAATTTGAAAAGGTGGTAGCCCTGAGGAAGGTTGCCCGTAATGCCATCGACAACCTCCAGGAAAAAGCAGATGTCTTATTGGGTAAGATAAAAGCCACTTCCTTCCGGAATATCGATGATTTTGTCTATGCCCTCTCCCAACTGCGCTCGTTGCGGGGCGAAGCTATCAGCTTAAAGGACATCCGCTACATCGATGTGGGTTACATATCTGAACTGGAGGACTCTGTTTCTGAACAAACCGAAAAGATCTCCAGTCGCTGCGCTACCTTTTTGCTGGATAAAAAAGCCCTGGCTCCCTATCACTTGCGCATAGAGGAAAAACAAGGGGCTATAGTAGGCCTTGAAAAAGTTGTAGAGATCAAAAAATTGGAAGAAGAGGTCGCCCAAATAGGCGTTGACCTGGAAATGCTCATCGATATTGTGTCCAACCTCAACATTGAAGACACTTCGCACACCACCGAGATCATCGACAATATTTCCCTCATCTTCGCTACCCTCAATCAGCTCAAGGCCAGCATAAAAAACAAGATCAAAACGCTGGGCAGCAAAGAGGCCAAAGCTGAATTTACCGCTCAGTTAAAACTGGTAAACCAAAGCGTAACCAACTACCTCGACCTAGCGGACACCCCTGAAAAATGTGATGAATATCTCAATAAAATATCCCTTCAATTGGAAGATTTGGAGGGCCGTTTTGCCAATTTCGAAGAGTTCATCACCCAGATCGTTGAAAAGCGTGAAGAAGTGTATGGCAGCTTTGAAATGAAAAAGAATTTCCTGGTCGAGGCCCGCAATAAAAAGGCCTTAGCTCTCCAAAATGCCTCGGAACGTATTCTCAAAGGGGTCGAAAAAAAGGCCCTTTCCTTTAAAAGCCCGGAAGCTATCAATGGCTATTTTGCCTCCGACCTGATGATCAATAAGCTCAGAGATATCGTAGAGCAACTCAAATCCCTGGATGATGTTGGCAAAGCCGAAATGCTGGAGACCAAACTGAAAGTGGTACGGGAAGATACTTTGCGCAAACTGAAAGACACTATTGAGCTATTTGAGGATGGTGATAATATCATCAAATTGGGAAACCACAAGTTTGCGGTTAACAAACAACCCATAGATCTCACTATCGTATACAAGGACGACCAATTACAGTACCACCTTACGGGAACCAACCTATACCATTCCATTGAGAATGAAATCTTGAATCAATCCCAACGCTTCTGGAACCAGGAACTGGTTTCGGAAAACTCTCAGATCTACCGCGCCTCCTACCTGGCTTATAAGATATTTGCCCAAAACAGTTCTCCGGAACTATACAATACATCAGAAGATGAGTTGGCGGCCATGGTAAAAGCAGAGATCAGCGAAAGCTATTCCGCGGGTTATATTAAAGGTGTACACGACCTGGACGCTCTCAAAATATTAAAGACCCTGGTTACCAAACACCACGAATTGGGCTTATTGCGTTACCGCCCCGGTCTCAGGGCATGGGCCCAGTATTTCTGGTATTCTTTGCCGGAAGCGGAAAGAATCGACCTCAACCAAGCTATCAAAGCCTCAGGGGCCGTATTGGAGATCTTCCCCCAATCTACCGAATACGATTACACCCTCGAAGTGCTGGCGGAAAAAATTGCCGCTTTTGCGAGAATCAGCCAGCTCTTCGCCCCTGAGCCTGCTCACTCTATTGCTCAATACCTGTTTAACGAGCTCAAACAAAATAACGAATTTGAGATAAGCATTTTAGCCCGGGAATGTTACGATGAATTTGTGCATGAACTGGAAAAAAAACAGGCGGCCCAGAAATTCAGGTCGGGTTATCAGGATATAGAAAAGTACAGTTCAAGGATACAGTTGATACGGCAATGGACCACCTCTTTCATAAAAAATACAAAACCGAATTTACTGGCCTATGCAGATGAAGTGGTTTGCCTGGAACTCTTTAAAGATGAGTCCGTTTCCAGGCTCCACCATATTTCACCCTACGAGATCATCAGAGGAATTAAAGGAGAACACCCTACTGTAAAAGAAGGAAAATTTGTCTTTGATTACCACGAGTTCATACATCAACTGCAAAGTTATTACGAGCAGGAAGTACCCGCCTACAAAGAATACCAAAAGGCCAAACACCAGGTGATAGAAGAACTTAAACTGGAACTCAAACTGGAAGATTACCAGCCCCGTGTGCTCTCTTCTTTTGTACGGAATAAACTGATCGATCAGGTGTACCTGCCTTTTTTTGGCGATAACCTCGCTAAACAGATCGGGGCCTTGGGCGATAAAAAGCGTACCGATCGCATGGGAATGCTCTTGCTAGTTTCCCCGCCCGGCTACGGTAAAACCACCCTGATGGAATACATCGCCAACCGCCTGAGCCTGGTTTTTGTAAAGGTTAACGGCCCAGCCATAGGATACGATGTAACTTCGATAGATCCCATGTCGGCTAACAATGCCGCAGCCCGCGAAGAGTTGAAAAAACTCAACCTGGCCTTTGAAATGGGCAACAATGTAATGCTGTACCTGGACGATATCCAGCATTGCAACCCAGAGTTCCTGCAAAAATTCATCTCCCTGGCCGATGGCACCCGTAGAATAGAAGGCGTGTACAATGGCCAGGCTAAAACTTATGATCTGCGCAGGAATAAATTCTGTGTTGTTATGGCCGGAAACCCCTATACCGAAAGCGGTGAAAAATTTCAGATCCCCGATATGCTGGCCAACCGGGCCGACATCTACAACCTAGGTGACATCATTGGCAATACCGCTACCCTCTTTAAACTTAGCCTGATGGAAAATGCCCTTACCTCTAACTCTGTACTAAACCAGCTCAGCAGTAAGTATTTTGAGGACGTATACAGTTTTATCCAGATAGCCGAAACTGGCAACGAAGAGGGAGTTCTGTTTAAGGGAAACCACACCAGCCAGGAGATACAGGATTATTTGTCGGTGTTGAAAAAGGTGATGGCGATCAGGGATACCGTATTGAAGGTGAATGCCACCTACATCGATTCGGCTGCTATGGAAGACAGCTACCGCACCGAACCTGCTTTTAAGCTGCAGGGGTCTTACCGGGATATGAACAAACTGGTAGCCAAAGTAGTGCCAGTGATGAATGACGAGGAATTGCAAACCCTGCTCCTCGCTCACTACGAAAGTGAATCCCAAACCCTTACTTCGGCCGCTGAGGCCAACCTCTTAAAGTACAAGGAGCTGACTGACACTTTGAGTAAGGAAGAGTTAGAGCGCTGGGAGAGCATTAAACAGATATTCCGGAAAAATAACAAACTCAAAGCTTTGGGTGCCAAAAATGAAATGGGACAGATCCTTAATCAAATGATGATCTTCAGCGAAAACCTGGCCGGTATTAAAGAAGTGTTGGAAAAGGGGCTTGACGACTAAAAAAACTACAAACAAAACAACCCTGCCCATAGATGTGGTGCTGTAAATACAGCCTGGTGGGAAGTACTGGATTCGAACCAGCGACCCCCGCCCTGTCAAGACGGTGCTCTGAACCAACTGAGCTAACTCCCCGGATATCTGCGGCTAAGGTAAAACAATTATGGCCTGTACAGAAAATGGGTTCCTACTATTACTCTATAAAGACAATGTCCCTTCTTCGAGCAGAGAAATGATATTAATAACCCTTTGATTTAATCCTGAAACACAATGACTTGCGAGGGGCGCAAACAAAACAACCCCGCCAGAGAGGCGGGGCTGCCAGTAGCAATGTAGCTGCTTGTGCAGCTTGGTGGAGGTAAGAGGAACAGTATCGAACCATTTTGTCAATTTGTTAATTGAAATTGAGAGACTTACAAATTTTGATGTATTGAAAACTTAGAAGAGGAGTTCGCATTTTACAAAATGCTAATATTGGTAGTTCATGACAAATTTCATATTGTTAGGATTAATACCATTAAGAATAATAGGTAACCTTTCTGTTGGGTTAACGTACTCGTATCGAATTCCATTATCCTCTAGCCATTTTGTATTTTGAGGAGAAGGTTTTATCCAAAACCAAAATTCACCATTCTTATCTTTTTCAGAGTACCTTTCTAGATTAACCAGTAGTTTTTCATATTCTTTTGGGAGGTCACTATTATTTGGATTTACCTTACATTCGATAATCTTTATTGCATCAACAATTTTAACCAAAATATCAATTTCCCCATTCGACTTGTTAATACTCCACTCAACTGAGCTAGCTTTGTTATTTTTACTAAAAGCATAATACGTCAATTGTTCAAGGATAATTGCTTTTCCAAGCACATCATCTGCTTTTAATCTCTGTGTTGTAGATTTTTCTTCTAATTGTTCTTCAATCTCCTGAATTTTCTCTTGAGTTAATTCTCTAGATGTATTAAGATGTTTTGCTACATATTTTCGGAATATCTTTTACCTACTTTAAGTTCCCGAAGTTCGACTAGTCCATCAGCAACATACTTTTTAATAAGATTTTCAGCCCTTTTATGTTCTGAGCCAGAGAATCCCGAATAATCACCACAACAATCATAATATAGTAACCATCCACTGGAATAATGTCCTGCTGCTGCCTTTACATCAAGCAAAACTCCATAGCTGTAATCGTGCTTTTTTCCCTCAAAAGGGTGGATAAACTTACAGACGATGACTTTTTCAAATTCCCTTTCCTCCTCCGCATCTGTAAGAGCAACAGTTCCCGCTAAAGCAGTAATGAAGCCTGTTCATTATGCATCTGTCCAGCCTTAAATACTTCTAAAGGGCACCAATAGAGTGTAAGATTTAATCTAAATGGGTATCGGTTTTCATAAAGTGTCATTGATTAAGGGAGAAAAAGTAACCGCGGCTACCATGACCCTATCGAATAGTTTAAATCCAAAATACCTTCTATTGGTTTTATAGCAGAACTCATCGAGGTAATTCTATATATAAGATTCTTTTATCCCCGAATGCACTACTAATAATTGCCTTTTGAGGTTGGAAATAGTGGTATGCACCCAAGGTATAACCTTACTACTGAGTTTAGGGCTTACTGTAAGTTGAAGGTGACTTTTCATTTTAAGGTCTAGTTGATTAAAAGATCTAAAACCATCAGAGATTAGACAAGATGAAGGGTCAACATATTATCCAACGATTCTTTCAAACTCTTCCCCTTTTTGATTGTGAGTTAGTTGCATTTTCACATATCTAAAAGCCGTATCCTTCTTCTTATTACCATCCTATTTTCCGCTATCCACCCTACACATAACCAGTATATTGGAGTTTTCCTGAGTTCCTCTACCTAGCTTATTACCATTTGAATCATCACCATCTTTATCCTTAAAGGTTTTTACAAAGCCATCATCTAATTCTATCAATTCCTCCAACTGATACCGTGAATCTCGATTACCCATAGCCTTACGGATTTTATGCATCATAGCCCAAATGGGTTCATAACGTTTATGACCTAATTGACGTTGCATCTCTAAAGCCGAAATGCTCTTCTTGGTGTAAGTCATTAAAACAATAGCATAAATCCAATAATGATAAGGTATTTTAGAGGCTTGAAACAGAGTGCCGCTGCGAAGAGTGGTTTGATAGTCGCAGGACATACATTCATATTTTCGCACAGTATGAATCCACATATGCTGTTGTCTGCCACAACGCTTGCAAGTAACCCCCTGACTATCGCGAAATTCTTTAAACAACTCTATATAAGAGTCTTCATCACTTTAAGTCTTAAAAAATTGAGCTAATTCCATCAATAAATATTTGACCGAAATCTACAAACTTTATCTTTACGAATACCTATTTGTTTTTAAAATCACTTAAATCCCAACAAACTCATTTATTTCAGATATTTTTTTGATTTTTGAACTTCAACTAAAACTTAGACTTATGAACAAAAAAAGCTCCCTTTTTGTCTGGTTCACTTTTTTATATTCTTCTTTCTTAACCGCTCAAAGTGGTATTTTTTATGGCCAAGATTTAAATGATATAAATGATATTGTAGAAACCGATCTAGGTGAAATTTGGGTAGCAACGGATTTCGAGATAGTACATATTGCCAATAATGGAAATCAAATCACTAAATATCCTAGCAATGCTATTGTTCCGTCCCCAGGGACGATTCATACTATTGAAGAAAATAGTGATACAATTTGGATCGGAACAGACAATGGCGTTTATAAATTTGATGGAAGCATATGGACTATTTTACCAACACAAGGGCTGACAACACCCGTTGTTGAAATCGTTTTCACGGCTAATAATACACTCTGGTGTCTTGGTGGTGGTAGCTTCTTTTCTAAAGATGTTTTTGAATTTACAGGTAATGCCTTTACCAATCACAACATCGGAGGGTTTACATTAAAAAGTTTTCAAAATACTCTGTATCTAGGAACTCGTAGTAATAACGAGCCAGGACATTTTTATGCGAATTCTGTCTGGGATACATTACCATCCATGGGGTCTGCTGTAAATAATCAAACCATAGATTTTGCAGTAGATATAACTGGTAATTTATGGAGTGCGCACGATGCTGGTATTTCCCATTACGATGGGCAAAGTTGGATAGACGATTTTTCTTTAGCCAATAGCATTACTCACACGAAAATTATCGCTGTCGGTCAAACAATTTATACCCCACTGATTAGCGGATTTGGGTCAGGTGGTGTACTCAAAATCACTACCTCTTCTCTTGATACAATTGCAACAACCTATGTTTATAATAGTCCTATTTCAGCTTTTACGGCAGGGAAATTCGGAAATATTTGGATAGGAAAGGAACACTCGATATTTCAATTTTTCCCTGAATTGGCGTTAGATCATACTTATGAAGAACTATCACTCAATCAAATCCAAGCTGGTGTGTCTCCGAATGGTGGTTTGTACAAAAACTTTAATCAAGGATTCTCTTTTGTCGGCCTAAAAGCAGGAGGTAAACAAAGTATTTTTGCTTCTGGGCTCTGGCTTGGTGGTATTGATCAAAATTTTGATACACTTCTATGCATCGAAACTTATGGTCAAAATGGTGTAGATTTTTATTCTGGACCGATTTCTCAGGTATATGATTCGCTATATGTCAGTAAGTATAATCATGTTTGGAAAGTAACCAAATCTGAGATTCAAACGCATCAGCAGCAATTCAATAATCCTACTTATTCTGCACCCTTTGGAATAGCTGACTGGCCTGGAAATGGTGATCAGGCCAAGGGAGAAGCACGCTTCTTAGCTCCGTTTGAGGACTACAATTACAACGGTGTATATGAACCATCACTAGGGGAACACCCCGATATTCGAGGAGATGAAGCACTCTATTTTATTATGAATGATACACGAGGATCAAAAACTGAGAGCAACACCAACTCTATGCAAATGGAAATCCATGGTATGATGTACGCTTATGATTCTGCTGTGGCAGAATTTGAGAATTCGATATTTCTAACCTACAAAATTCATAACCGTTCTGGATTGAATTACAACCAATTAAAATTAGGCCTATGGACAGATTATGATATAGGAGCTGCTTTTGATGATGTGATTGGGAGCGATAGTGTCAATGGAGTATTTTATGCATATAATGGTGATTCTTATGATGAAGGGCCACTTGGCTATGGATCAAACCCTCCTGCCTTTGGTGGAACTTTTCTCTCAGACTCCTTATCAGGTTTTATGTATTATAATAACACTAGTTCATTTGGTCCAACGGCAACAACTGATCCTCAGTCTTCAGGGGATTATATAAATATTATGAATAGACGCTGGAAAGATAGCTCTCCGCTGACAGTAGAAAATCCATCGGGTTTATTTAATTTAAATAATGGAGACGGCTATGAAATACCTGCGTCCTCTTCTTCTACCAATTTTGCCTATAATGATGCGGCTAATTGGTATGAGAGTCCAGCTAATTCTCCTGATACCAGAACTTTAGCCTTAATAGATATAGGTGGAGTAGCAATAGATGAAGAAAGGTGTATTGATCTAGCTCTTATTTATGGGCGTGATAGTGCTGTAGCACCATTGGAATCGTTCAATTCTGTGATAAAGCTAAAAGATCACGCTCAAAACATACATCAATTTTATAATGCCAAGAATTTTGAATGCTTAGGCGAATCATTAGGAGTAACCGAAGATATGTTTAGCGGTATACCACAACAGGTTTACCCAAACCCCGTTTCCAGAGGTGAAACCATAACGGTTCTCAATAATCAGACGGTCGATAGTTTCCAGATGGTTGATGTACATGGGAAAACGCTTCTCTCAAAAGACGAAAGACACCAATCGGATTTTACGGTTACTATTCCGAGCACTATTCGCCCAGGGCTTTATTTTCTGGTAATTCATCATAAAGGAAACGATGGAACAGTCTTAAAATTAAGCGTCTTATAGATTGTTATTCTAACCTTCTGTACCAGATTTATTGTGGTGGTGTGGTAATAAACTTGTCCACTGGGAGACTCACAGTCCTATAGATTACTTTGTAATGCAGATATAAAAAATTAAAGCCGAGAAAATTTCTCGGCTTTAATCTTTTGGTTTTCAGTGTGGGCGATACTGGATTATTGTATGATCCAGGTTTAGAGGCCCTGGTACCCAAGCATAAAAGCAACCCGCACGCTCCGCCCTCGGTTTTTTCATGGATTTTCGCTTTCTGAAACATTCGTTTCAACGCTGCATTCCATGAAAAAACCCGGCTCACATCTGTGAGCCGGGTTGATTTCTTTTGTGGGCGATACTGGATTCGAACCAGTGACCCCCTGCTTGTAAGGCAGGTGCTCTGAACCAGCTGAGCTAATCGCCCATTTATATACCCCTCAAAAAGGGAGGGCAAATATACACGAAAAAACCATTCATAAAAATGAGGAAATAATTTTTTGGAATTTCAGAATTTAATGATGCGAAACTCGGTTCTGCGGTTGAGCTGGTGCTTGGATTCGGAACATTTTACCCCGTCTTCACATTCATTAGTTAGCTGCTGTTCACCATAACCCTGGCCATAGATCCTTTCGGGAGAAATGCCGCGATCGATGATGTACTCTCGGCTACTGCGGGCTCTGCGTTGGGCCAGATTGTAATTGTAGGCATTGTTTCCTCTGCTGTCGGTATGGCTGGCTACCTCTATTACCATAGTGGGGTTTTCCATCATGATCTTAACAATTTTATTGAGCTCTACCGCAGCATCCGGGCGGATATTGGCTTTGTCGTAATTAAAATAGATGGGATTGATATTGAGTACTTTTCCCAAATCTTGATTAAGCGGCAAATCGATCCTGGGGCGGTCTCCGGTTAAAGTAGCAATATCTACCACTTCACGGTAAGTACTGTAGTTGGGGTAAGAGGCAATAAACCTCAGCTCTCCTTCATACTGGTTACGCCCGGCAAAATAAAAGCCTGTATCGTTCATTTGAATAGCCTCTATAAGCTTACCCTCCTGGGTAAAAATATTAACCACTGCGTCAGTTAATCCTTCTCCACTTACCTGGTCATAAACGTGTATTTCCAGGGCTTTTTTCTTTTCTTCTTTCTTCTTGTCCAGAATTATAAAGCGGTAAATATCATCCCTTCCTTTGCCTCCATCGCGATTAGATGAAAAATACCCCACCTTGTTGGCTTCGTTGATTACCAAACCAAAATCATCTTTACTGTCGTTGACCGGATAACCGAGATTAGTAACGTTGGCATAACTTTTTTTCACAAGGTTAGCTTTAAAAATATCCAACCCTCCCAGGCCAAGGTGACCGTTACTGGCAAAGTACAGGTCTCCCGATTGTGAAACATAGGGAAAAGCCTCATCTCCACTGGTATTGATCTCCGGGCCGAGATTCTTGGGATTAGACCAGCCCAAGAGGTTACGTTCTACCACGTATAAATCCATCCCCCCGTAACCTCCGGGCTTGTCAGAAGCAAAAATCAATTTTTTATCATCAGGAGTTAATGCCGGATGTTGGCAAACATAATCTTTGGAGTTAAAAGGCAAAGATTCAATATTTATCCAATGTTCATCACCATCTTCTGAAACACTGGCCTGGGCAGTGAGTATTTTCAGGTTAGTAGTATTGTTCATACCCTTAACCAGTTTCCCGTTAGAAGTAGTATAATTACGGGTAAAATATATACGCTTTAGATCACTGGTAAAGGTCATGGGACCTTCGTGATGTGGGCTGTTAAGATCGTCTACCGGATTAGGATCGGCCAGGTCACCATCTCCGGTTTGGTCACATACATATATATCCAGAAAGGGTTGATTATCCCAAACGTAATCCCTTTTTACCATTGGGTTATTGTCCCTGTTAGTTACAAATACCACTTTGTTACCATAAACAGCCGGGCTAAAATCATCGTAAGCACTGTTAATACTAATAGGATATATCTGGTAATTGTCTTTTTTCTCGAGCAGTTTTGTTATTTCTTCCAAAGAATATTTTTCGTGCTTTCTGGCCCGGCTATCGGAAGGTAGTTCTTCGATGAATTTCTCAAACCAAACTTTGGCAGCTTCGTACTCTCCGTTACTTTCCAGCATTTTAGCGTAGAAAAAATAATTTACTGGTTTCACTTTTTTGAGCTGTACCAATTTGCCATACCATTTCGCTGCTTCTTTAAAGTCAAGCATCAGGCGATAAGAGGTGGCCAGCCTCTGTGTAATGTGTTTTTTCTTTTTCGGATAAGACTCTAAGGCACTGTGATAATACTCTACTGCTTTGGGATAGTTGAAATTATTGAAGTATCGATTGGCCTTTTGAATATCTCCCTGAGCCGAAGTCACGGTAGTAGTCAACATCAAGACAAACGCTGTAATATGTACAATGAAATTCCTCATTAGAAATAGCGGGGTGAACGAATTTTTTTAGCGTTGTAGATAAAGTCGTAGATCAGGCTAATCTCATGGGAGCCTGAATTATAGGTTTGCAGGTCGGTAAGAGTGTAATCATAGGAATAACCCATACGCAACTGGGGAGTAAAGTTGTAATTAAGGATAAGTCCCGTTGACTCGGAAAGGCGATAATATCCGCCTACCCAGAATTTATCGTTAAAAATAAAAGAACCGGCAACGTCAACCGACAGAGGAACCGCTTCTACTACCTTTACCAGAGCTGAAGGCCTGAATTTAATGTTTGAGCTCAACGAAAAAACCGCACCGCTCATGGCATAAAAGTGCCTTTTTTGCAGTACTGGTCCATCAATACTCTCTTCCTCAAACAACTTGAGCTGAAGAATACGAGGAACAGAAAGTCCAACATAAAAGCCAGGGGTATAGTAATACAAACCAAAGCCAACATTGGGTTGCAAGCTGGATACATTTTCCAGAAAAGAGTTATCATTAGAATTATCCAATTGCAATTCTGAAAGGTTTGATTGGAAAAAGTTAAAACCCAGCTTTAAACCAGCAGAAAGATAACTTGCCTCGCCTACTTTTATGCGACCTGCCACATCACTAAAAAGTCCGGTAGTACGGCTAACTCCGATCTTGTCGTGAAAAAGAGTAAGGCCAATACCTAATTTATTATTGTAAAAAGGACTATGCGCGGTTAGAGTTTGGGTAGTAGGCGCTCCTTCTACCCCAACCCATTGGCTACGGTGAATCATAGCTAAGGTTAAAGCACCGCGGCTACCCGCATAGGCAGGGTTAATAATCAGCAGGTTTTCCCTGAACTGTGTAAATTGGGGATCTTGCTGGGCGTAGGTATTGCCAGCGATCAATAATAATATTACAGCATAAATCTTCTTCATCTTACTAGCGTTTCAACAATAAATATCCAGTTTTCGGGGATGTACCATTTCCCAAATCCAACACATAGAAATAGGTTCCGGCCGGTAGCGACTTGCCTTCTCCAAAGGCCGCATCTTTATTTGATTCACCTTGCCAGCTGTTGTCGTAGGGTTTTTTGCTGTATACCAAATAACCCCAGCGGTTGTATACCTCCAGTGTATTGTTGGGATAGCGATCTAGTAAGCCTTCTATCACAAAGGCATCATTACTGCCATCTCCGTTGGGCGAAATTCCCTGAGGAATAACTACATCACATACATCAGGATCCAAGCGGTCAGGGATACCATCCCCATCACAGTCATCCTGATCGTTTCCTTCATTCTCATCGTCAATACCATCGTTGTCGGAATCAATATCCCTGAAATCCGGTATACCATCTCCGTCAGTATCAACAGGGTTTTTACCATCACCCCCCGCTTCCATAATATCGGGTAAACGATCACCGTCTGAATCCAAATCTCTGAAATCGGGGATACCATCTTTATCGGTATCTTCAGGATTGGCATAAAGCCCTACTCCCCCATTATCAGTATCCCAGGCATCGTCTATACCGTCTCCATCAGTATCTATACCAGTAGGAGCTACCAGTATATCTGTTCCTTCCAGCCAATCGGGGATACCATCGCCATCGGTATCAATATCCCTGAAATCAGGAGAGCCATCATTGTCAAAATCAATAGGCTTATCTTCCAGGTAACCACCATTATCTGCATCATAAGCATCATCAATCCCATCACCATCGGTATCTAAGCCCGTGGGAGATACAATATCAATACTCCTTTCAGCCCAATCGGGGATACCGTCATTATCCGAGTCCAGATCGCGATAGTCGGGCACATTATCCTGATCAAAATCAAAAGCAACAGGATTGCAGATATCGCCAATAGGAATGGATTCTATCAGATCGGTGATACCGTCATTGTCTGAGTCAATATCCAAATAATCGTTTAAAACATCTCCATCAGTATTGCGGGTGAGAGTCTCATAGTTATTACTAAGGCTGTCCTGATCATCATCTGATGGCTCAACGCTGATAAATACCCAGGCTGTATCGCACTGAACAATTGCCGCTGTATCACAAATTACATATTGCAGTGAATCTGATCCACAATACCCGAGGTTAGCTGTATAACTTATTCCTCCATTGGTATCATTGGCGACACCGTTTTGAGGAGGGGTTATAACAGTGATTTGGAGTGGATCATTATCCGGGTCAAAATCATTATTAAGTACATCGATCAATTGAGGAATACCGTCCCTAGCCCCTACGGTATCATTTACTGCTACCGGAGGATCATTTATGAAATCCACCGTAATAAATATTACCGCAGTGTCACATAGTGACGGTAAAGGCACTCCTGTATCACATATTATGTAGCGGATACTATCTGTTCCATTAAACCCGGGATTAGGAGTGTATGCTATGTCCGTACCAACAACAATCGCATTACCATTATAAGGTCCTCCTATGATCTGCAGGCTGGAGATATCCAGAGGGCTTTGATCATAAAGATCCGAATCATTGGGCAGAGGCAATAATGTGCTGGTAATATCCTCATCTACCGTGTAAAAATCATTTACCGCTACCGGAGGGTCATTAACGGGTAGTATATCGATCTGAACCCAGACGGTATCGCAGCCAGCCGGACTGGCATTATCACAAACCACTATCTGCAGAGAATCTACTCCGTTATAATTCAGATCGGGAGTATAGGTAAAACAAGTATCGTTATTTCCAAGCCCACTTACCGTTCCATTACCGGAAGCCGCTATCCATTGGGTAACATCCAGGGTCTGCCCGGCATCGGCATCGGTGGCATCAAGACAAAACTGGGTTGGGGTATCTTCATTGATAACATAGTTCAATTTGGAAACCGGGTTGCCCAGTGAATCGATAATAACCGGATTATCGGGCATGGGGATAACATCTATAAATACCCAGGCCATATCGCATAAGGGTACCGGCATAGTGGTATCGCAAGCTGTGTAGGAAAGGCTGTCTTTGCCACTAAACTGTGAATCCGGAGTGTAAAGCAATTGGTTTCCCTGTAATGTTACCATTCCATTTTGCGGAGGGGTCAAAACAGTAACACTTACAGGGTCCAAATTGGGATCAAAATCATTATTAAGTACATTGATAAGAACAGGTACGTCCTCGGGAGTACTGCTAAAGTCGTCATTAGCTACAGGGGGAAAATCACTCAGAGGTACAGATATCAGTAATATTGCCGTATCGCATAAAACAGGGGCACCGGTATCACAAACAGCATAGATAACTGTATCTAATCCCAGGGTAAAGCTTGGAAAAGGAGTATACCTGATGCTATCACCCACTTTTACTGCCGTGCCTTTAGTAGGATTACCTACAATGGTAATGCTGAGGTTGACCTTGGTTTCCAGATCAGAGTCGTTGATCATTACGAATTTGGCACCCGTCATCCCGGGATCTAGGAAAAGAGTATCGTTTTTAGCAATGGGCTTATCGTTAACCGGCAAAACATCAAACTCTATCCAAACAGAGTCGCACAATACCGGACTACCGTTATCACAAGCCAATACTTGTATTATATCAGGGCCGTTGTAATCAGGTGCGGGATTATAGGTAAAACAACTATCGCCCGTACCGATACTGTTAATACTTCCGTGCTGAGGGTTCAACAGTACCTGGCTAACATCGAGATTATCCCCGTCAATATCGGTGAGCGACAGGCACACCTGGGTAGGTGTATCCTCATTAAGAGTAATAACGGTAATGGTATCGCTTATTTCGGGTATGCCATTACCGGAAATAATATCAGGTTTATCATTAACGGGTGTTACGAATATGGGAATGTAAATAGTATCACACTGGGGAGCAGGTGTTCCATCATCGCATATCTCTACTGCTATGGTATCATTACCCGTATAATCCGGATCAGGGGTATAGTTAAAACAAGAATCCCCTCCTGCAATATTGGTAGCAATACCGTTTGCCGGTGCCTGGATAAGTGAGCTCAGGGTTATATTATCTCCATCACTATCAACCCAGTTAAAGCACAATTGTATACTGCTATCTTCTGCTAGTGTAATTACAGCAGAGGTATCATTAACCACCGGAAGCCCGTTTATATCACCTCCGTCTGGTGGTAAATTGATATCTTTTACTTCTATATATATCACCCCCGTATCACATTGTGGAGGAAATTCATTATTGCAGATGTAATAACATATACTGTCGGTTCCCAAAAAAGTGGGATTAGGGGTGTAGCGAATAGCCGGAGAGTTGAGTACGGCTATTCCATTTTGCGGAGGGCAAGTAATTTGCAGGGAACCGGGATCGAAGGTTGATGCCCCGGGATCATCGTTGAGCAAAGGGAAGAAGTCTTTTGTTTGTCCCTGGTCAACAACCACACTGTCATCAGCAATATTGGGTGCACAAAACTCAAACTGTACATTGCTCAGATTAATATTTTGTTCGTAAGCAAAGCCCCAGGTGTTCAGAAAGCGTTCGTTACCATAACTCTGTATCCAGTTCCGACATGGTAAGGAGGCACAACCGGTAAGATTTTTATTGGAAACGGGATTGGAATTGAAATTAGAATCGTCCCAGTACAACTTTAAAGTATCTTTTTGGGTAGGGCTTGATAACAGGGTAAAAACATAACCGGCCGGGTGGTTTTCCGCATCGTAGATAGGAATATGTACAAAACCGGACTCATAGCGATAATTTATACTGATAGCTGCTGATCGGGCGGTATCTCCCAGTCCATCAAAGCCATCCCAGGGAACGCAATTCTTACCCGCATCCAACAGGCTTATAATTTGCCGGTCCCTGCCACCAGCCTGATATCCCGGTGTGCCATCAAGATCGAGCACAACAGTAACCTCACCCTTCTTGGTAGCTGTAATATTGACGCAGTAACCGATACTTATGCAGCCGGTGATCAGATCAACAGATGCAGAATTGATGTTGCCCAAAGAAGGAAGCACTTTGGGAAAAGGCCATATTTTAGTGTCTGGTGGATTGAGAAATATTTTGTGTTCGGGAGAATAAGGTACTGTACCTTGTTGAAACTGGTCGTCTATACTCATTCTGTTTTGAGCAATAGTGCCAGTGTCGGTAATACCGTATGAATTGGAAATAATACCAAAACCAAATGGATCAATACCGTTATAATCGATCTCGAAGCGGATGCTGTCTTCTCTTAAAACATAGAGTTTGGCATTAAAAGGGTTTCCTCCGTTACCGGTAGTTAAAGCCCATACATTGGCCCAAACCCTTCCGTTCTCAATCACATTATTTACGGTATCTGCTACTGTAATATCAAAGTATTCATAGATATGGCCTCCTCTCACTCCTATTGGAGGTTGCGTTTTAGTGTTGGGCAAATCCCGGTTGAGTTCTATGTAATAGTCACCATTCATAGAGGGTTCTATATTGATAGGAACATAACCTGACGCATTGTATTTATTGGGTCCCGCCACTGCTTCGTCATAGGTATGGATATAGCCTTTATCTCCCTGGTTCTTTGGCAACAGGTAAGGCCCAAATACTATATTGCCATTAGGATCTTTTATCCTTAGGTAAGTAGAGCCCCCATAAAAAGCATTAAAGCCCAGATATATCCTTTCTTTAGTATGATCATGAATTCTAACATTAAGCCGTTTAGAGGGAGGCGCATTATAAGATGCAAATTCTCCTCCCCAATCCCATGGATTTAGTTTCCCGAAATCAGCCTGGGTGGGCCTCAGTTCTTTAGTACCTTCCGCAAAAATCGAGGTTGTGCTAAGAATAGATACTATCAGAATGAATAATATGTGTAGTTTTTTTTTCAACTTAAAGTAGTTCATTTTTTACTATTTGCTATATACCCAATACGTATACCACTAAACGCAAATTTCGTAAAAATCTACTTTACAGTACCTTAGCGTTTTACTGTTTTGATTTTAATTCCACAAAAAGGATTAGTTTCCCAAAAAAGGAATACCTAATTCTGCTTTTATCATTCCTGGGAATTCTTCAACTTTATAACCTAGTGATGCTAAAAAGCGAACGAGATCCTTATCACTGAATACTGCCGGCATTGTTTCCAGTATTATCCTCGGAAATCTTTTTACCAGTTTTTCATCAAGAACTTCCAAAACACTGGCTTCACAACCCTCACAATCCAGCTTTAATATACCTATATCTTCTTCCCGGTAACGAACCAGCCAGGGCAGATCAACGGTTTCTACCTCCCTGGAACTATTACCAGTGTAT